>NZ_JAPDCI010000009.1:0-142333 GCF_027705905.1 Aeromonas sp. Y293-4 | reverse complement strand
GACAAACGCCACCAAGCTACTGCTCGGCTTGAGGGTGACAATTCGGACGCGGGGTGGAGCAGCTCGGTAGCTCGTCGGGCTCATAACCCGAAGGTCGTCGGTTCAAATCCGGCCCCCGCAACCAACTTTCTGTACGTTCCCTTCCTGCATTGCCAATGATTGAACAATCCTTCTTGATGCTCGTCACCATCTGGTGATTGCTGCTATTTCTGACGCTTTTTCAAGACCAAAACTGGTCGTATCAACCATTTGTTGGGTATCATCAGGTATCTCTTCATGGATGAGGCACGCGCCTGTGATCACTCCCTTCACCTATCTTCCTCCTGCTATTGAAAGCCGGGATGCCACGCTGGCCGAAGCCCTTGCCCAAGGGCTGCCGTTGCAACTGCTGCTGATCGCCGAAGAGCAGAAGGAGTCCTTGCTTTCGCTCCCCGCCCTTGCGGGTCTCCAGACCCAGCTTGCGCTGGGGAAAAAAGCGCCCTTTACCCTGATGCATGGCAATACCCTGTTGCAGGTGATGTTTGTGGCCGGCAGTGTGACGCGGGATCACCGCCTCTATAAACAGATCAGAGGCTGGATTGCTCCTCTTTCTGGGCTCAATGTGGAGCGGCTCGGGCTGCATCTGGAAGGTTTTTCTCCCTCCGAGCGAGTGATGCTGGCCGAAGTGATGTTGTCAGCCCTGCTTGCCGCCAATATTTCGTTGCCCACCAGCAAGCGCCGCAGTGAAAGCAGCTGGAGCTATCAGCAAATCAAGGTTTCACCCGTGGTGGTGCTGGACTTGGCGCGCCTCTACAGCGAAGCGGGGGGCAACGGGCTGGCTCGCCATCTGGCGGTGTTGCCTGCCTCCGAGTTGACGGCCGCCAGCTATCGCGAGTTTGTCAGCAAGCTGGCGCAAGATGAGGGGTGGCAGTGCCATCACTATGATCAGGCACAGCTGGCCGAGCTGGGGGCGGGGGCGTTTCTGGCCGTTGCTCGTGGTTCGGAAGACAATCAGGGAGCCATGGTCAAGCTCAGCTACTACCCGCCCAAGCCGGTGCGCCGCATTGCACTGGTGGGCAAGGGAATTTGTCACGACTCCGGCGGTTACAACCTCAAGGTCTCTGGCAGCATGTATGGCATGCATCTGGACATGGGGGGCAGCGCGGTGGCGCTGGGGGCCCTCTACGCCATCAGCCGAGCTCAGCTACCCTACGAGGTACACTGCTGGCTGGCCATTGCCGAGAACCATATCGGCCCTCACGCCTATCGCCCCGGTGAGGTGGTGACTGCCATCACTGGCACCTCCATCGAGGTGGTCGATACCGATGCCGAAGGGCGAATGGTATTGGCCGACACCCTGGCGATGGCGGTGCAGGATACTCCGGATCTGCTGCTCGATTATGCGACCCTGACTGGGGCCTGCAAACGGGCGCTGGGTAGCCGCTACAGCGGTGTCTTTACCAATCGCAGCGAATGGATGGCATCACTGGTCAATCTGGGTCAGCGCAGCGGTGAGCGGATCTGGCCCTTCCCGCTTGATGACGATTACGACGACAACATCGAGAGCGAGTGGGCCGATTTGTTGCAGTGTGCACCGGGCAGTTCGCCGGATCACATTGATGCGGCCCGTTTCCTCGCCCACTTCGTGCCCGAGCAGACCCCCTGGCTGCACTTCGACCTTAGCGGTTTTCGCAACAAGGGGGGCAATGGGGTGGTCTCCAGCGAAGTGACCGGCTTTGGCGTGCGTCTCACGCTGGATCTGCTGGCCAGCCCGCTTGGCAGAGTTGGTCGCCAAGCCTCTGAATAATCTGAATGATAACAAGGAGTTATGTGAAACAACCAAGCTATGACTGGGTGCTGTTCGATTTGGATGAAACCCTGCTCGATTTTCCGGTCGCCTCTGCGCTGACGCACACCCTGCAGATCTATGGCGTACAGGCTGATGACGCCAGCATGGCGCAGTACCACGCCCTCAACCACGGGCTCTGGCAGCAGTACAACGACGGCGAGATCGATGCAACGGCGTTGCAGCAGACCCGCTTCTCCCTCTTTGCCCAGCAGGTTGCCGCCGATCCCATGGCGATGAACAACACCTTTCTGGAGCAAATCATTGCCCTTAGCATGCCTCTCGAAGGGGTGGTCGAGACCCTGCAGCAGCTGCGCAGCAAGGTGCGGATGGGGATCATCACCAATGGTTTCAGCGTGCCTCAGCGGGGGCGGCTCGGCAAACTGGGCTGGAGCGAGTGGTTCGAGCCGCTGGTGATCTCCGACGAGATCCGGGTGACCAAGCCGGCGCCAGCCATTTTCCAGCACACTCTTTCCTTGATGGGGCAGCCGGATCCTGCGCGGGTGCTGATGGTGGGGGATAATCCGAAAACCGATATTGCCGGGGCGGCGGCGCAGGGGCTGGCAACCTGCTGGTACAACCCGGCGTGGCAAGCGGGCGAGTGCGATGCCACCCACGAAATCCACCACTTCGCCCACCTTGCCGACATTGTACTGGGACGCTGATAGCCAGGCTTAACCATCACGTTATCGGTGACCAAAACGTCCTGGCAAGTTGCAACCAGGGTTGTTTGAGACAGGATTGAGTTTGCTTGAGACAGTAAGGGGAGCTGATGCTCCCCTTACTTATGAGTATTTTCCTGTGAATGCAGGGATCTGAACTGATAGCGATCGAGGATCTGCTGATAGTCGGGACTCTGTTTCAATTGATCGATAGCCTGATTGATCCGCTGCAGTTGCGCCTCAGTAGTGCTCTCTTTGCTCAGCATCAGGTGAACCGGCGTGACTTCGATACGCAGCAGGGTATGCAGCTGATCCTGCGTTTCATCCTTATCCTGCCACCCCTACAGTCCGTGAGGATCCAGAATAAACCCCTGGATCCGACCCCCTTGCAACATCTTCAGCAGCTGATCCAGCCGCAGGCGTATCTGCAAGCGAGGCTGCAGCTCGGGCCTTGCCATCAACTGGCGGAAGGTATTGCCGTAATCAAAGCCCTTGAGCACCCCGATATGGAAGTCGGGGGTGTTGATCAACTGCTCCAGGGTGGTGATCCCGCGCCAGCGTTCGGCATCTTGCCGACGGATAATGATGGCCGTCTCCTCTTCCCGATAGGGGTGGCTGAAGCGGGCATATTGCTGCCGCTCGGCGGTGATATTGGCTGACATGGTCAGCTGAACCGTGCCGAATTTCAGCTCGTGCAGCACGCGAGCCCAGGGCATTTCATTGAATTTGGCCCGATAACCGGCCCGCAGGAAGATGGCGTTGAGCAGCTCCACATCCAGTCCCCGGAGCTGTTGCTGTTCATTGCGATAACTGAAGGGCTGCCAGTCGACCCAGCCCACGACCAATGACTCCTGTGCCGTAGCCTGGCAACACAAACACCATAACAACAAGAGTCTGTACACAACGCATACCCTCGAACAGGCTGATACGGTGAGTATTGGACAGGAACGACGGAGTAACCAGTGCTGAGGGTTGAGCGGATGCACAGATGTGCATCCCTCACAGTTCGTGGGCGTGGAATCCCTTGCGATAACGGGTTTCACAGCGCGGGCAGCGTTGCAGGGTCGGATCCTGTTCCAGCTGTTCGATGGAAAGCGGCTCTTCACAATCGGAGCAGAGGCCATAGAGGCCGAGATCCATCTGGCAGAGTGCCGCGTCGATCCGCTTGAGGCGGGCCACGCTCTGCTCTACCTTCGGCAGATCCAGCCGGCTGGTCAGTTCCACCAGTTGATCCTGCTCGCAGTGACCGACCTGTTCGGCCCACTCGTCACGGCGGCAGGCTTTGAGCTGACCGATCAGCGTTTCTCGTACTTGGGCCCAGTCTGACAGCAGGCGATTACGCCAGACAGTCAACTGTGCTTGCGTCATTTCACACACATTATCCCCCACAGGACAGACGACATATTCGGGGCAGTATAGGGATCCGATAACTCTATCAAGATGATATGCGTCAAGTTAAACGTGGTTAGCCGTGGCTTTTGGCTGCTTGCAGCAGGGCATCGCGGATGGGATCCGTCTCTTTGAGTACCCGGATCTCCTGAAACAGCAGGTCCGCTTCGGGATATTCCCGCTTGAGATAGCTGAACCACTGTTTGATGCGACTGGGGTAGTAGTCGGCTTTTTCGCTGGCCAGATCCTGCTCGGTATAGCTCACCATCAACTGCAGCACCTCGGCCCAGCTCATGTGCGGGCAGCCGGTTTTCATCACGTTGGCCAGATTGGGCAGGGAGATGGCGCCGCGCCCGACCATCAGGGCATCGCAACCCGAGACTCTGGCGCAGGTGAGGGCATCTTTATGATCCCAAATCTCGCCGTTGGCAGTGACGGGGATGGGCAGGGCGCGGCGAATGGCGTCCACATATTCCCAGTGGGCGGGGGCCTTGTACCCTTCGCGCTTGGTGCGGGCATGAACGGCCAGCTCGTTGGCGCCCCCCTGGAGGACCGCCTGAGCGTTCTCCAGATAGAGCTCCTTGTCATCGTAACCGAGACGAATTTTTGCGCTCACCGGCAGATGGGCGGGCACTGCCTCGCGCACCGCCTTGACGATGCGGTAGATGGTTTCGGGCTCTTTGAGCAGCACCGCACCGCCTTTGCTCTTGTTGACCGTAGGGGCGGGACAGCCGAAGTTGAGATCGACGCCGGGGGAGCCCAGCTCGATGGCGCGCACGGCGTTCTCGGCCAGCCACTCGGGGTGTTGCCCCAGCAGTTGTACTCGCACCGGGGTGCCTGCGCGGGTTTTGCCATCTTGTAGCAGTTCAGGGCAGAGGCGGTAGAACACCTTGGCGGGTAGCAGCTGATCGACGACCCGGATAAACTCGCTCACGCAGAGATCGTAATCATTGACGGAGGTGAGAACCTCCCGCATCAGGTGATCCAGTACCCCCTGCATGGGGGCCAAAATAACGCGCATAACGGCTTTCCGACGAGAGTGGCAAGAAAAAAGAGCGCAGATTGTAGTGGGGTTGCGGCCCGCTGTCAGCACCCGCTCAAACTCTGTTAGGCTAGAGGGAGATAAATCACGCAAGGAGAAGGAATGAAGCGTTGGTGTCTGATGGCGCTCGGGTGGCTGGCATTTGCCACCGGTATCGTAGGCATTGTGCTGCCGCTGTTGCCGACTACCCCCTTCATGTTGCTGGCTGCCGCCCTGTTTGCCCGCTCGTCGCCCCGTTTTCATCGCTGGTTGCTGACCCATCCCTGGTTTGGCCCGCCCATCGTGGATTGGCAGCAGTATCGCGGTATTCGTCGTCAGGCCAGACGGCGCGCCATTATCTTCATTTTGCTCACCTTTTCGGTGTCGCTGGCGGTGGTGCCACTGCTGTGGGTCAAGGGGCTGCTGGTTGTCATAATGGTGATCCTGCTCACCTGGTTAATGCGTCTGCCAGTGCTGGAGCCAGTTGCAATGGCGAAGTGAAGTCCCTAAGCTATTTCAGCAATAATGCTATGGAGTCGGCCTGTCATTTTTGCGTGACAGGCTTTTTTATTTCCCGCAGAAGGGAATTGAGAAAAAATGGCCACCCCTGGGTCAAAAAAATAAGCGGTCAACACATGAATCCGGAAACCCTGAAATTTATCGAAGCAAGCATCAAGACCATTCCCGACTATCCGAAGCCGGGCATTCTGTTTCGTGACATTACCAGCCTGATTGAGAACGCCGAGGCCTTCAAGGCCACCATCGATCTACTGGCCAATCATTATCGTGATCAAGGGATCACCAAGATTGTTGGCACCGAAGCTCGCGGCTTCATCTTTGGCGCGCCGGTTGCCTATGCCATGGGGCTGGGCTTCGTGCCGGTCCGCAAGCCGGGCAAGCTGCCGCGCGAAGTGATCGAGGAGTCCTATGCCCTCGAGTACGGCACCGACACCCTGCAACTGCACACCGATGCCATCGTGCCCGGTGACAAGGTGCTGGTCGTGGACGATCTGCTGGCGACCGGTGGTACCGTCGATGCGACCGTCAAGCTGATCCGCCGTGCCGGTGGTGAAGTGGCCGATGCGGCCTTCATCATCTCCCTGCCGTCTCTGGGTGGCGATGCCCGCCTGACTGCCGCTGGCATCAAGGTGGTCTCACTGGTCGAGCTGGCCGGCGAGTAATGCCTCTTCGGCCCGATCCTCTGCATCGGGCCTGCATTGAACCGATGCCCTTGCGGGCATCGGTTTGAAAATCAAGCGATCCCTCCCGCTCTCACCGATAGCCGATACAGCCAGCCCGCCATTTGTGTTAGCATCCGGCCCCAATGCCCTGTCTTCCCTGCATGATGGATTTATGAGCTATCAGGTTCTGGCGCGTAAATGGCGCCCCCATACGTTTGAACAAGTGGTAGGCCAGCAACATGTGCTGACCGCCTTGACCAACGCCCTGGATCAGGGACGGCTGCATCACGCCTATCTGCTGAGCGGTACCCGCGGGGTCGGCAAAACCACCATCGCCCGTATTCTGGCCAAGAGCCTCAACTGCGAGCAGGGGATCAGCAGCCACCCATGCGGTGTCTGCGATACCTGCCGCGAGATCGATCAGGGCAACTTTGTCGACCTGCTGGAGATTGACGCGGCGTCGCGAACCAAGGTGGAAGATACCCGCGAGCTGCTCGACAACGTGCAGTACCGTCCGGCCCGCGGCCGCTTCAAGGTCTACCTCATCGATGAAGTGCACATGTTGTCGCGCCACAGCTTCAACGCGTTGCTGAAAACCCTGGAAGAGCCCCCCCCCTATGTGAAGTTTCTGCTGGCTACCACGGATCCGCAGAAGCTGCCCATTACCATTCTCTCGCGCTGCCTGCAGTTTCATCTGAAGAGTCTGGATCAGACCCAGATCGCCAAGCAGCTCGAATGGGTGCTGGATCAGGAGGGGCAGCCCTTCGAACCGCGCGCCCTGCTGGCCCTGGCCAAAGCCGCCGACGGCAGTATGCGAGATGCCCTGAGCCTGACCGATCAGGCGCTGGCCCACGGTAACGGCAGCGTGCGCCTCGAGAGCGTGCTGGCGATGCTGGGCACGCTCGATCACCGCCATCTGCACCAGCTGCTGGAAGCCATTTTGCGGCAAGATGCCCCCGCGACCATGGCCAAGATCACCGAGATCGCCACCCTGGGCCCCGATTTTGATCAGCTCCACGCCGAGCTGGAAGGCTTGCTCCATCGTATCGCCATGGCGCAGCTGCTGCCTGCCAGCGTGCAGGAGCAGGGGGCGGATGCTGATTCCCTGCTGCAACTGGCCAAGGCGATGAGCCCGGAAGAGGTGCAGCTCTGCTACCAGATCGTGCTGGGTGGCCGTAAAGATCTTCCCTGGGCCCCCGATGGCCGCACCGCGCTGGAGATGACCTGCCTGCGGATGCTCGCCTTCTCCCCAAGGCGCGATGCCCTGCATCCGGCCAGCCTCACTGCGTTGCCCCCGTCAATGACGAGCAGTGCGGCGAGCTGCGCTACTTCGGTTGCCTCTTTGCCGGGAAAGCGCCCGGCCGCTGAATCGGCCGCAGTGGCACCGATCAGCGGCGCCGTGCCTGCACCGCTAGCCAGCCCTGTTGCCAGCACGCCTGTTGCTACCAGTGCAGTGCCCGCGGTTGATGTCTCCCTGCCTGCGATGACGGATGACATCGGCAACCCCGCCGACAGCGAGGAGGATGCGCAAGCCGCCGAGCTGTTTAGTCAGCAGGATGAGTTGCTGCGTGAAGCTGCGGGCATGGGGTATCAACCCGAGCCCGAGTTGCCCCATGCGCAGCCCGATGTGTCTGCGCACTCAGCTGCACAGCCCGCAGATGCTGATGAACAAGCTTCTGCCGCAGCCGATACCGACTATTCCCGTGGCGAGCCGCTGACCGCCCCCTTCGAGCCCGCGCTCGCAGCGACAGCAACGCCTGTTGCCGCTGCTGAACAGGTATCAGCGGTATCGAGCATGCAGAGTCTGCTTGGCAAGCGAAATATGCTGCGCAGCCGCCAGCGAGGTCAGGATGCCCCGGCGGCGCCTGCGCCGCGCGCAGTACCAGTTGCGCCAGCTCGCCCTGTTGCGCTCGCTACTGCACCGGCCGTCGCGCAACAGCCTGTCTCTGTCAGCCAACCGGCCGGGCAGGGGATGGCGGCGATGGGTCACTATGATGATCTGCCGCCAGTGGATCTCTATGGCGATAGTTACGAGCCGCAGGGTGACAACGGGGAATACGAGGAGTACCTCAATCAGGGCTTTGCCGGGCAGACTCAGGTGATGAGCCACGCCCCTGTCACGGCACCGGCCCAGCCAACCGATCTGCCACCCTGGGATCTCGACGGGCAGCCGAGCTATCGACCCGGCGAGCGCAGCGCTGCGGCGCCTGCGGTGACGCCAGCACCTGCGACCCTGCCACCCGTTGCCACCACGGCGGTGGCTGCTGCACCCGTGACGCAGAGCGAACCCCCTCAGCCTGTGATGGAGACCATCGACTGGGATGAGCTCGAGAGCGACAGCGAGCCGCAAGAGGGAGAGGCGACTCGCCTTATCCCCTCCTCGCTGCTCAATGGTTGCGGCGACCCTTGGGCCGAGTTGATTGCCCACACTCAGGTGGGTGGTCGGCTGCGCCAGCTGGCCATCAACTCGGTGATGACGCGGGAAGGGGACAAGGTGCTGCTAACCCTCAAGCCCGAGCAGCGCCATCTGGTGAGCGACAAGGCGCGCGCCGATCTGGCCGAGATCATTGGGCCAGCGCTGGGACAACCGGTGCAGGTCGAGGTAACGCTCGGTGTGGTGCCTGACCAGGAGACCCCCCTCGAGATCGAGCACCGCCTTTATCTCGGGGTGCGCGAGCAGGTGACCCGGGATCTGGAGCAGGATCCCAACGTACAGTTTTTAGTTCAGCGGTTTGGTGCCGTGCTTCATCACGAGAGCATCGAGCCACTCAACCGCTAAATTCCGTGGCCGGGAGCTTGCTTCCGGTTGAAAAGCAGTTTGGCTGTCCCCATCTAGGACAGACAAGCCCACAGCCCGGCGCTGGATGCCGGATTTCAAGACGAGAGACGACATATGTTTGGTAAAGGTGGAATGGGGAACCTGATGAAACAGGCCCAACAGATGCAAGAGCGTATGCAGAAGGCGCAGGAGCAGCTGGCTCAGATGGAAGTGACCGGTGAAGCCGGTGCTGGCATGGTCAAGGTCACCATGACTGGTAGCCACAGCGTCCGTCGCATCGAGATCGACCCCTCCCTGATGGAAGATGACAAGGAGCTGCTGGAAGATCTGGTCGCCGCCGCTTGCAACGATGCCGTGCGTCGTGTGGAAGAGCAGAACAAGGCCAAGATGGGCGAGCTGACCGGTGGCATGCAACTGCCGCCGGGTTTTAAAATGCCCTTCTAAGGCGACTCTCCCCGCGCATTCTTGCTCCCTTGTCGCTAGCTAGCCATTCGGGCCACGGCAAGGGAAACGGCCGAGAGACCCAAAGACGCAGCGTTATTGCTCAGGCGATACGCTGCGTTTTTTATGGGCAGCCATGCTGGCGTGGACGGGCTCTAACTATCCCTTCTGCGGAGCGGTTGCTACAGTGCAGGCCGATTACGCCATGAAACGCAGTGCTTCGATTCGCCAAGGTGGCGCTATTTGTCGATACCCGCTATCGGATATCCCGGTTTGGCGTGGCCGGGCGGGAGCGGCATAATGGCGGCTTGCCGTATTGAGGAGATTGTATGAAATATATTGGAGCCCACGTCAGTGCGGCCGGCGGGGTGGAGAATACTATTGCCCGCGCCCAGGCCATCGGGGCCAACGCGTTTGCCCTCTTTACCAAGAATCAACGTCAGTGGCAGGCTGCCCCCTTGTCGGATGCCACCATCCGTGCCTTCAAGGCGGCTTGTGACAAGGCCGGTTTTCTGCCGGAGCAGATCCTGCCTCACGACAGCTATCTCATCAATCTGGGCCACCCGGATCCCGATGGTCTGGCCAAATCCCGCGATGCGTTTCTCGACGAGATGAAGCGTTGCGAGCAACTGGGGCTCTGTTATCTGAACTTCCACCCCGGTAGCCATCTCAAGCAAATTCCCGAATTGGCCAGCCTCAAGCTGGTGAGCGAGTCCATCAACTGGGCGTTGGAGCGTAGTGAAGGGGTGACGGCGGTAATCGAGAATACCGCCGGGCAGGGGACCAACCTCGGCTGGTCGTTCGAGCACCTAGCCACCATCATCGAGGGGGTGGAGGACAAGAGCCGGGTCGGGATCTGTTTCGATACTTGCCACGCCTTTGCCGCTGGCTACGATCTGCGCACTGCCGAGAGCTGCGCTGCCGTCTTTGCCGAGTTCGACCGCACGGTGGGTTTTCACTATCTCAAGGGGATGCATATCAACGGCGCCAAGTGTACCTTCGGTAGCCGGGTCGATCGCCACCACAGCTTGCGGGAGGGCAATCTGGGGGAGGCTGTATTCCACCACATCATGAATGATGATCGCTTCGATCGCATTCCGCTGATCCTCGAGACCATTGACGAGTCCATCTGGGGCGAGGAGATCAGCTGGTTGCGCAGTCTGGCGCAGTGATACCGAACATGCGAATCAAAGAGAGGGAGCCGTGGCTCCCTCTCTGCTTTTTCCGTCATTGGCGGGCGGGCGTGCCAGCGGCGCTCCGAGCGCGCGTTACTCTGCGCGGCTCACCTCGGCATCCTTCACCTGAGTCCGGCAGAAGTGGATAAAGTGGCGCAGGGAGGTGGAGTGGTACTTCTGCTTGTGCCAGATAAGGGAGAGCTGGCGCGGGAAGCGGCGGGAGAGTGGCAGGGCGATCAGCCGCCCATCTGCCAGGCGATCCGAGGCTGCCAGCCGGGAGATAAAGGAGATGCCAAGCCCCTTCTCCACCGCCAGCATCACCGCCTCCAGGGTGTTGAGTTCAAGCCCTGGTTGCCAGCGGGGCAGCTCGGGCTGGATCTGCTGGATAAACTGCTCGCGGCTGCCCGATTGCGCTTCACGCAATACCCAGGTTTCGCCCCCCAGTCGGGAGAGGGAGAGTTCCTTCTTGTTGGCAAGCGGGTGACCGGGTGGGGCCACCACCAGCATCTCGTCCTGCAGCCAGGGTTCGGCGAGCAGGTCGGGGTGGTGGTTCTCCCCCTCGATCAGTGCCATATCCAGCTCGAAGTTGGCCAGCGCATGGCAGAGCAGGTGAGTGTTGTTGATGGTCACCTTGGGGGGGAGCCCCAACTCCTGTTTGCTGCTGGCGAGCAGGGTGGGGAGCAGGTAGTTGCCGATGGTCTGGCTGGCACCAAGGCGCAGCTGGCCGCTCGGTTCGGCATCGGGGCTGAACAGGTTCTCGATATCCTGCATCCGGGTCAGCAGCTCTTCGGCGGCCGGTTGCAGCAGGCGCCCCTCATTGTTGAGCTGTAATCTGGGGTGAATGCGGTCAAACAACGGGGTGGAGAGCTGGCGCTCCAGCTCCTGCAGCGACTGGGAGACGGCCCCCTTGCTCAGGCAGAGCTCGTTGGCGGCAAGGCCAAGGTTTCCATAACGGGCAATGGTGGCGAACACTTTCAGCTGCTGCAGGGTCAGTTTCATCGTGTTTGGTTTTCCTGAATGATTGATTTAATTCATTTAGATATCGTAAACGATAAGGGACCATTATCCTATCGCCATCGTCATCAATAGAAAGGTGTCATCATGATCGCAAGAACCCGTAAATCACTGGCTGCCGCCCCAACCCCAATGGCGGGTCTGGCGCTGGGCATCGCTAGCCTTGGTTGGTGTTGGGAAAATGCCGGTCACTTCGATGGCCGGATGCAACTGCTGGGCGCTGCCATTGCGGCCGTGCTGCTGGTGATCCTGACCTTCAAGTTTCTGCTTCACCCCCGCCTGCTGTTGCAGGATCTCGCTCACCCTGTGGTGGGCAGTGTGGTTCCGACCTATGCCATGGGCACCATGGTGGTCTCCAAAGCGCTGGGTATGATTGCGCCGCAAGCGGGTGAGGCCCTCTGGCTGTTTGCCGTGGCGGTTCACCTGCTGTTCCTGGCCACCTTTATCTGGCATCGCGCCAAAGAGTTTGAAATCCACCACATGGTGCCGAGCTGGTTCGTGCCGCCAGTGGGGATCATCGTGGCTGACGTCGCCTTCCCGGGTGGTCAGTTTGCCCCGCTGGCCAACGGTCTGCTCTGGTTCGGGATCATCTGCTACGGCCTGATGCTGCCGCTGATGCTCTATCGCCTGATCTTCAGCCATGAAGTGCCGGATGCCGCCAAACCGACCATCGCCATTCTGGCGGCCCCTGCCAGCCTCTCTCTGGCTGGTTACCTGACCGTCAGCCAGGAGCCGTCACTGCTGCTGGTGGCCGTGCTGTTGGGGATTGCCATCCTGATGACCGGTATCATCTATCTGGCCTTCATCAAACTGCTGCGTTTGCCCTTCTCGCCAGGTTATGCCGCCTTCACCTTCCCGCTGGTGATCGGTGCCACCGCTCTGTTCAAAGTGGCCCATCTGGTTGAAGGGTTTGCGCAAGGCAGTCACTACGTCGAGCAGATCAGACTGCTGGCCCACTTCGAGCTGGGGGTGGCTACCGTGATCGTCGGGTATGTGGCACTGCGTTACCTGATGTTTTTTCTGCCGCAGCGTGATACCGAAATGAATAACGGCATGGCCCGCCAGGGCGCTCACCATTAAATCTTGAAGAAGATGTGACATCGGGAAATGGATAAGCAGTGCGCTCCGAGAGCGACGGGATAAACGACCAGTCATACGATGGATGGACAAAGAGCCTCCACCCTGGTTGTGTAACGAGCAAAATGCCCCGCAGTGCGGGGCATTTTTTTATGGTTTTTTGATGTGGCGCCCGTGGCGGGCTATTTGCCATGGATTTAACTGGTATTACCTGTCAGGACGACTACAATGCAGCAC
This sequence comes from Aeromonas sp. Y293-4, assembly GCF_027705905.1. Lineage (NCBI taxonomy): Bacteria > Pseudomonadati > Pseudomonadota > Gammaproteobacteria > Aeromonadales > Aeromonadaceae > Aeromonas > Aeromonas sp. Y293-4. Next base: position 129,532 of record NZ_JAPDCI010000009.1, on the reverse strand, counting down.
CACTTTTTCGCTCGACCCCAATACATGTCGTCCCAAGATCCCGTATTTGACTCCTCTTTTGAAGCCCGTTTTCTGCATCCCCGCTACTGGTTCAGCTGGCTGGCGCTCGGCGTGCTGATGTTGCTCGCCTTTGTGCCGGTGCGATTGCGCGACCGTTTGGCCGAAGCCTTGGCACCGCTGGTGTTTCGTATCTCGAAAAAACAGATCTATATCGCCAGAACCAATCTGGAGATCTGCTTCCCGGACAAGAGCCCGGAAGAGCGGGATGCCATTGCACTGACCTCGATCCGGGTCGGCCTCAAGAGTCTGTTGGGATTTGGCGAGTTCACCATGCGCAGTCAGCGTTATCTGATGAGCCGGATGCAGGTGAGCGGTTGGGAGCATATCGAGGCGGAGCGGGCTGCCGGTCGTCCGGTGATCCTGGTGGTGCCCCATACCTGGCCGGTGGATGCCGCCGGTTACTGCTTCACCCAGCGCGGGGTGCCGATGTGCACCATGATGAAACGGGCGCGCAATCCGGTGTTTGACTGGCACCTCAACCGTGCACGGGCCAAGAACGGTTGCCGCGTCTATGAGCGCAGCGCCGGGATCAAGGCGGTGATCAGGACCATCAAGAGCGGTCGCAGCTTCTTCTATCTGCCGGATCAGGATCATGGCCGCGCGAAGAGCATCTTCGCCCCCTTCTTTGGCTATCCCAAAGCGACCCTGCCTGCCTTGCCCCGTCTGGTGCAGGTCAGTGGCGCCAAGGCGGTGCCGCTGCTCGCCTGCTATGACGAAGAGAACCACTGCTACCGGCTGGAGATTGAGGCACCGTTCGACAACTATCCCACCGAGGATGTGATGGCCGATACCTGTCGCATGAACGACATGGTGCAACAGCAGCTGATGCGCCATCCGGGTCAATACATGTGGTTCCTCAAGATCTTCGATACCCGTGAAGATCAGGAGGGGCTGGATGGCCTCTACGAAGAGGGGATACGCCGGATCCGCAAGGGATTGTCGCCCCACGGCTGACCCAGAATTTGGATTGATTGAAATGGCCCCATGTGGGCCATTTTTTATGATAACTCGTCTGATCAGTGCCTTGCAGGCTGATGGCCAGCCTCCCCAGGGTAGAAAAAAATGTCAGGATAACTACAATAACCGTTTGTTTTTGATGACTTGATGGCCGCCATGTCTGCGTTAGATCCGGTATTTGATACCTCATTTCATAGCCGCCTGCTGCATCCCAAATGGTGGGGCAGCTGGTGTGCGCTGGGCCTGCTCTCCCTGCTGGCATTTACCCCCGCGAGACTGAGGGATCGCTTTGCCGATCTGGTCTCTCCAACCCTGCTGCGTTTTTCGAAAAAGCAGGCCTATATCGCCGATACCAATCTCAAGATCTGCTTTCCCGAGCTGGATGCCGCCGCACGGCAGGCGCTGCTGCTCAAATCGATCCGGGTCGGGCTCAAGACCTTTATGGGCTTTGGCGAGCTCAGCTGGCGCAGCAAGGCGCGGCTGACCCGCCGCATCAAGGTCACCGGCTGGGAGCATGTGCAAGCGGAGCAAGCCGCGGGCCGCCCGGTGATCCTGGTGGTGCCTCACACTTGGGCGGTTGACATGATTGGTCGCTACTTCTCCATGATGGGCATCGAGATGTGCACCATGATGAAGAGCCCGAAAGATCAGGTGTTCGACTGGTACATCAACCGCGAGCGGGCCAAAGCAGGCAAGGTCTATGAGCGCAGCGCCGGCATCAAACCGGCGATCAAGTCGATCCGCGCTGGTGCCAGTTTTTTCTACCTGCCGGATCAGGATCACGGCCGCGAGGCGAGCGTGTTTGTTCCCTTCTTTGGCCGCCCCAAGGCAACCCTGCCAGCCTTGCCCAAGCTGGTGAAGCTGACCGGTGCCAGGGCCGTGCCCATCTTCGCCAGCTATGACGAGGATGAGGGGTGCTATCTGCTGGAGATTGAGCCGCCGTTTGACCCTTATCCCACTGCCGATCTGCTGGCAGACGTCAACGCCATGAACCGGGTGGTGGAGATGCAGGTGGCGCGCCATCCCGAGCAGTACATGTGGTTTCTCAAGATCTTCGAAACCCTGGAGCATCAGGAGGGGGATGACGGCCTCTATGAAGCGGGGATCCAGCGCATTCGTCAGGGCTTGCCGCCCGAACCTTGAAAATTGGCCCGCTTGCGGGCCATTTTTGTTGGCATAGGCGCCTTTCGTATTTGGTCTGCTGCTGGTGGTTTTTAAGGCGAACGGGTGGACAAAAACAGCGCAAACAGGGGATAACAGGGTGTCTTATGAAAGGGAGAAGCAGGTGAGCGTGCGCGGAGCTATCTTCGAGAGCGGAAATAGGGTAAAAGGGCGGCCATGAAAATTCCAAATCGAATCCAACCTCTGGTTGATGACGGCCTGGTCGATGAGGTCGTCAGCCGGTTGATGAGCGGCAAAGAGGCCGACGTCTATGTGGTGCGCTGCGGCGACGAGATCCGCTGCGCCAAAGTCTATAAAGAGGCGTCCAAGCGCAGCTTCAAGCAGGCCGTGGTCTATCAGGAGGGGCGCAAGGTGCGCAACAGCCGCAGCGCTCGCGCCATGGAAAAAGGCTCCAAGTACGGCCGCAAACAGCATGAAGAGGTGTGGCAGAACACCGAGGTCGACGCCCTGTTCAAGCTGGCGGCGGCCGGTGTGCGGGTGCCGCAGCCCTATGTCTGCCTCGATGGTGTCCTCTTGATGGAACTTATCACCGATGAGGATGGCAATGTCGCGCCGCGCCTCAACGATGTGGCGCTTACCCCCGAGCAGGCAGTCATCGATCACCACAAGGTGATCCGCTATGTGGTGCGGATGCTCTGCGCCGGTCTTATTCACGGCGATCTCTCGGAGTTCAACGTGCTGGTGGATGAGCAGGGCCCCGTGATCATCGATCTGCCGCAGGTGGTCGATGCCGCCGCCAACAACCAGGCCAAGGCAATGCTGGAGCGGGACGTCAACAATATGCGCAACTACTACGGCATGTATGCCCCCGAGCTGCTCAAGACCCGTTATGCCCAGGAGATGTGGGCGCTGTTTGAAGATGGCAAACTCACCCCCGATAGCGAGCTGACCGGTCACTTTGAAGAGAGCCGCGCCGCCATCGATCTCGATTCGGTGCTGCAGGAGATTGAGAGCGCCGAGGAGGAGGCCTATGCCCGTCAGGCCCGGATGAAGGCGGAGCAGGAAGACAGCTACTAACGGTCTTGCCACGTTCGCAAAAAGAGCGCCTTCGGGGCGCTCTTTTTATTACTGCTGCGGCTATGGTCGGCTGGGGCAGGGGGCTAGCTGATACATCTCCAGCCAGTTGCGATCCCCCGGATGGAAGCGCCGCCCCAGCAACACGCCCCCGGCAGCCGTAATGACCTTGCGGGAAGCCAGATTGTCTAGGTCACAGCAGATCAGCACCGGCGCCACCAGTACCTGTTGTTGCACCCAGCGCAGCAGCACGGTCGCGGCTCCTTCGCCACGGCGAGAGGGGCGGGTTTCGTAACCGATATGACCGAGCCATTGGCGGGTTGCCTCATTGTCACCGTGACGCAGGCGCAGGGTGGCGATGATCTCCTCGCCATCGAGGGCAAAATAGGTGGTGGTCGGCAGGTATCCACTGGGCAAGTTGCGTCCTTTGGCGTGATCCAGCAGGCTCTGTAGCCAGCCGTCCGGGTCAAATTGCGCCACCTGATAGAGCGGCTGTCCGTCCTCGGCGCATTCGGTGACATAGCGCCGGTAAGCCGGGGCATCTGCCAGCCTGGCCGGTCGGCACTGCAGAGCGAGCACTGCGCTCATGACAGGAGCGCGCAGGGCGGCAGCGGCTGCGGCTCGTTGTGGTGGAGCTCCTGCACGCAGGCCCGTTGCCTCCCAGCCTGTTTGGCGGCGTAAAGGGCCTGATCCGCGCGCAGGTAGGCCGCTTCAAACCCCTCGTCAGTGTGCAGCGAGGTGAGGCCGATGCTGAGGCTGATGGGGCCACCGGCCAGCGCCCGGGTCGCCTCGGCGATCTGCTGTTGCAGGCTGTGACAGTAGTCGGGCAGGGTCTGCGGGTCCGCCATCAACAGCAGGGCCAGCTCATCGCCGCCAAGCCGACCGGCCATGCCCTCAGCAGGCAGGGTATTGGCGATCACCCGACCCACGGCCCGCAGCATGGCATCACCGGCGGGGTGGCCGTGGCGGTCATTGATCTGCTTGAAGTTGTCCAGATCGATCAGCAGCAGCTGGCCGGGGCTTGTCACCTCGCGGGCGCGCAGGGTCACCTGGCGTTCGAAATAGTGGCGGCTGAACAGGCCGGTCAGCTCATCCTGATTGGCGCGCCGCTCCAGCTTGCGCTGGGTGGCCAGCAGGGCTTGCTGTTGGCGGGTGTGGACCAGGCTCAGCAGCAGATAACTGCGGGCGATAGTAAAGAGCAGGCTGAGCAGGATCACAGGCCCGAGCAGCGGGTCGGTGAAGGAGTTGGCCGCCAGCTCCGGCTGCCAGAGGTGTTTGGCGATCCGCAGTAGTTGCAACAGCAGTTGCAGGCCGAGCAGCAGAATGGCAAAGCGCAGCACCCGATAGACGGGGGCCAGCCGCTGGTAGCGCCAGAGCTGCCAGATAAGCAGCGCAATCTGCAGCGAGAGCACGCCGGAGAGCACGATGATCCGGCTATGCACATCAAAGAGGGGTTGCTGCAGGGCGGTCAGGGCAAACAGGACGAAACCGCCGAGGGTAACGGCGGGTAGCAGCCAGCCCAGTTGATCGGCTTCACGGCGAAAGAAGTGGCGCATCCCCCGTTCATAGAGCAGGGTGGTCGACATCAACAGCAGGTTGGTGCAGAGAATATTGGCAAGGGATGCATTTCCCTCGAGGGGGCGCAGCAGCAGGCAGCAAAAAGCCCCCGCGATAACCAGTTCCCCCGCTGACCAGTAGATCAATGCCCTGATCTGGCGATGGGTGTGCCACATGGCGGCGAAAATGGTGGCGACCCCCACATGTGACAGCGTGACGAACAGCACCAGACTCAACAACTGGGCCGAGGAAAACAGACTTGGCATCAAGGAGCTCTCTGGGAAGTCACCTGTGAACGAACAGGCGATGGGGTATCGCCCGCTGGCAGTGGCCGATCACAACATGAATCCAACCTATTATCAATGGGTTAAATGGCCGAATGTGCTCACCTCCGACTTCTTGCACGATGGCAACTGCTGACTCGATTTATCAGAGCGCAAGAGGGCATTTTATTGTCTTGTCAGTCAATTTCGCTGCGTGAAAGGTGGTTGTGTTGGCGGCAGGGTGAACCCAACCGCCAGACGTTGTGCTAATCGCAGGTTGCAGCAGGCAAGCGCATTACGATGGCCTCCCTGTCCAGATGGGTCAGCAGACGGCGCACGTCGTCGAGGCGGATGATCAGAGTAGCGGTGTTGACCAGCGGATGGCACTGCACCTGTTCGGCCTGCCAGATGGCCTCGTCCACCACCAGCTCTACCGCTTTTTCCCTGTCGCGCACCATGGCGAGCAGGGTCACCGAGCCTGGGGTAAGGCCGAGCACCGCATCGAGCCGCTCGGGGGAGCCAAAGCTCAGCCGCTTGACGCCGAGCATGGCTGCCAGCGCCTTGAGATCGACCCGGCGCTCCTCCGGACTCACCACCAGAAACAGCCGCTCGCTTTTCGGATCGCGCAAAAAGAGGTTCTTGGTCTTGGCGGCGGGCAGGTCGGGCAGCAGCCTGCTCGCTTCCTCACAGGTAAACACCGGGGGATGGTCAAAGCGCTGGTAGGGGATAGCCAGCTGATCCAACAGGGAATAGATTGCCACAAAGACTCCTTTCGTCGGCGAAGAGTGGTAAGAACGGGATGGGCGGGAATAACGACCGGATCGAGCTTACCAGTTTGACTCTCGCCTCGCAGCCAGCGTGACGATTGCGAGCAGGCACTGTATGAACGTACAATAGTCCCATTCTCGGACAGCCCCTTTACGCTTCATGACTGCAACCCAGCCCACCGTACCCGCCACTCCGCCCCTCGACGGTTTTATCCTGACCCGCCACGGTCGGGACGTGCGCGGTCGCAACGGGCAGCCTGCAACCACCGAAATCGTGATGTGGCTCTGGAGCGCGCAGGGGCCGGTGCGGGTGGTGGTGCCGGGGCAGGAGCCGGTGTTCTTTTTGCCACAGAGCCACATGGTAGAAGCCGCCGAGCTGTTCAAAGGGGCCGGGGTGAGCGGGCGGTTTCGCCGCCTGCCGATGCACACCTTCGACGGTCGCCCTGTGGTGGGCTGCTATTTCACCACCCTGAGCGCCTTTCACCGCGCTATCGAGCTGCTGCTTATTCGCGGACTGGAGCACTTCGAGGCGGATATCCGGCTGCCGGAGCGCTTCCTGATGGAGCGTTTCATCACAGCTGGCGTGCGCTTCGATGGCCGGGCTGTAAAAAAGGGGGGCAAGCAGGGCTACTGGGAGGTCAACGAGGCGCGCTGCGCGCCGCAGGCGGTGACACCGACCCTCTCCTGGGTGTCGCTCGACGTGGAGTGCGCCATGGACGGGGCCCTCTTCTCGGTCGGTCTTTACAGCGAACAGGATGCGCGGGTCATCATGATCGGCACCCCGGAAGCGGATGCCGACAGCTGGGGCACCCAGGTCCAGTGGGTGGCGGATGAAAGCGCCCTGCTTGGCGCGCTGGAGACCTGGTTCAGCCTGCACGACCCCGATCTGGTGATTGGCTGGAACGTGGTCAATTTTGACTTTCGTCTGCTGCTGCGCCGCGCCGAGCTTAACAAGCGGCGGCTGCGGCTCGGGCGGGGGCGCGAACTCTGCTTCTGGCGCTCGTCACGGGGCGATCCCCAAACCGGCAACGTCATCATTCCCGGGCGCATGGTGCTCGACGGCATCGATACCCTCAAAAGCGCCACCTGGCAGTTTGCCAGCTACAGCCTGGATGCGGTGGCGAGCGAACTACTCGGCCGTGGCAAGGATATCGAGGACGTGGCCAATCGGGGGGAGAAGATCACCGAGCTGTTCCACTCCGACAAGGAGGCGCTGGCCCGCTATAACCTGGAAGATTGCAAACTGGTGTGGGAGATCTTCGACTACTGCCACCTTATCCCCTTTGCCATCGAGCGCGCCTCCCTCACCGGTCTTGAGCTGGACAGGGTAGGGGGCTCGGTGGCGGCCTTTACCAACCTCTATCTGCCGCGGCTCCATCGTGGCGGCTACGTGGCCCCCAATTTGCCAGCCGACGGGGGGCTGGCGAGCCCCGGTGGCTATGTGATGGACTCCAAACCCGGTCTCTATCGCCATGTGCTGGTGCTCGATTTCAAGAGCCTCTATCCCAGCATCATCCGCACCTTTTGCATCGACCCCATGGGACTTATCGAGGGGCTGCAGCATCCCGAGCACGCTATTCCGGGCTTTCGCGGCGCCATGTTCTCCCGCGAGCGACACTTCTTGCCGGATCTCATCGCTACCTTGTGGGCGGCACGGGACAGAGCCAAGGCTGCCAGCAACAAGGCACTCTCCCAGGCCATCAAGATCATCATGAACTCCTTCTACGGCGTGCTGGGGTCGGGGGGCTGCCGTTTCTATGATCCGCGCCTTGCCTCATCTATCACCCTGCGTGGCCACAGCATCATGCAGCAGACCCGCGAGTGGATTGAGGCGAAGGGGTTCGAGGTGATCTATGGCGATACTGACTCCACCTTTGTCCATCTGGGGCGCGAGACCAGCCCCGATGAGGCGGACGAGATTGGCCAGCGACTGGCGCAAATGATCAACGACAACTGGGCTGCACTGATCAGGCGCGAGTTCGATCTGCCGAGCTATCTGGAGATCCAGTACGAGACCCACTACCGCCGTTTTCTGATGCCCACCATCCGCGGGCTGGAGAAGGGCAGCAAGAAGCGCTATGCGGGGCTGGTTGGCAAGGCCAGTGAGGGGAGTGAACAGCTGGTATTCAAGGGGCTCGAATCGGTGCGCACCGACTGGACCATGCTGGCCAAGCAGTTTCAGACCCGCCTCTATGAGCTGGTGTTTCACGATGAAGATCCCAGCGGCTATGTGCGCACCATGGTGGATGAGACCCGCGCCGGTCGTCACGACGATCTGCTTATCTACCGCAAACGGCTGCGCCAGAAGCTCGAAGAGTATCAGAAGAATGTGCCGCCCCATGTGCGGGCGGCGCGGCTGGCCGATGAGGAGAACCTGCGCCGCGGACTGCCCCAGCGCTATCAGCATCGGGGCGCCATCGCCTATCTGATGACCCTCAATGGCCCCGAACCGCTGGAGTACCGGCGCAGCGCCATCGATTACGAGCACTATATCGACAAGCAGTTGCGGCCCATTGCCGATGCCATCCTGCCCTTTATTGGTGAGTCGTTCGACCGGATCTGTGGTCAGCAGCTGGATCTTTTCTGATTGGTGCAAGTTGGCACTTTACTTCCCATGAATACTGGATAAAAATACAGTTATAAATCATGGAGAAGTTTCCTATGCGTCTTGAAATCATCATCGACAGAAAACATCAGATCCCGACCTCGACCATGGAGGCGCTGCGTCAGGAGCTGCTCAAGCAGCTTGGCGAAAAATTCCCCGACATCCATGTGCGGGTCGCACCGGGCAGTGCCATGGCCCTGACCGTTAGCCGAGCCAGCAAGGAAGACAAAGAGCTGGCCGAAGCCATGGTGCAGGAGGTGTGGGAGAACGCCGACAGCTGGATGCCGGAAGAGAACGTCGCCTCCTGATCCCGCACTGTCAGTGGATAACACGGGCGTTGGATACATGGGCGGCGGATAAACGTGCATGCCCGCTACTGATCCGCCGCTCCCCGGACAACAAAAAACGCAGCCAGGTGGCTGCGTTTTTTGTGGGTGGTGAGAGGTTCGCGGTGGCTTGTCTGGCTCTGGGTTGAGCCTGGCCCGTTACAACCCCGCCCAGCTTTTCAGGCTCTGTTGCTGCACCCGGCGATTGGCTTCGCGGATCTCCCCTTTGGCGCGCAGATCGGCCAGCGCAATGGGGAGTGCGGCGCGGATCTCGCCACTGCTCATTCCGGCCTTGAGGGCCGGGTGATAGGCCATCTTGAGCAGCACATAGTCCAGCCCGGTCAAAAAGCTGTCGATGCTGTTGTCATTGAAGATGGAGGGGAACACCTTGTCCGAGTCGTTGGGCAGCCCCATCACCTGGGTGAACTCCTCCACCACGCAGTCGAGAAAGCGTCCCTTGGCCCGGCTGTAGTCTACCGGAATGATGATGGTGGCACGGCTGATCTCGTGTTTTGCATTGGTTGCGAAGTTGGCAAGGCAGAGCCCCTCCTTGAGCGCCATCTTGACCGATGGATCCCCCCCCATGGTGCGGTTGGCCCAGCTCTTCATCTTGCTGTAGTCGGTCATGATCAGGGTGAGGTTGGGCTTTGCGGTCACCATGCTGATGGGATGGCCGGTGATGCGAGCCAGATGGGCCGCCTGAACCTTCACCACGTCGGCCTGTAGCGGCTTGTCACCCGACTCGTTGATAAGCTGCAGCCGGATCGGCTGCTGCCAGCGGGCGAAACGGGTCTGCCTGGCTTCGCCATACTCCCGCTCCATGGCGATGGCCATAAAGCTCTCGACCAGATAGCTATCGCTCTGCCAGCGCTCATCGGCTCGGGCGCTGTGGCCCGCGAGCAGAAGCAGCAGGGCCAGCAACCTGCGTGACGTGAAGCGGGGACGAGCAGTACGGTTCACGTTAGCCAATACCAAAGTGGCAATAAAGCGGGTGGCACCAAAGGGGGTGGCGGCAAATGACATGTTTCCTCCCTGAAACGGTTGTCAGCCTAGCGGTTGGCCTTGTCGATGTCGCGCCAGGTGAGCCAGAGCCTGAGATCAAACTCCAGTTGATGATAGTCCGGCTCCATATGCTGGCAGAGCTGGTAGAAACTCTTGTTGTGATCCTTCTCTTTGATATGGGCCAGCTCGTGCACCACGATCATTTTCAGGAACGGGGGCGGCGCCTCCTTGAACAGGGCGGCGATGCGGATCTCGTTCTTGGCCTTGAGCTTGCTGCCCTGTACCCGGCTGACGTAGGTGTGCAGGCCGAGGGCATCCTTGATCACGTTGATCTTGCCATCGAACACCACCTTTGACAGGGGCGCCGAGCTCTTGAGGTAGCGGTTCTTCAGCTCCATGGTGTAGGCAAGCAGCGCCTTGTCGCTCTGGATCTGGTGGCTTTCCGGATAGCGTTTGGCCAGCATCTCTCCCAGCTTGCCCGCCGCAATCAGCTGCTGTACCTGTGCCTTGAGAGGGTCGGGATAGCCGCCCAGATAAGTCAGTTCCGCCATGGTGTCACTCGTTACATCAAAAAGAGCGTCATTGTAGTTATCTCGGGCGGGCTTGCCTACTGCGGGCCGTCGCTGCAAGGGGCTTTGGCGCAAGAAAAAGGGCGGCCATTGCAACAATGGCCGCCCTGCGGGGCGTGATGGGTGATCAGCGTCGGCGATAGAGACCCGGATCCACCTCTTCATAGTGGCTGGTCAGGTATTGATAGAAGGCAAGATGGGAAGGGGAGCTGGGTTTTTTCAGCTCTTCGCTCACCCGATCCGGCTTGGCGATGATGAACTTCGGGCTCTGGCGCTGGATATCGGCCAGCACCCGCTCGCGCACGTCATAGGGCGGATTGACGTTGGCAAAGAAGAGGTAGGCGGACGCTGGCTGGCGATCGGTCCAGAGATAATATTGTGGCTGGATGCCATCGACCCAGATCTTGTCGCTCGGGACTGTCTCGGCCTTGATGCGATCGACCCGTACCTGCGCCGCCGGATTGAAAGGGCGACCCTTGAGGGTGCCTTCCCAGGCGTTGTTGATCATCAGCAGCAGCATGGCCAGCGTCGCCAGCCAGGGGGTGGCACTGCGCACATCCCAAGCGCGCCAGAGGGGGATGAGGATCAGCACCGGCAGCGCCCACAGCAGGCTGGTGCCGAGCACCTCGTTGACCCGCTCGAGGGACCACTCCTTGGTGCTCCAGCCAAAAGCGAGCTGCTGGGCCAGCAGCCAGCTGGCGGTCAAGACGACCAGCGAGATGCAGAGCAGGCCGATCGCATCAGCCTGCTGTTCGCTGCGATCCAGCAATACCGCCAGCGGCAGCACCGCCAGTTGCAGATAGAGGACGTCGTAGTGATCGAACACATGGCCGGAGACCGAGTTGGCGATCAGGGTAAACAGCACCCCAAACAGGGTCGCCAGCAGGGCGGGCAGATACCACTCCTGACGGCGGCTCAGCATCAGAATGATGAAGGCGGGTAGCAGCATGATAAGGCCGGTGCGCAGCAGGCCGACGGCGCCCACCATGGGGGAGAAGCCGTTGCCGTAGCTCCCTTCGAAGAAGATGTCGAAGGCGTAGTATTTGAAGGCCGCCAGCAGATCATGTTGCTGGAAGTAGGCGTAAAGCGGGCCACCAATCAGCGCCAACCCCAGCAGGCTGGAGATGAGCAGCAAGATGGCGTCACGCCACTTTTCGTGCAGACACCAGTGGCAGAACAGCACCAGATACCAGGCACCCCAGAAAGCGCCGTTGTTGGTGCGCATCCAGGCGACGATGGCGAAGGTGAGGGCCGCCACCAGCGCGGGCCACCAGCGAAATCCCTTGTCCAGCAGCAGGGTGATGAAGGCCCACTGGGCGATGAGGGCGAGATGGAAGGTCCAGTCCTCGGTCATGTTGCCGTAGTAGTAACGGGTGCCGTAGAGAGCAAGCACCGCCAGCATGGCGCCGAGACGCGCCTTGAACGAGAGGCCAAGTTGGGCAAAGGCTTGCCAGCTGGCCAGCAGTCCGAGCCAGCAGAGCACCCACTCCAGCGCCCAGATCCCGACAAAACCCCCCATTCCATAGCCCAGCGCGTCGAGAGCGAAGATCATCGGCCCCTTGATGTCGATCATGTCGCGATAGAGCACGCCCCCTTCGCTCCACATCTTGCCCATCACCGCAAACAGCGAGGCATCAAAGCCCGGCGCCATGGCGTGGAAGAGCGGGTTGCGCAGACAGAAGAGCAGCGCCAGCAGGGCGGTCAACAGCACGATGGCTGGCTTGATACCCGGGTTGACGCGAGGGGGAGTGAAACGGATGGAGTGATTCATGAAGTCGCCTGTTCCTGCAGCTGGTCTTGAAAGCGGGCCTATCTTGCCGAGCTAGTGAGTGCGATGCAATGGGGCGGGCCCGTGTGGGGCAAATATTCTCGAAAAAGCCCGGTTCTTGCAGGGAACCGGGCGCTGGCTGCGGCAATTTTGGCCGTCAGGGGATGTGGCAAAGGCATCCCCCCGATATCAACTGAAGTACTCAAGCAGGGGCGGCTGCGCTTCCAGCGTGGGCAGGTGGCGAGCCCAGCGGATAAAAGCGTCGGCCAGGGTGATACCGAGCTCCTGATTGTGCTGGGTCAGGGTGCGCGCCAGTGCGGTGTAACCCTCCTTGCCGGAGGCGGTATAGGCGCTCGACACCCCGCGATAGACCTGTTCGGCATTGACCGCTTGCCACTGGCCGGGAGTGGCTTCCCACTCCAGCCGGGTGATGCGCTGGCCCTTGGGCCGATCGGCCTGATAGGTGAATCGCACCCCTGCGGTGTAGGGGAAGCTGCCGTTGCCATTGCCGACCACGCCGTTGTTGGTGGCGTTGTCGATGGCATTTTCCAGCGCTTCCGCCAATTCGTGACCGTGCACCCGATAGAGGGTGAGGGGAATGGCAAACGGCAGCAGGCGACCGGCGATATCCGCTTCGCTCAGGGGGCCCGGCTCCAGCGAGCAGCGCACGCCGCCAGCATTGTGCAGGGCAAAGTCCACCTCGCCTACCTGTTCACGGGCGGCGGTCAGCATGGCGCGGGCCACCAGCGGGGCGAGCTGGCTGCCGTGGGGCAGGGTGGCATCCGGCAGCCGCTGATGGGGAAGTGGCGCCGCCAGTCGGGTGACGATGCGCTGGCTCATTGTCTCTATCTCAGGCCGATAGCGTTTGGCCAGATGTTGTTCAAGCTGTGGATCCGGTTCGCAGAAGGTGAGCCCGACAGGTGGCGTGGAGGCAAACGGCCAGGGTTGCCAGGGGAGCCACTCCAGCTGCCCCTGACTCTGCACGACGCGGCCCGACTCATCGAAGGTGAGCTCGCAGACACCGAGGCAGATGGCGCTGTGGCCAGCATGCAAAATCGCCACCCCGTTGTTCATCAGCGGATAACTGCCTTCGCTTGGCAGACCCAGCGGCGCGAGGTCGCCGAGCAGGCTGTGGGTGTGGCCACCGATGATGAGGCTGAGCTCGGGGAAGCGCTCGGCCAGCAGCTTGTCCTGATCCAGCCCGAGGTGGCTCAGCAGCACGATATGGTGGATCCCTTCGCGCTTGATCTCCTGCAGCACCCGGGTGAGGGTGTCGGCGACTGCGTGGAAACGGGTGTGGGGATCCGGGTTGGCGATGGCAGCCATCTGGGCGAGGGTGATGCCGAGCAGCGCAAAGGGAACCCCGTCGATCACCTGACGATGCCAGGGCTGATGGGCGTCGTAGAGGTGGGGAATATCCCACAGCCCAAGCGGCGTGTCGGCAGGCTCCTGACTGTTGTCCAGATTGGCGGCCAGCACCGGAAAATCGAGCTGGCGCAAGAACTCCACCAGCGGGCCGTTACCCAGATCGAATTCGTGGTTGCCAAGTACCATGGCATCGGGGGCCAGCATGGCGAGCAGGTCGGCGTTGGCGCGCCCTTTGAAGCGGTTGAAATAGAGAGAGCCCTGAAAGGAGTCGCCACCGTGCAGAAACAGAAAACGCTGACTGGCTGCTGCGGCTTTGGCACGCAGTTGGGTCAGTCGGGTCAGGATCCGGGCATAACCGCCGCACTGGGTGCGCCATTGGCCTTCACCGACAGGGGAGAAGCTCATGGGCGCGCCATCGAAGTGGGAGTGGCAATCACTGAAATGGGCAAGTTGAACCGTAATACTCATCTCGGTCCTCCTTAGGGGAAAATGAGCACCGAGTCTACTGCAAAGGGGGGGGAGGATACCAGCCCGGCAGGGTGCCGGGCTGGTCAATGATCAGGCGGGTACCATGATCTGGGTGGCGACGATCACCACCAGCAGGCCGACGGCGACCGGCATACTGGTGCGCTTGACCACCTCGAACGGCGAGAGCTTGCCCATCCCCGCACAGGCGACCACCACCCCGGAGACTGGAGAAATGGTGCGACCCAGGTTGGAGGCTTGCAGCATCGGGATCACCAGATAGGCCGGGTTGATGCCAAGGCTGCTGGCCAGGTTGGGGATCAACTCTACGAAGGCGTAGAAGGGGGCATTGCCCGAGCCGGTGGTGAAGGCGGCCAGGGTGGTGATCACTACCAGTGACAGCATCATGATCAGGCCGCCCGAACCGAGATCCTGCGCGTGAGCCAGCAGGGTGTCGATAAAGCCGATGGTCATCAGACCCTGGGCGAAGACGCCGGCACCGACCAGCAGCATGACCACACCGGCAAAGGCATCAGCCATGTTGCGCCAGCAGACCTGCAGACCGTCCAGCAGCTCCTTGCCATTGCGGATGCGGACAAGTTCCAGCAGGCTGGCCAGCACCATGCATATGACGATGATGGTGACGATGTCCAGCTGTGGACCCCATTTACCGTCAAACGCCAGTACCCCGATGATTGGGGTGAACGGCAGGATGGCGTAGAAAGCGGGGGCGGTAGTCACCAGATCACCCGGGGCGACCGGCTCGTTGTGCTCACCGGATTTTTGATCAAGGTAGCGCTGCCAGAAGAAGTGGGTCACCGCCATGCAGGCGATCGCCACCAGCGAGATGGGCAGGGTCAGCTTGAAGGCAAAATCCAGCAGCGGCATGTTGGCGGCCTGAGCGGCCATCACCACGTCCCCTGAGGTCGGTGCCAGAATGATGGCGGCTGGCGAGGCGCACACGGCCGCAGCCGCGCCACGGGAGATCCCCATGTTGACCATCAGCGGGAACAGGGTGGCCATCAACAGCACGCCGAGGCCGGTGGCGGAGCTGACCGCCAGCGACATGGCACAGGCCACCAGATAGGCAGCCACCAGCAGGATATAGGGGGACTTGATGATGCCGAGCGGTTTGCTGGCCAGCTTGACCAGAATGGTGTTGGCGCCGATATGGCTCATGTAGCCGGCGAAGCCGCACAGCACCATGATCAGCATCCCCAGTCCACCGCCACGGTCATTGAGCAGGAAGCGGACGTATTCGAAGATATCGGTTGCGATATAACCGGTGCTGACCACCTTGCTCGGCAGTACCGGCTTGCCCATCATGGCGGTGATGACCAGCAGCAGCAAGCCGCCGCTCAGCAGCACCCCGGTTGCGGAGTATCCTTTGAAAATGGCACGGCCCACCACCAGGGTGACCAGGGTGCCAACGATGAGTTCCAGCATATGTTGCCTTCTGATTGGATGAGAGTGGAGGGAGTCTATTCCGATAGGGGTAGAGTGGCGACTGGAAACAGGATGTTGTGTGAGCTAAATCAACGTTTAACCCCATGAACAGAATTAAAGAAAGGTAAAGGTACTTTACCCAGCGGGTTTGGCTACCTACCCTTGCCAGCCTTGGTTGTCCTTTGAGGCTTTTATATGGTGGTTGGTGATTTTTCAGGCATTAAACGCTCTATTTTCCTGCTTGCGATGCTATTTTCACCTACTTGCGTGTTTGCGGTAACCAATGACGGTTTTCATCAAACCGGTCCTCATCAGGCGGTCGCCATGCGGCGTCTCATGGCTCCTCACTCTTACGGCGTACTGGTGGTTGCCGAGGGTAACAGACCCCGTTTTGCCGCGCTGGCATCCAAAACCACCGAAGCAAACTGCCTGGCCCGTCATGCCATCCGGGTAGATGGGGTTGCGTTGCTGGTCACCCCGAGATTCTATGCCAAAGAGGGAAAACGGGGACTTTGCGAGCTGTGGCTCAATGAGGGGGCAGATCAGGACTTTTTTGCCAACCGTCTTAAAAATGATCATTTTATTCAGATAGATGGTCATGACATCAATGTGAAAAACTATCACCTCGACTGGCAGCGCATCAGCCGTCATGCTCAATAAAAATACAGTTTTGGCCTTGTGCCATACTCTGCTCACGCAACCTGTGAGCGTGCTCTGATTTCTGGGCGCATCATTGTATTGCGCCGCCTCGTCGTCACACATAGGCTATACCCGTCATCTGTGTGGCGGTGGGGTTCACCAAGGTTGGTACTCCGCCCGTGCAATCAAGGAAGGTAGTCTGGCATGGTCAGCAAGGTTTATGGAGTAGTGGGGGTCGGGTTGTTGCTGTTGCCCCTGATGAGTCAGGCTCAGCCGAGCCGGCCGCAAGTGGTGCCAGAGTCCCGCATCAATGTCCGTTTTTATGAGGTCAATGCAACCAGTCCGGAGCAGCTTGCCCGGGCGATTGCCCAGAGTGCTCCCAAGGTGAATGGCAAGCCCGTACTCGGCAAGGCGAGTTATCAAGTGGACTGGCAGCTGGATACCGAGCAGTTGCCGGGTCGCTGCCAGCTCAACCGGGTGACGGTGACCACCAACGCCACTGTGTTGCTGCCCCGCTGGCGTCAGAGCGCGAACAGTAACGATCCTGCCCGCCAGCGCTGGGGGCGGCTGCTCTCCAGCATGTTTGACTACGAATCCCGCTTCAAGGAGATGGTGCTGCAAGGGGCCAATCAGGTGGGTGGCGCCATTGCGGGATTACCCGGTCATGCAGATTGCCAGGCGCTGCGCTATGCCGCGTGGGCAGCGGGCAGTGGCGAGCTGAACAAGATCAAGGGACGGCTCGACGGATTCCAGCGTCAGACAGGTTACGGCGAACAGCTCGGGGTGCACTGGCCCAAGTAAGCGCTATCTCAAGACGCAATATTCAGCATCGCACGATTTGATAAATAGAATGGCCGCCTGATGGGCGGCCATTCTATTTGTTTGCAGAGTCCGGTTCAGACCAGCGCTTTGCCCTTGAGCAGCTTGCGTACCCAGTAACGGGCAGGGTGGAGCGCTTCCAGCAGATCGGCGGCCAGCGGTAGGGGATCGCCGCAGATCTCGCTGGCGAGCTGCTCGCCACAGAGCGGCGCCGAGCAGAGGCCCCGCGAGCCGAGCGCCCCCAGCACATAGAGGCCGGGGTGAAGGGGGAGTGGCTGGGCGTTGTGCTGATCATGCTGCAGTTGCGCATAGTGATCCGCCAGACCTTGCAGTCTGGCCACTGGCCCCACCACCGGCAGGTGATCCCGGCTGGCACAACGCACCCCCACGCGCGCCTCGTTGCCGCTCACATCCACCTCGGCTGGCCAGGTTTGCTCCGGCAGGCAGGCTTGCAACCGCACCTGATTCTGGATTTGCTCCTCGACACGAAAATCAAGGCTGCTCTGATTGCGGCCATAGCTGGCACCGATGCAGTGGTGAGCGTTGTGCATTGGCGTGAGGTAGCCATCGTAGCAGAGCACGGTCTTGAGCTGACGCAAGCTGGCCGTGGTCGGCACATGGCTCACCTGACCGCGCACCGGATAGAGCGGCAGCTCGGCAAAGGGGAGCAATGCTGGCAACTGGTGACCGGCAGCGACCACCAGATTGGGGGCCTGCCAGTGGCGGCCGTCCTGGCTCTCTATGTGCCAAGCATCTGTCTGCTCGGCAATGGCAACCACCTCGGTGTTGAACACCACCTCAAGCAGGCCGCTGGCTTGCGCCTCTTTCAGGGCGGCTCGGGTGAGATCGGCCGGACAGAGCCAGCCCCCCAGCGGGTAACTGACGCCGCTGTGGCCACAGGGCAGGCCAACCACCTGCTCTACCTCTGCTGTAGAGAGGGGATGCATCAGTTCGGACGGGAAGGGGCCCTGGCTCATTTTCGCCAGCTTGGCTGCCGATTTGTCGTCATAGCCGAGCTGGGTCACTCCACATAATTCGAAAGCGATAGGATGGCGTTCGGCCAACGCCAGCAGCCGTTGGCGGGCATAGCCAAAGGCGAGCGAATAGAAGCGTGACAGGGCATCGTGCTCGCCGTTGAGCAGGGGATAGAGCGCCCCCTGGCGGTTGCCGGAGGCGCCGGTGGCCGGTTCGCCATCTGCACACAGCAACGTCACCTTGCGACCCCGCTCCACCAGAGAGAGCGCCGTCATGGCCGAGGCGATGCCGCCGCCGATGATCACCACCTCGCCAGTGCGTCCGGCAGGACGGGCATACCAGGGGGCGATGGTCTGCTGCGGCTGCTTGTCGGTGCGATCCCCCACCAGCATCTCCCGCTTGCTGCCGTGGCCCTTCACCTTCTTCATGGCAAAACCGGAGGCAATCAGGCCACGACGGACAAAACCGGCACAGGTAAAGGTGGCGATGGAGCAATCGGGACGGGCGAGGCGAGCGAGACCATCAAACAGTTCCTGTGTCCACATCTCCGGGTTCTTGGCCGGGGAGAAACCATCCAGATACCAGGCGTCCACCAGACCTTCTGCCCGGTGAGGCACCTGCGGCAGCATATCCTTGATGTCGCCAAACCAGAGATCGAGGCGAATGCGGCCACCCGCAAAATGAAGGCGGTGGCAACCGGAAACCGGCAGCGGCCATTGGGCGACAAGATCCTGACTCAAGTGGCCAAGTTCAGGCCAGGCGGCCAGCGCCTTGCACAGATCGTCTTGGGTCAGGGGGTATTTCTCGAAACTGATGAAGTGCAGACGGGAGCCGTTACCGGATTGGGGCGCCTGTTCCAGGAAGGCTTGCATTGTCGCCAGAAAGTTAAGGCCTGTGCCGAAACCTGTTTCACCTATCACGAAACTGTCACTATCGTGGTGCGAAAATCGCGCAGGTAGCCGGTTTTGCTGCAAAAAGACGTAGCGGGTTTCACTTAGACCGTTATCATTGGAAAAGTACACATCCCCGAAGTCACTGGAGACAGGAGTTCCCGCTTCATTCCAGTCCAATCGGGCATGATGTAAGGATGTTTGACTCACGTTTTCCTCGGCTCGCGTCACAAAATCGCGGGCATTCTACGTGAAAGCAGACCAGTTTGGCAGCCGAAAGCGGGTAGACTTGGCGCCAGTTTTTCCAGACGAGATGAATTAATGAGAAGAGCAGTGATCACCGGTATCGGCGTCATCTCCAGTATCGGCAACAACAAGGAAGAAGTGCTGGCCTCCCTGAAAGCAGGTAAATCCGGCATCACCTATTCCGAGCAGTTCGAGCAGCACAACCTGCGCAGCCGTGTCTGGGGTAACATCAAACTCGATCCGTCTGAACTGATCGACCGTAAAGTCATGCGTTTCATGGGCGACGCTGCGGCCTACGCCTACCTCTCCATGCAGCAGGCCATTGAAGATGCCGGTCTGGCGGAAGATCAGGTCTCCAACGAGCGTACCGGCCTGGTGGTCGGTTCAGGTGGTGCCTCCGGCAAGAACACCTCGGAATCTGTGGATATCGCCCGCGAGAAAGGGGTCAAGCGTGTGGGTCCTTACATGGTGCCACGCACCATGTCTTCCACCACCTCTGCTTGCCTCGCGACCCCGTTCCAGATCAAGGGTGTCAACTACTCCATCAGCTCAGCTTGCGCCACCTCTGCGCACTGCATCGGTCACGCGCTTGAGCTGATCCAGCTTGGCAAACAGGATGTGGTCTTCGCCGGTGGCGGTGAAGAGCTGGACTGGTCCTCTACCATCCAGTTTGACGCCATGGGTGCCCTCTCCACCAAGTACAACGACACGCCGGAACAAGCGTCCCGTACCTATGATGCGAACCGCGACGGTTTCGTTATCTCCGGTGGCGGCGGCATTCTGGTGATCGAAGAGCTGGAACATGCGCTGGCCCGTGGCGCTCACATCTATGCCGAGCTGACCGGTTACGGTGCTACCTCCGATGGCTATGACATGGTCGCGCCGAGCGGTGAAGGCGCGGTGCGTTGCATGAAGATGGCGATGCAGGGTGTCGGCAAGGTTGATTACATCAACACCCACGGTACCTCCACTCCGGTCGGTGATACCAAAGAGCTGGAAGCTATCCAGACGCTGTTTGGCGCCAACGGTCCCAAGATCTCTGCCACCAAGGCGATGACCGGCCATGCGCTGGGCGCTGCGGGCGTGCACGAGGCTGTCTACTCCCTGTTGATGATGGAACACGGCTTTATCGCCCCCAGCATCAACATCGAGACCCTGGACGAGAAAGCGGAAGGTCTGCCCATCGTGCGCGAGTACGAAGCGGCCGAACTCAATACCGTCATGTCCAACAGCTTCGGCTTTGGCGGTACCAACGCCTCTCTGGTGTTCAGCAAGTTCAAAGGCTGATATCCGGTTGATATGAAAAAAGCGCCTCAGGGCGCTTTTTTTGTCTTCGGGATCTGCCATCACTCATTGCAGAGCAGAGCAGAGCAGAGCAGAGCAGAGCAGAGCAGAGCAGAGCAGAGCAGAGCAGAGCAGAGCATCGGCCATTGTGGAATAGGAAGAGTGGGTTAGTGGCAGAGTTCAGCGCAGATGGTGGGGGGGGGGGGGAGGTGACGCCACACCAATGAGCCTGATCTACATCTCTCTAGCGGGGCAGATAGCAAGAAGGGAGCCTGATGCTCCCTTCTTTGTTAGCGGTAATGTGATGGCTGCTGGCTAGAACCAGAAGCCGATGATAAAGGAGCCCGCAAGGGTCAGCATCACGTTGGCCACCGCATAGGTACCGGCATAGCCGAGCGCCGGAATGGAGCTGTTGGCTGCCTCGTTGACCACATCCATCGCCGGGGCACAGGTACGGGCACCTGTGATGGCACCGAGCAGCAGCGCCGGGTTCATCTTGAGCACCCAGACCCCGAACAGATAGCCTACCAGCACCGGCAAGGTGGTCACCAGCATGCCGGAGAAGAGCACTACCGTACCCACCTCGCTGAGGTGGTCGAGGATGCCGCCACCGGCTTTCAGGCCCGTGCTTACCATAAAGACCGCCAGACCGAGATCCTTGGCCAATCTGAGCGCGCCGGGCGGCACATAGCCTACCGTCGGGTGGTTGGCCCGCAGGTAACCCATCAGAATGCCCGCCAGCAGCAGGCCGACGGCGTTGCCGAGACCGAATTCGATCTGACCGAACACCAGCGAAACGGAGCCGATCAGCAGGCCAAGCACAAAGAAGGTGGTGAAAGCCACCAGGTCCGTGGTCTGGCTGTGGATGCTGATAAAGCCGATCTTGTTGGCCAGCAGTTTGACCCGTTGCTTCTCGCCGCTGATCTGCAGCACGTCGCCCTTTTGCAGCATGATGTTGCGATCGAACGGCATCTCGATTTGGGAGCGCACTACCCGGTTGAGGAAGCACCCTTTCTCGGTGAGGTTGAGCTCCACCAGATGGCGGCCGACCACTGAGTCGTTTTTCACCACTATCTCTTCGGTGACGATCTGCAGGTCGAGCAGGTTGCGATCAAATACCTCTTTACCGTTGCGGTAGTTGACGTCCAGCTTCTCGTGGCTCTCGGGATAGCCCACCAGGGCGATCTCGTCCCCTTCCTGAATGACGGCATCTCCATCGGGGCTTGCGAGAATGCCGTTGCGGCGGATCCGCTCTACATAGCAGCCGGTATGGGGATAGATGCCGGTCTCCCGCAGGGTACGACCACCTATCCATGCCGCCAGCTCGGGGCCAACCCGATAGGCGCGGATGATGGGCAGATAGGTCTTGCGACTCTCGCTGTCGGAGAGACCCCGCTCACGGGCGATTTTTTGTGCCTCGGTATTGAGGTCGAGGCGAGCCAGTGAGGGGAGGTAGCGCACCACCAGCATCAGACCCACCAGACCCACCAGATAGGTCAGGGCGTAGCCGATGCCCATGTTGTCCAGCACCGCCTGCATATCGGTTTGATGAGGCAGGTTGAGCAGACCACTGCGCAAGGCATCCTGGGCACCCACCAGCGCCGGGGTCGAGGTGAGGGAACCCGCCAGGATCCCCGCCGCCATGCCCGGCCCCAGATTGAAGAACTTGGCCAGCCCCACCGTCAGCAGCAGGGCAGTCAGCAAGATCACCAAGGTCAGGGTGATGTAGTGGATGCCGTCGCGCAGGAATACGCTGAAGAAGTGGGGGCCAGCCTCAATCCCCACACAGAAGATGAACAGCATAAAGCCGACGTTTTCAGTGGTGGCTGCAAATTCGAAGCCCATCTGGCCGAACAGCAGGGCGGTAAACAGCACACCGATGGTGTTGCCAATCTGAAAGTTGCCAATTCGCACCTTGCCAAGCAGCAGGCCGAAGGCCAATACCACGAACAGCAGCAGGGAGTCGCTTTGATGTAGCAGTGTCACGAAATCTATGGTCATGCCCGGAAAAACCGAGGAAAAAAGTGGGGTCGATATTGTGCCGGATCTATCCCCAATAAAGAAGCGCAAGGGAGCGATTAATCGGACGTTATCGGACGCTATTTGTGGAACCGGCGGCGTGATAGGGAGACAAGCGGATGAAATCTGGCAATTTTTGCTGTAACCGTCGTTGTCAATTAGTGAAATCAGCTGTCCGCGACCGAAGTGCTCTGGCGCAGGCCGATATTTTAGATTCTGCTGTCCGGCCGCTTGGCGGGGATCAGTTTCAGCAGATTCAACCGATGGCCGCCATGGTTGGCTGAGGGTCAAATCAGCTTGATATTTGCCCGTTCGCCCACGGGAAAAGGGTTGGCAAAAAGATGCCTCTGAAAAGTGCCAATAGAGCCTGTCACTAGGTGGTTCCGGAGGGAGCAAAAAAACAGCATAAAATCAGGTTGGCCAGCAAAATGACTCTTCGCCGGGGGCCATCAAGGGCAATCCCGCGTCCTGACAGGGCTTGCTGCACTTACCCACAGAATCTGTGGATAACCCTGTTTATGAAACTTGTTCATCGCCCTGAAAGCCGCGCCAGCACTGGGATGCAAGGGCTGTTCAAAAAATACCGGAAGAAAAATGTTTGTATAAAAATCAAATAGTTAGATGCGACAGGAGAAAACTCTGTCGAGCAGGAACGGGTAACAAAAGGGAGCGTCAGCAGCAAGAAGGATCTTGTGCATTAAAATTGGCAGAGGAGGGCACTAAAGTGGATAACTTGCACCGAGATGGTGAGGAATTGGCTCCCCCGACTGGACTTGAACCAGTGACATACGGATTAACAGTCCGCCGTTCTACCGACTGAACTACGGGGGAACATCAGGCAAGGAGGAGCATCATACAGAAGGTGTCCGAGGTGGTCAAGCCATTCGCGGGATGATGGCACGGGTGTACCGCTGCCAAACCCTCGGTTACACTGCTCCTCTGCTGTTTTGTGTCGGGAGTGTTCATGAGCAAATTGTTCAAGTTAGCCAGCCAGTTTCAACCCGCCGGGGATCAGCCCACGGCGATTGCCCAACTGCTGGATGGCATCGAGTCAGGGCTGGCCCATCAGACCCTGCTCGGGGTGACCGGTTCGGGCAAGACCTTCACCATGGCCAACGTCATCGCCACCCTGAACCGCCCGACCATGATCCTGGCTCCCAACAAGACCCTGGCCGCCCAGCTCTATGGCGAGATGAAGGAGTTCTTCCCCGACAACGCTGTAGAGTATTTCGTCTCCTACTACGACTATTACCAGCCCGAAGCCTATGTGCCGACCACCGACACCTTTATAGAGAAGGATGCCTCGATCAACGATCATATCGAGCAGATGCGATTGTCCGCCACCAAGGCGCTGCTGGAGCGGCGCGACGTGGTGATTGTCGCCTCGGTGTCGGCCATCTATGGTCTGGGGGATCCCCAAGCTTATCTGAGCATGATGCTGCATCTCAAAGTGGGGGATGTGATCAACCAGCGGGATATCCTGCGCCGTCTCGCCGAGCTGCAGTACACCCGTAACGACATGGCGTTTCAACGCGGCACCTTCCGGGTGCGCGGTGAAGTGATCGATATTTATCCTGCAGAATCGGACAAGCTGGCCCTGCGGGTGGAGCTGTTTGACGAGGAGGTGGAGCGCCTCTCCCAGTTCGACCCGCTGACCGGCGCCATCGAGCAGACGGTGGTGCGCTATACCATCTACCCCAAGACCCACTACGCAACCCCGCGGGAGACCATTCTGGGGGCTATCGAGCATATCAAGGAGGAGCTGCGCAGTCGCCGCGAGCAGCTGTTGTCCCTCAACAAGCTGGTTGAAGAGCAGCGCATCAGCCAGCGTACCCAGTTCGACATGGAGATGATGCAGGAGCTGGGTTACTGCTCCGGTATCGAGAACTACAGCCGCTACCTCTCCGGCCGTGCGCCGGGGGAGCCGCCGCCGACCCTGTTTGACTACCTGCCGGGGGACGGTCTGCTCATCATCGACGAGTCCCACGTCACGGTGCCGCAGATCGGCGCCATGTTCAAAGGGGACCGCTCCCGCAAGGAGACTCTGGTGGAGTACGGCTTCCGGCTCCCCTCTGCGCTGGACAACCGGCCGCTCAAGTTCGACGAATTTGAAGCGCTGATGCCGCAGACGGTATTTGTCTCGGCGACTCCCGGCCCCTACGAGCTGGAGAAGTCCGGCGGCGATGTGGTGCAGCAGGTGGTGCGCCCAACCGGCTTGCTCGATCCGGAGATCGAGGTGCGTCCTGTGACCACGCAGGTGGACGATCTGCTCTCCGAGATCCGCAAGCGGGTCGCCGTCGAGGAACGGGTGCTGGTTACTACCCTGACCAAGCGGATGGCGGAAGACTTGACCGAGTATCTGGCGGAGCACGACGTCAAGGTGCGCTATCTCCACTCCGATATCGACACGGTCGAGCGGGTGGAGATCATTCGCGATCTGCGCCTTGGCAAGTTCGATGTGCTGGTGGGCATCAACCTGTTGCGGGAAGGTCTCGACATGCCGGAGGTGTCGCTGGTGGCGATTCTGGATGCAGATAAAGAGGGCTTCCTGCGTTCGACCCGCTCGCTGATCCAGACCATCGGCCGGGCGGCGCGTAACCTCAACGGCAAGGTCATTCTCTACGGCGATACCATCACCAACTCAATGAAGGTAGCCATTGAGGAGACCGAGCGGCGCCGCGCCGTGCAGCATGCCCATAACCTCAAGCATGGGATCACCCCCAAAGGGCTCAACAAGTCCATTGGCGATGTGATGGACATGGGAGGCAGCCGCACGGCAGGCAAACCTGGCAAGGGGATGC
The DNA here is from genome assembly GCF_027705905.1 of Aeromonas sp. Y293-4. Classification (NCBI taxonomy): domain Bacteria; kingdom Pseudomonadati; phylum Pseudomonadota; class Gammaproteobacteria; order Aeromonadales; family Aeromonadaceae; genus Aeromonas; species Aeromonas sp. Y293-4. Next base: position 104,510 of record NZ_JAPDCI010000009.1, on the reverse strand, counting down.
GCAAGGCGGCCGAGCTGCAAGGGGAGTACCATGTCCGCTCTGCCAGCGAGATTGCCAAAGAGATCAAGCGGATGGAGGAGCAGATGTTCCAGCATGCCCGGGATCTGGAGTTCGAACAGGCGGCGGCACTGCGGGATCAGATCCAGCGGTTGCGCAGCGAGTTGATCGAATCATGAGCCGCAAACGCTGGCTAATTTGGCAACGACTGCGTCGTCTCTATCAGGGCTTTCGCCATCCCGGTACCCCCTGGTGGGCGAGGGGGCTGGTGATCCTTATCCTGCTCTATGGCATCAGTCCGGTGGATCTTATCCCTGACGTGGTGCCCTTGCTGGGTTGGTTCGATGATGTGACCCTGCTGCTGGTGTTGCTATGGGGTTGGGAGCGTTGTCTGCCCCCTGCAGTGCGCAGCGAGCTGGAACAGGCCTCCTAGTTCACCTTTTCAACACGGTGCTCGGCATCTCTCTTTGTGATCCCACCCTCGAAGGAAGCGGAAAAACGGTTTCATTTGAAGGTGGGCACTGCAGGATGAAAAAGAGGCAGGCCCGGTGATTGTCGCCCGGATGGCATTGGCGTAGACTCCACGCCGTTCACTTTATGGGTATGGAAAAAATGGATCTGATCCTCTTTGCAATCGACTTTATCCTGCACGTTGACGTGCACTTGAAAGAGCTGTTCGAGAACTATGGCGTCTGGGTTTACGCCATCCTGTTTCTGATCATCTTCTGTGAAACCGGGTTGGTAGTGACGCCGTTCCTGCCGGGTGACTCCCTGCTGTTTGCCGCCGGTGCGCTTACTGTGGGCAGCGTGCTGGACGTCCATACCCTGGCGGCCGTGCTGATCATCGCTGCCGTGCTGGGCAACGTGGTCAACTACACCATTGGTCACTTCTTCGGCGAGCAGCTGTTCCGCAACCCGGACTCCAAAATCTTCCGCCGGGATTATCTGGAGAAGACCCACGCCTTCTATGCCAAGCATGGTGGCAAGACCATCATCATCACCCGCTTCCTGCCCATCGTGCGTACCTTTGCGCCGTTCGTGGCAGGGATGGGGGCCATGACCTATCCGCGCTTCCTGGCGTTCAACCTGGTTGGCGGCCTGCTGTGGGTACTCTCCTTCGTTTATGCCGGTCACTTCTTTGGCAATCTGCCGGTGGTGCGTCACAACTTTACCCTGCTGATCTTCGGCATCATCGGTATCTCCCTGTTGCCCATGGTAATCGGCGCGGTCAAGGCCAAGATGAGTACAGCCAAGGCATAACCAGAAATACGGTCAACCAGAATGAGAAGGGGGAGCCATTATGGCTCCCCCTTTTTATCTCCACGCGGGCATGACACTCAGTTGCAGCAGCGCCCTTTCACCAGATTGCCGATGGCCACTACGGTGAAGACCAACAGGTAAGCGGCGAAGATGACGACCAGCCACTGGGGCATGGAGTAACCGAAGAACTGCCAGGTGATCTGGGCACAATCCCCTTCCGGCATAAAGAGCCAGGGGAGCCACTGATCGAGCGGAGCCCAGCTCGGGAAGTCGGCAAACGGGCTGCAGACGTTGAACGGGGAGGGGTTAACCTGATAGTCCACATGCTTGAGGGCCAGCTGGAAGCCGCGGAAGGCACTGTAGCCCCATAGCAACATGGCACTCCAGCGAACATACCACTTATCCGGCGCCACCATGCCGAGCAGACCAGCGGCCAGCACACCCAGGGTCGCCAACCGTTCGTAAACACACATCACGCACGGGGAGAGGCCCAGCACATGCTGGAAGAAGAGGGCGCACAACTCGAGGAACAGGGCTGATGCTGCCAACAGGCCCCAGGCCAGCCGATGGGCGGCAATACGGCGGAGAAACTCGATCATCTCATTGATCTCTCAGAAAAAACAGTGGCTGAATTAGAGCAGAGCGGGGCAGAAAAGAAAAGGGCCCTGAAAGGGCCCTCGGAAACCGTCGCAACGGATTAATGCAGTGCCGGTTGTACCGCTGGCAGCGCACTCTCCATCACCAGCCATCCGTGCTGATAGAACCACTCGGTGGCAGGACCAAGCAGTAATTCGACAGAGAAAAAGCCGATCAGCCCCAGCACCAGGGTGTAGGGCAGCGCCATCCAGACCATGCGGCCATAGGAGAGACGCAGCAGCGGCGCCAATGCCGAAGTGAGCATAAACAGGAAGGCGGCCTGACCATTGGGGGTGGCAACCGACGGCAGGTTGGTACCTGTGTTGATGGCTACCGCCAGCAGATCGAACTGGGCGCGGTCGATGGCACCATTGAGCATGGCCGTCTTCACCTCATTGATGTAGACGGTGCCGACAAAGACGTTGTCACTGACCATGGAGAGCACCCCGTTGGCCAGATAGAAGAGGGCCAGCTGGTTCTCCGGTTTGGCTGCCAGTACCAGCTGGATCACCGGCTTGAACAGCTGCTGATCGATGATGACGGCGACTACGCTGAAGAAGACCGCCAGCAGGGCGGTGAAGGGGAGTGCCTCCTGGAAGGCTTTACCCAGCGAGTGCTCCTCGGTGATCCCGGTCAGGGAGGTGGCCAGCACGATGACCGAGAGGCCAATCAGACCAACGGCTGCTAGGTGCATGGCGAGACCGACGATCAGCCAGACCGCAATCAATGCCTGAACGATCAGCTTGGCCTTGTCTTGTGGGCTGCGTTTTGCCTCTTCGTAGCGGTTGTACTCCTCCATGATGGCACGCACCGTGTCCGGCAGGCGGGCGCCATAGCCAAACCAGCGGAACTGTTCCACCAGCACGCAGGTCAGCAGACCACAGATAAAGACGGGGACGGTGACGGGAGACATGCGAATGGCAAATTCGGCGAAGTTCCAGCTGGCTTGCTCGCCGATGATGAGGTTTTGCGGCTCGCCCACCAGAGTGCAGACACCACCCAGCGCGGTACCGATGGCGGCATGCATCATCAGACTGCGCAGGAAGGCGCGAAAATCATCGAGATCCTGGCGATTGAGCTCGGCGACTTCCTTATCATCGGTATGGTCATGGCTGTGACCAAACTCCTTGCCGGACGAGACCTTGTGATAGATAGCGTAAAAGCCGGTGGCGACGCTGATCACCACAGCAATCACGGTCAGGGCATCGAGAAAAGCTGACAGGAAGGCGGAGACCAGACAGAAGGAGAGGGAGAGCAGGATCTTGGAGCGTACGCCGATCAGCAGCTTGGTGAAGACATAGAGCAGCAGCTGCTTCATGAAATAGATGCCTGCCACCATGAACACCAGCAACAGCAGCACCTCGATATTGGCGACCAGCTCGTGCTTGACCTGATCGGCGGAGGTCATGCCGATCAACACGGCTTCGATCGCGAGCAGGCCACCCGGTTGCAGGGGGTAGCACTTGAGGGCCATGGCCAGGGTGAAGATAAACTCAACGACCAGTAACCAGCCCGCAATGAAAGGATCAAGGTGGAAGGCAATCGGATTGATCACCAGAAATAGCAAGATGGCGCTTTTATACCACTGTGGTGCATTGCCCAAGAAGTTCTTGGCGAATGCCTGCCCTAGGCTTATTGGCATGATAATGGGTCTCAACTTTGTTGTTAGGATCTGCTTCTATGCAGTCAAGGATGATTCGACCTGTGCCTCCGGATGTTGGCCTTTATCTGTCTGATTCCTCGTGATTTTAATCAAAAAGCGTGACGATTATAAATGATAGCCGATGGATCTCTGCCCATCTGTCTGTTTTATAACCACCTTGTCGGGGTTGGCTGGCTCCCTCGTGGCGATTAGATACATATTCCCAACACTATATTTGCCATATGTGAGCAGAGGACTGACCTTATGCTTGCCAGCCATCATCGCTTTGATATCATTCGTCAGCCTTTTTACGCATTACAACAGAGTCAATTCATGGTTATAAAAGCGCAGAGCCCAGCTGGGTTTGCCGAGGAATACATCATCGAGTCCATCTGGAACAATCGCTTTCCTCCCGGATCTATTCTGCCCGCCGAGCGTGAATTATCCGAGTTGATCGGGGTGACGCGGACCACCTTGCGCGAAGTGCTGCAGCGACTGGCCCGTGATGGCTGGTTGACCATACAGCATGGCAAGCCGACCAAGGTGAACAATTTCTGGGAAACCTCCGGCCTCAATATTCTGGAGACGTTGGCTCGTCTGGATCAGGACAAGGTACCTGATCTGATAGCTCAGCTGCTCTCCGCCCGTACCCATATCTGCACCATCTTTATCCGCGGGGCGATCCGCCACAATCCGGAACAGGCCGCCGAGATCCTGCGTGGCGCCGATGGGGTCGAGAACAACGCCCAGGCTTATGCCGAGTTCGATTATCGCCTGCACCACCAGCTGGCGTTTGCTTCCGGCAATCCGATCTACGCTTTGATCCTGAACGGTTTCAAAGGGTTGTACAGCCGAGTTGGCAGCTACTACTTCTCCGACAAGCAGGCCCGCGAGACCGCAGATGCCTACTACAAGACTCTGCTCAATCTGGCGGAGACCAAGAACCACGAAGCCGTGTTCATGACGGTGCGTCAGTACGGTATCGAGTCCGGCAAGCTGTGGACCCGCCTGCGTCAGGACATGCCAAGCGATCTGTGCGACAACTGATCCCTTGCCTGTGCTGTCCAAGAAACGCGCCATCCGGCGCGTTTTTTTATTCTGCCGTGTTTGTGTCTATCCTTGATTGGCGGTGGTAATTGCTTGAACTGCATGGATATTTGGCCAAAAAGCTTGATCCAGCGCAAATGAACCCTGCATTTATCACTTTGGTGGCATAGGACCCAACCGCTGATTGAGGTCAAATGGAGGCATCAAGAGCGGAGCCAATATCCGCCAGAAGGAACACACCTTTCACCGGATGAAGGACACAACAATGAGTCTTCTTGAACACACCATCTGGACAGTACTGGGATACGGGGCCATGCCCTTTATCTTTCTGAGCGGATTCGTGGCGGTGGCAGTGACCTGTTGCATGCTGCTGAACGCGTTCGGGGTACAGTCCGCCGAGAAGTGAGTCGCTTCTCCATGCCGCCAAATGCCAGTCTTCGGACTGGCATTTGTTTTTTGTGTCTTTTAAAGCACTTATCCCGGCAGGGAAGGGGAAATCTTTGGTCAGGATGGTCGAACCTGCCGCCGATTTTGATTACACTGGCGCCCGTATTTCCCACTCACCCTTCTCTTATCAGGTGTTCAAGGTTTTCTATGGCTCTCAAGGCAACCGTATTCAAGGCCCAGATCAGTTTGTCTGATATGGATCGCAATCTGTATCAGGACTTCTCCCTCACGCTGGCACGCCACCCCTCCGAAACCGATGAGCGGATGATGATCCGGCTGGCGGCCTTTGCCTGGCACGCCGCTGAGCGACTGGAATTCACCAAGGGATTGAGCGCCGATGACGAACCCGAGCTCTGGTGCAAGAACTACTCGGACGAAATAGAGCTCTGGATCGAGCTGGGCCAACCCGATGAAAAACGGCTCAAAAAAGCCTGCAACCGCGCCCGTCAGGTGGTGCTCTATCTCTACGGCGGTCGTGGCACCAGCGTCTGGTGGAAGCAGAACCAGGGCAAGCTGAGCCAGCATGACAACCTCAGCATCATCGAACTCTCCGACAGCCAGACTCTGCCGCTCACCGCCATGGTCGAGCGCACCATGCAGCTCACCTGCACTATCTCCGATGGTCAGCTCTGGGTCAGTAACGGCGCACTGGAAGTGACGCTGGATCCGGTGGTGCTGATGGGCAAACCGGCCCGCGAACTGTAACGGACGCAGCCCATGTTCAGCGCCTTGCTCAATATCGTCATTCCGGTGTTCGGTGTGGTCGGGCTCGGTGCACTCTACGGGCGATTGCGACCGGGGGCTGCGCTCGGTTACGTCAATCGGGCCAATATCGAGCTGTTTACCCCTGCGCTGGTCTTCTCCGCGCTGGTCAAGTATCCGCTGGCGCTGGCGGAGCATCTGCCGCTGATTGCGGCGGGGGCGCTGGTTATTCTGTTACCCGGTCTGCTGCTCGCACTGCTCAAACTCAAAGGGATTGAGCGGGCAGCCCTGATCTTGCCCGCCATGTTCCGAAATACCGGCAATCTCGGTATCCCCTTGATGGTGCTGGCGTTTGGCGAGCAGCAACTGGGGGCCATCGTGATCCTCTTTGTGCTCTCCAATCTGCTGCACTTTTCGGTCGGCATGTTTATCCTCTCGGCCAATACCTCCCGCTGGCTGTGGCTGCGCAGCCCTGTGCTGTGGGCCGCGCTGGCAGGTTTGCTGGTGGCCAACCTGCACATTTCGCTGCCGGAATATGTGGTGACAACGGCCTATCTGCTCGGCCAGATCTCGGTGCCCCTGATGCTCTTTGCGCTGGGCATTCGCCTGATGGAGGGGGAGCTTGATCACCTTGGCCTCGCGCTCAAGTGCAACCTGCTCTATCTGCTGGCGGGGGGATTGTCGCTGCTGCTGGCGATCTGGCTGTTGCCGCTCAAGACGGAGTGGATCCCGCTGTTGATGTTGTCGGTTTCCTTGCCCCCTGCTGTGTTGAATTACATGCTCTGCGAGCAGTATCACTGCCAGCCGGACAAGGTGGCCAGTATCGTGCTCGGCGGCAATGCCCTCTCTGTGCTGGTGATCCCGCTGGCGGTCTGGCTGGCACTTCATCTGCCCGGCTAAGCCAGATTGCATTGGTGCGACGGTGCGACTCACTGGCCAATTGCTTGATCGAACCGAGTCACAGTCGTTCGCATCTCATCCTTGCAGGGGAAAGTTAACCTATCAGGATCAGCAAGCTCTTCCATGCCATCTCTGTCCATCATTGCCTCCGTAATATATCTGTCGTCCCCCTATCCAACCCCGAGCCCCGGGCCTGACGGCGACAGCTATAGTTGAAAAAGAGCTGACTGACACTGTTTAACCAATGCCAGTGAGGGAAACCGGATGAGCACAAGTGAGCAATCTGAGCCTGTGGGGCAGGCAAAATCGCGCTATGACCCGGCATTGCCTACCGGTTATGACTGGCGCAGACACCGCCGTTTTATCCTCAGTGGCGGTGGTTACAAGGCGGAATGTCGCCGTCGCAACTGGTTTCTGGAGTTGCTCAACCCGGTGCCCTATGTGGTGGTGCGCGACATAGCCATCGGCGGCATCGGCATTCTGGGGGCCATACGGTTGAAAGAGGGGGATGAGCTGGTGATTGCCATTCCCTCTGGCGAGAAGCTGCGCGGTCTGGTCGTGAGATCCCAGTCAGACCCACTCTTTCCCAAACTCTATCGCACCGGTATTCGTCTGCATCGTTATCCGACGGCCGAGCTGTTTGCCCGCTGGCAAAGTTACATTCAGCCGCAAGATAAAGCGGATTTCGACCATGAGTGCCAAGTCTTGAAACAGGTACGCGGCGCGTGAACCAAATGTCTTTTCAGAGGTTGTTTTCCCCACATTCAGCATGATCCGCCGATGGAGTCCGCAGTTCAGCAGGCTTGGCTGACCCGAGTGGTTTATCTCACTGCATGTGTTTTCATCTTTATGTTTTTATTGAATTTTATCTGTGCCTCTGAAGTTGTGGAGGATACGGATCATTTTCCCTTTTCGTGATCCCCCCCGAAGTAGTTCCCCCTGATATCCCTTAGTATCTGGCCAGCATGACTCCCTTTAGGGGGAGGATAACAAGAACAAAAAGGAATGATGGATGAGATCCGTGAGCAACCAGTGTCTGTTGATGCAGATCCAGCCGACCATCTTGCGCTTTGCCAAGATGCTGGCCAGTGTGCTGCAGCTTGAGGTCGAGATTGTGGATGCCGATATGGTTCGGGTGGCTGGCACCGGGCCCTATGGCAAATTCTTTGGACGTCAGCTGGAGGGGGATTCCCGCCTGCTGCGCTATGTGATTGATAACCAGCGGGAGAAGATCGTTACCCACACCAGCGATGATCCCGTGTGTGACGGTTGTACCTGCAAGGAGAGCTGCCGTGAGCGCGCCTTCCTCGGGGTGCCCATCATGGTGGACGAGCGCTGCATCGGGGTGATCAGTCTGGTGGCTTTCAGCGACGAGCAGCAGGCGCGCCTTAACAACAATCTGCAGGATGTGTGTGACTATGTGCGCCACATCTCCACCATCTTTGTGGCCAAGTTGCTCGATTCACGCGGGCTGTCGGACGGGGTCAACAAGGTGTTCCTCAATCTGATGACCAACATGGATCAGGGTTGCCTGCTGCTCGATGACAAGAGTCAACTGCTCTACGCCAACGAGGCGGCACTCCATCATCTGGGTTGCCAGCAGGAACAGCTGCAGGGGCGCGAAGTGGGGATCCGCCCGCTCACCTTCTCCCAACAGGGGCTGAGTGGTCATCTTCAGCACATCATCACCTTTGAAGGTCGTCAGGAGCTGATCATTGGCCAGCTACACCATGTGCAGGGCCAGCAGCTCTTTCTGATGGCGTTTCACCAGTCCCACTCCGGTCAGGTTCAGGAGCCGGATCCGGATGTGCGGATCGATCAGCTGATCGGCGAGAGCAAGCCGATGCGCACCCTCAAGCGACTGCTGCACCGCATCGCCCAGAGTCCCTCCAGCGTGCTGATTTGTGGCGAGAGTGGCACCGGTAAAGAGGTGGTGGCACGCGCTGTCCATCGCCTGAGTCCCCGTCAGGACAAGCCTTTCATCGCCATCAACTGTGCCGCCATTCCCGAACAACTGCTGGAGAGCGAGCTGTTTGGTTATGTGAAGGGCTCCTTTACCGGTGCCTCCAGCGGTGGCAAACAGGGTCTGATCCAGGCGGCCCATCAGGGCACCCTGTTCCTTGACGAGATTGGCGACATGCCGCTCACCATGCAGGCCAAGCTGCTGCGGGTACTGGAGCTGCGGGAGGTGACCCCCATCGGGGCCAGCCGACCGGTGCCGGTGGATATTCGCATCATCGCCGCTACTCACCAGCATCTCGATCAATACATCGCCGAGGGGAAGTTTCGTGAAGATCTCTATTACCGCATCAACGTCATCCCTCTCAACCTGCCGCCGCTGCGGGAGCGGGAAGGGGACGTGGAGCTGCTGACCCACTACTTCCTCAACCTGCACACCAGCCGCATTGGCATCGTCTATCCCGGTTTGGCGCCCGAGGTGATGGCGTTGCTCAAGGGGTATCGCTGGCCGGGCAACGTGCGCGAGCTCAGCAACCTCATCGAATATCTGGTCAACGTCAGCCAGGCGGGCGAGGTGATTGACGCCGGCCTGCTGCCCCCCAACATCATCCGCAATCAGGAGCCCCATCACGTCTCCGCCCAGTCGATCCCGGTGACCAATCTGGATGCGGCGTTCAATGTCCCTGCCACGGCTCCGCTCGCCGCCACGCCGGAGAAGCTGCCTGAACCCGTTCCGGGTGAGAGCGGCCTTGAGAGCATGGAGAAACAGATGATAGAAGAGACCCTGCAGCGGCTCGGCAACAAGAAACTGGCTGCACAGGCGCTGGGGATTGGGATTGCTACCCTCTATCGCAAGATAAAGAAGTACGAGATTGCCGTGCAGAGCTGAGGCGCTGGCGGCATCTATCCGGCCCGTGTCGTTTATCAGACGACACGGGTTTTTTTATGGGAACAAGGCTTTGCGCCATTGCCGAATTGTGCTGAACGAATTGGCGGGGCAGGGGATTGGCTGCATGGCAGAATGCAAAAAGCCCGCTCGATGAGCGGGCTTTTTTAATCTGGTGCGTCCTAGTGGATTCGAACCACCGACCCCCACCATGTCAAGGTGATGCTCTAACCAGCTGAGCTAAGGACGCAGGGTGCGCAATTCGACTTTTATTTCTTTATGCAGAAGTGGTGGGTTTAATTGGATTCGAACCAACGACCCCTACCATGTCAAGGTAGTGCTCTAACCAACTGAGCTATAAACCCACATCTGGAATATCTGCAAAGTTTTTAAACTGAATGGTGCGTCCTAGTGGATTCGAACCACCGACCCCCACCATGTCAAGGTGATGCTCTAACCAGCTGAGCTAAGGACGCATAATCAGTGTTCTGTAATGGTGCGTCCTAGTGGATTCGAACCACCGACCCCCACCATGTCAAGGTGGTGCTCTAACCAGCTGAGCTAAGGACGCATCACAGAAAAAGTGGTGGGTTTAATTGGATTCGAACCAACGACCCCTACCATGTCAAGGTAGTGCTCTAACCAACTGAGCTATAAACCCACTTTCTCTTACTTCACTACGCCAGCGCTGCTGACGTGGTCGGCATACTACCCATGCCCCCCAAGGCTGTCAACAGGCCATATGCACAAAGGAGACTGTTTGCCCAGTTCTTGCGCAGCCTGTTGATTTTGCAGGCGAGTTGTCGCTTGCCAAGCCCTGTTACTGAGATCGCGACAGGGTAGTGCAGGCTTCCGGAGTGGCAAAGCGGCCATAGATGTAGCGCAATCTCGCCCCCAGCATCAGGGCCGCACTGGTGAGGCCGACGATAAAGCCGATCCAGAAGCCCTGCGGCCCCATCCGCGGCACCAGCCAGTCGGTCAGACCCAGGATCATGCCGGTGGGCAGCCCCAGTCCCCAGTAGGCGACGATGGTGACGTAGAAAATCGCCTGGGTATCCTTGTAACCGCGCAGCGCAGCGGCCGCGACCACCTGCACCGAGTCGGAGATTTGATAGATGGCGGCGAAGAACAGCAAAATGGCCGCCAGGACGATCACCTGCTGATCATCGGTATAGATGGAGGCGATCTGCTCGCGCAGCAGCACCGTCATGGCGGCAGTGGCAGCAGCGATGGCCATCCCCAGCATCAAGCCGGTGCGAGCCGCCACCCGGGCGTGATGGGGTTGCCCTTCGCCGATGCTGTGACCGACCCGGATGGTGACACCCACCCCGATGGAGAGGGGCAGCATAAAGACCAGGCTGGAGAAGTTGAGGGCAATCTGGTGGCTCGCCACCGTCTCGGCGCCGAAGGGGGCCAGCATCAGGGCCACCACGGTAAACAGGGTCACCTCGCAGAAGATCGCCATGGCGATGGGGAAGCCCAAGCGGAACAAGCGCCAGATCCGGCTGCCGTTGGGGCGAGCCAGCTGGGAGAAGAGGCGGATCTCGGTGAAGTGACGGGAGAGCTTCACATAGAGGATCATCGCCAGCAGCATGGCCCACAGCACGATGGCCGTGGCCACGCCACAGCCGACCCCGCCCAGTTTCGGCATGCCGAAGTGGCCGTGAATGAAGATGTAGTTGGCGGGAATATTGACCGCCAGCCCGACAAAGCCGATCACCATGGTAGGCATGGTGTGGGAGAGCCCCTCACTGAAGTTGCGCAGCACCTGGAACAGCACGAACGCGGGAAGGCCCCACAGAATTGCGTGCAGATAACCAGTGGTCTTGGCCGCCATCACCGGCTCCACATCCATGAACTGCAACGCCAGCGGGCTGTAATAAAGCGCAATCATCGCCAGCGGGGTGACGATCAGTGCCAGCCAGAAACCCTGATGAACGGCCGGGCGAATTGCCTCCCGTTTACGGGCGCCATTGAGCTGGGAGACGATGGGGGTGAGCGCCATGATGATCCCCTGCACCAGCAGGATCACCGGTAGCCAGAAGCTGGACGCCACTGACACGGCAGCCAGATCGACAGCACTCACCTGTCCCGCCATCACGGTATCGACGAAGTTCATGGCGACCTGGGCGACCTGGGCGACCAGTATGGGGCTGGCTAGACGGACGAGCTGCTTCGCCTCGGACCAATAACGTTGCACTGACACCTCCGAGTGGATCAGATAAGAGTAAAAAAGAGCGGAAATCGGGAAGAGCCTTTGCACTTTCGGACGAAAGTGCAAAGGGTGGGGGAGGCATTCTAGCCTGAAATTCAGCCAGGACGAAATAGTTGCCACCCCGAGGGGCAGGATCAGGCGTCTTCGTGATCGCTGATCAGCAGGTTGGCAGCGGCATAGGCAGCCTGTTCACGCAGTTCGGCGGGTACCCGCTCATCGGCGGCGACCGCGTTGAGGGCGCGAATAGTGGCGGCAATGGCGTTTGGCACATAGCCCTGTTCACCGGATCCAATCTGGTTATAGGCGATACGGATCGCTTCACAGCACTCATAAACCATCATGATTTGCTTCCTTGAAAGTAAAAAGGCGAGCAAATATAGCGGTTTTGCTCCCATTTTGTCAGTCTCGCGGTTGTAATTTGCGGCAAGCCCGTTAGTTTGGTTACCCCCTTTTCCTGTTTCGGCCTCTTTGATGCTGTTCTCTTCGCGCAACTCACTGGCGATCTTTCTGACGCTGTTTGCACTTCTCGCCCTGACGCTTAAGGATGGCGCAGACAAATATCTGGTACTCCATGGCTACTCCGTGATGGAGATGGTCTGGTTTCGCTTCTTTGTTCCTTTCCTCGGTCTGCTGCTGTTGTTGCCAAGGCGCACCATGTCGGCGCTGCTGGCGGTGGATCGCTGGCTATTGTTGCGCTCGCTGCTGTTTCTGGTCTGTGCGCTGGTCTCGGTGATTGCGCTGGCCCATGTACCGCTCAACGTCTACACCATCATTTGCCAGCTTGGTTCGCTGGCTTTCGTGGTGGCGGGCGTGATCTTTTTCAGGGAGCGGCTGACCCGGGGCAAGGTGGCGGCCGTGCTGTTGGGGTTGTTTGGCGTGCTGGTGGTGACCCATCCTGACGGGGGCGACGCGAACCTCTACTATCTGCTGCCACTGGTCATTGTACTGGCCAACACCGGCTACAACCTCATCACCAAGCTGGTGGATCCACATCTGACCACCCTCGATATCCTAATCGTCACCTGCTTCATGCTGGGGATGGTGGCAATGGTCGCACTCTGCTGGCAGCCTGCACAGTGGCGCTTTCCGGCGCTTGCCGACTGGCCCTATCTGCTGGCGCTACCAGTGGTGACCCTGCTCTCCCAATATTGCCTTATCAAGGCGATGCAGTATGCGCAGGCCTCTACTCTGGCGCCCTTCTTCTATTTCCAGATCTTTTTTTCTACCCTCTGCGGCTATCTGATGTTTGGTGAAATGCCGACCCTCAGTAGTATGGCGGGGGGTCTGCTCATCGTGCTGGCTGGCATAGTGGTCATCCATTCCCAGCGCCGGGCTCGTGTGCTGGCGCGGTCTGAGGCGGCGGAGCAGGTGTGACAGTTTGTACGAAACGAATTGTGTAAAAAACGGATTATGTAAAAGAAGCGGCCACAGGCCGCGATAAAAAACAGAGCGTGTTACCAGAAACAAAGAGGTGATGATGTTTACCGGAATTGTGCAAGGTGTGGCCGAGCTGGTCGCCATCGAAGAGAGTGCTTCATTTCGTACCCACGTGATCCGCATGCCCAGCCGGGAGTGGGGGGAAGGGCTGGCCCTCGGCGCTTCGGTCGCCCACAACGGCTGCTGCTTGACCGTTACCCGGGTAGAGGGTGAGCTGGTCAGCTTCGATCTGATGCAGGAGACCCTGCGCCTGACCAACCTCGGCAAGCTGCAGGTGGGGGACAAGGTCAATGTGGAGCGGGCTGCCCGCTTTGGCGATGAGATCGGCGGTCATGCCATGTCTGGCCATATTATCGGCATGGCAGAGGTTACCTCGGTGATCGATACACCCAACAACCGTCAGGTGTGGTATCGCCTTGCTCCCGAGCTGATGAAATATGTGCTGACCAAGGGATACATCGGCATCGACGGCATCAGCCTGACCATAGGTGAGGTGCGCGAGCAGGAGTTTTGCGTTCACTTGATCCCCGAGACCCTGGCTCGCACCAACCTGGGTTGGGTCAAGGCCGGCTGGCCGACCAATATCGAGATCGATCCCCAGACCCAGGCCATCGTCGATACGGTGGAGCGGGTACTGGCGGTGCGCGCGGGTCACTGAAAGGAAACGGCTCGGTGTCAATCCCCTCATAAGCAAGGGCCTGCAGTGTGCAGGCCCTTGTTATTTACATGGTGAAAATATCCACTCAACTTTCTATGGCTCGCAGTCACAACATCTGCTCAGCTCTTTGCGACTTGCAGGCAAAACAGATGCTCGGCCTTTTGTGACTCGCAATCAAAACAGTTGCTCGTCGTCTGCATCCACAAACAACTGCAAACAGTCGCGGGCTTCGTCGCGGTGAAGCCGCAGGTGGATCGGATTGCAACAGGCCATGCAATCTTCGTAAAACTCCTGATCACCCTGGCTGGCATCCAGCTCGACCCGGGTATGGTGGCCGCAGTGGGGGCAGACGATGCGCTTGCTGGTGTACTCGATCATGATAACCTCCTCGGGCCCTGGGGCCGCCTATCTACCCTGATTCTAGTCGGGCTGCAGGGGGTTAACCGCGAGCAAACGCACGTTTATGACAGAGATCAAGCCTGAGCGATGGCAAGGTGCAACCGGTTGGAGTGGTCGTGTGCGAGAGGAACAATCTGGTTGAGAATGACAGGTGAAAAGAGGGGAATTGCCAACGGTTGTTTGGCAATCACAGGGGGCTGGAGCCCCCTGCGGATATGAGAACGCGAGCGCAGCAAGGCGCCGATAGGCGCTACTTGACCCAGCTGGCCAACATGTCGGCATTCAGCTCGGCCAGCGAGCCTAGCTGGTAGTTGGCGATGGCCAAACGTGGGTCACCCACTAAAGCCGGATCCGGCACGATCAGCGCGGTCATGGAGGCCGCCTTGGCTGCCAGCAGACCGGTAAAGCTATCTTCGATGGCCAGACAATGAACCGGCTCTACCCCCAGTTTCTCGGCGGCGTGGATGTAGACATCCGGGTGCGGTTTGCCGAAACGTTCGATTTCCGCAGAGTGAACCGCCATAAAGCGATCGCGAATGCCAAGTTTGCCGAGCACTGCTTCTACCATCGCAAAGGGGGAGGAAGTGGCCAGACCCACTTTCAGGCCGCGGGCTTCGATAAGGTCGAGCGCCTTCAGCACACCGGCTTTGGCCTGACCTTCGGAGAGGATCAGGGCGTTGACCCGATCCAGAATGCGCTGTACCACCTCTTCCTGAGTTGGGCCGCTCCACGGGCGCAGGCGATACCAGTGGGCAACCAGCTGATCGATGCGCACGCCGATGGTCGACTCACAATCCTCGACGGTGTGGGGGTGACCCAGTTCGGAGAAAACGGCGATCTGGGCCCGTTGCCAAAAGGGTTCCGAGTCGATCAGAACACCATCCATATCGAAGATCACGGCAGCTAACATCTTGTACTCCTGACAAATTTGAAGAGGGGATTATAAGCCTGACGGGGAAATGCAAAAGGGGCATTACCATGCCCCTTGCGCCCGATCACATCGGCAAACGTTTGTTTTGCTGTGACAAAAAATGCCCTTAGAACAGTACTTCGACCTTGGCGGCCACGGCTTTGGCTTTTTCCACCGCATCCTGGCAATCCTCTGCGCGGGCCAGCGCCACGCCGAGACGGCGGCGACCGGCGATCTCCGGTTTGCCAAACAGTCGCAGCTGGGCGCCCGGCACCTTGGCAAGCGCCTCGCCAATCCCCTGATAGCGGATATCCTGACTGTGCCCTTCGCGCAGCACCACGGCAGAGGCGCTCGGCCCGTACTGGGTGATGGTGCCGACCGGCAGCCCCAGAATGGCGCGCACGTGGAGGGCGAACTCGGAGAGATCCTGCGAGATCAGGGTCACCATGCCGGTATCGTGGGGGCGCGGCGAGACTTCGCTGAACCACACCTCGTCGCCCTTGATGAAGAGCTCGACCCCGAACAGGCCGTAACCACCGAGGGCCTCAACCACCTTGGCGGCCACCTCTTTGGAGCGGGCCAGCGCCAGCTCGCTCATCACCTGCGGCTGCCAGGATTCGCGGTAGTCGCCATCTTCCTGCCGGTGGCCGATCGGCTCGCAGAAGTGAATGCCATCGACGGCGCGTACCGTGAGCAGGGTGATCTCGTACTCGAAGGGAACGAAGCCCTCGACGATCACCTTGCCACGACCGGCGCGGCCGCCTTCCTGGGCGTAGGTCCAGCTCTCATCGAGCTTGGCGAGATCGCGCAGTACACTCTGCCCCTTGCCGGACGAACTCATCACAGGTTTCACCACACATGGCAGGCCGATAGCCTCGACTGCGGCGACAAACTCCTCTTTGCTTTGGGCAAAACGGTAGGGTGAGGTGGGCAGACCCAGGGTCTCGGCGGCGAGGCGGCGGATCCCTTCCCGGTTCATGGTGAGCTGGGTAGCGCGGGCGTTGGGCACTACCTTGACCCCTTCTTGCTCAAGGGCCGCCAGGGTATCGGTGGCAATCGCTTCAATCTCGGGGATGATGAGGTCGGGTTTAACCTCGGCGACCAGGGCACGCAGGGCGTTGCCATCGAGCATATCCAGCACGTGGGCTTTGTGCGCCACCTGCATGGCGGGGGCATTGGGGTAGCGGTCGGCGGCGATCACTTCGATCCCGAACCGTTGCAACTCGATGGCGACCTCCTTGCCGAGTTCGCCGGAGCCCAGCAGCAGGGCACGGGTGGCGCCGGGGCGGGTTGCGGTTCCAAACATACGATCTCTCCTGATGTCGATGGTCATTGTTGATGATCGCTATCGCACGAATAGCGGACAAAAAAAGAGGCACGCATGGCGTACCTCAGGAAACGGGTTTGTGAGCGCGCTGCTCCAGATGGGTCAGCAAGGTAATGGCGCCAATGATGATGGCGGCGCCAAGCCACAGACGGCCGGGGGGCGCCCAGCCAAATACCAGCCAGCCCGCCAGCACGTTCATCGGCAGCTTGGCAAAATCGAAAGGCTGCACGAAGGAGGCCTCCGCCACGCTGTAAGCGCGGACGATGGACATCTGGGCCAGTGCCGTCAGCACGCCGGAGGCGGCAACCAGCAGCCACTGGCTCTCGCTTGGCCACTGCCACTCCGGCAGTGCCAGCATGACGTTGAAGGGGGTACTGAAGATAAGCAGATACACCACTATGGTGTGGGATGATTCGTTGGCTGCCTGATAGCGTACCATCAGGGAGTAGCCGGCCCAGAACAGCGCCGCCGCCACCGGCAGCAGAGAGGCCCAGTTGAACTCGTCAGTCCAGGGGGCGAGGATCAGCATGGCGCCGGCAAAGCCCACCAGGGTGGCCAGAATGCGGGTGCGGCTCACCTGCTCCTTGAGCAGCAGGGCGGAGCCCAGGGTGGCAAACAGCGGCGAGGTCATCAGTAGGGCGATCCCCTGCCAGATGGGGACGGGGTACGCCAGTGCCCAGAGCCAGAGCTGGATGCCGATCACCGCCAACAATACCCGCAACAGGTGCAACCGGAACTGATTGGTCATCAGGGATTGGCGCAGGCCATGGCGAACCAGCCAGGGCAGCAGGCAGATCAGGGCGATCAGGTATTGATGAAAAGCGACCTGAGTCGATGGGAGGCCAAGCTTGAAGCTGACATACTGGCTCAGGCTGTTGACGGCGGCGAAGCAGAGTCCTGCCACCATCATCCAGACTGCACCGGCCAGAGGAGAGTGCCTGCGTGAGGGTATCATGGGATCCGGGTCGCTGGAAAAAAGTGCGGCGGATCATAACGGCAATCGTTTGTTCTGCCAAGGGTTGAAGCGCGGCCGCAGGGTTGGCTGGCGAGGAAGTGGCCTTGCATCAAAAAATTTGAACAAGTTGAGCATCTATTTTCGCTATCAGCAAATAAGCACAATGTTTAGAGTGACCTCCATCGACAGCAACGCTGTTCAACCGACAACCAAATGGAGTTTCACCATGGCCAATATCCTCGTACTCAAATCCAGCATCCTGGGTCAATATTCCCAATCCAACGCCCTGATCGACGGCTTCCTGGCTGACCATCAGGATGATGCCGTCACCGTGCGTGATCTGGCTGCCCTCAACCTGCCGGTGCTGGATGGCGAGTTGGCCTCCGGCCTGCGCGGTGGTGACAACCTCAATGAACGTCAACTGGCGGTGATCGCCCAGTCTGACGAGCTGATCGCCGAACTCAAAGCGAGTGACTTGGTGGTGATTGCGGCCCCCATGTACAACTTCAACATCCCGACCCAGCTGAAAAACTGGATCGATCTGGTAGCTCGCGCTGGCGTCACCTTCCGCTACACCGAGACCGGTCCGGTCGGCCTGGTTGAAAATACCCGTGCGCTGGTGATCAGCCCCCGCGGCGGCATGCACGTTGGCAGCGCCACCGATCTGTTCACACCCTACATGCGTACCGTGCTCGGTTTCATCGGTATCAAAGAGGTGGATTTCATCTACGCCGAGGGGATGGGTATGGGTCCGGATGCCCAGAGCAAGGGGATGGAAGCGGCCAAAGCGCAGCTTGAGGCTCTGGCTATCTAAGAGCTCTCTATCCTGTCAGGGATTATCTCTTCAAGGGGTTGTGCCGCCAGATACAAGAACGCAGCCATCAGGCTGCGTTTGTTTTTGGGCTGGTGTGATTGCGACAGACGTTGCTGCTACAGAGAGTATCGCGGCAAGCGGTTGGTATAGATGTTCCGGCGGAGTCACTACTCCATCATAAAACGGCGACAACCGCGCACCAGCAGCAATGCCACCGCGACCAGCAGGCCAAGCAAGAGGGTGGTCAGCCACTGTTCGGTACTTTGCGGCATGTGGGGCGTGAAGAGGCTGATCATCAACAGGGTACAGAGCGTGATCAACAGGCTCTGTCGGGTCATCAATATCATGGGGTCATCCTTGGTTTGCTCACCTGAAACGATTTTAATGCCCTCTTGTGACAGGGTGATGTATCCGTGCATCACCCTGTTGGGGCTCTTCAGACCATATCAGGTTTTTACCGCAGGGCCAGTGCCTTCACTGGCGCTGTGATCCCGATCCCGCTAGCTCTCTTTATCTGAACTGTTTCTGCGCTGGCTGGTAGTGAAAATCGCCGCTGGCGAGCCGCGCTTCCAGTGCTGCCTGATCGATCTCCTGCGCCTTGCAGAGATCATCCAGATCGTCATAGCGATCACGCAGCTGCATATTGACGACGCTCAGCAGCATGTTGATGTCCATGGTGGCGAACTTTTTCAAATCCATGATTATTTCTCCCGATCCAGTGATTGCAGCTGCTCAATGGCGGCGCTGACGCTGTGCAGATGCTGGCGGATCGCCTCGCGGGATTCGCTAGGCAGATAGTCGGTCAGGGTATGTTGCCAACTGCCAGCTTCACTCTTGAGCTGCAGGAAGAGGGCGAGCCCGGCATTGGTGAGGGAGACCAGGCTGATGCGTTTGTCCTGCTCGCTGCTCTCGGTAAAGATGATCCCTTTTTCGACCAGACGGCGGATCTCGCGGGAGATGCGTACCTTGTCCATGCCGCTCGCCTCGACCAGCTCTTTCTGGCTGATGGGGTAGTTGGGGCCGAGCACCATCATCAGGCGCCATTGCGGCACGGTCAGCTGGTAACGCTGTTCATAAAACTGTTCGAAGGTATCCCGTAGCATCTCGGCGGCATGTACCAACTGATAGGGCGGGTAGTGAGCGAGTAACGCTATGATTTTTGACATATTACACCCTGCTGTGACGGCTGCATCAGATGCAGTTTCTTTTGATACTTTGACATTGATGATACGAAACTCAAGCTGATTTGTCTGACCCGGTTGCGATGAAATGTGCGGTGGCGCACGCCCTCAAGGAAAAACCGGGTCTGACCGACGGGATTTTAAGCCAACGCTGTTCAGCCTTTACGCAACCAGATGAGGGCGTTTTGCTTGAGCCAGGCCTCGCGTGTGTGGATGGCGTAGAGCGCGGCCTCGTCGCGGCTGCCCGCTTGCCAGCTTTGTGGCTCCTGTTTGGGCAGCTTGCGCTGACCCAGCAGGCAGGCCGGAATGTGCGGGTTGGCCTCGATGGCGACCAGCAGATGGGGCTTGGCTGCCTCGGCACCCTCGGTAGCAAAGACCATCAGCGCCTTGTTATAGAGCAACCAGCTGGAGGCTTCATCGAAGCGCACCAGCAGGGCGGCCAACGCCTGCCAATCCCCTTGCAGTGCATAGAGGGTGGAGAGGTTGTAGCGGCAACCCAGCTCATCGGCCATGCAGATTGTAAGCAGCGCCAGATACTCCGCTTTGGCCTCGCCCAGTTTGCCAAGGCGCAGCAGGCAGTCGGCGCGGCCGGCTCTGGCGGCCAGCAGAGGACGCAGCTCGGGGGCACTCCAGCCGTGACCGGCGATTTGCTGCCAGAAGGCGTCGTCAAAGAGCGGAGTGGCATCAGCGATGATCTTCTCGAACCAGCCGAGGCGGGCCTGATGATCGCGGCAGCTGTCGGCCCGCTCGAACCAGGTCTGCCACTGTTGGGCCTGCTCGCCATTGAGGGCCACATCAGCGCTGGGGGCGGCCTGATACTGGTCGAGGTTGAGCAGCTGGTTGAGGGCGGTTTTCATGTTCTGGCGCTGGCGTTTGCAGAACTCGACAAAGGGGAGTTCACTGGCGGCGGCGCTATAGAGCATCTGGGCCATCTGCTTGTCGCGAAACAGGCTCAGCTCGGCGGCCAGACTGAAGCGGTACTGGGTGGTTGGGTCGTTCAAATCCTTCGGCTTGGGCCAGGTGGCAAAACCCATGCTGAAGCCATAACACCATTGACCGAGGGGGTGGCTCTGTTCGAACACCTGCTCGGGGTTATCGCTGGGCAGGCGGCACTGGCTGGGCAGGGCCAGCTGAGCGTCGTCGGCTTGGGATTCCAGCTCGGCGATCAGGTGGTTGAGGGCTTCTGCGCTTTTTTCATCCAACTCGGCATCCTGTTCCAGCAGACCAGCCAGCGGGCGTTGCCAGTCAGGGCTTTCCGGCCCCACCAGACGAGCACAGAGAAAACCGTGCAGGGCCGGGTAGGTCATGTCCTGATCGCTGTGGCTCTGGATCCATTGATTAAGATGGCGGGTACGAGTGGATGGGTTCATCGACAGTTCCTCTGGATTTGAACAGCCGCGAAGTCTACCTAAAAGTGGGGTTATTTGCAGCAAATGGCCGCCTGTTTGGCGATTTAATCACCATTGGCGGATAAGATAAGGGCGAAAGAGCGGCCAGTGGTGGCTTGGGGACTAGGCCGGATCACCGCTCTTGAGGTAACATGCGCGCCCATAGGGGCCATGTTCAGTTGGCCCATCCGGGTAATGAAAAAAGAGAGCACCATGATACAGATTGGCAAGATGAACACCCTCACCGTTGTTGAACTCGAAGATCGTGGCGCCTGGCTTGCGGCCGATGAGTACGGTGAACTGCTGCTGCCCAAGCGTCAACTGCCGGAAGGGGTGAAAGAGGGGGATAGCGTGCAGGTCTTCCTCTATCTGGATGCTGATTGCGAGCCGGTGATCACCACCGACAAGCCATTTGCCATGGTGGACGAATTTGCCGGTCTGAAAGTGGTCAATGCCAACAAGATTGGTGCCTTCCTCGACTGGGGCATGAAAAAGGATCTGTTTGTGCCCAGCCGCGAGCAGAACAAGCCGATGCAGGTGGGCCACGTTTATCTGGTGCGTCTGCAACTGGATAACGAAGGGCGCATGGTCGGCACCAGCCGCATCGAGCGTTTCCTGACCCCGGCCGGCAGCAACTTCAAGGTCGGTGACGAAGTGACCGCGCTGCCGGGGGAGCACTCGCCCCTTGGCATCAAGGTGATCGTCAACGGTCAGTATCCCGGCATGCTGTTCAAGAACGAAGTGTTTGGCCGAGTGATGACCGGTCGGCCGCAAACCGCCTGGGTCAAGCAGGTGCGCGAAGATGGCAAGCTGGATCTGACCCTGCAAAAGCCGGGTCTGGCGCGGGTTGATGACGCTGGTGAGCGCATTCTGAGCCGGATGAAAAAGCAGGGCGGCAGTCTGGCGGTGGGTGACAAGAGCGAACCCGAGCTCATCTACAAGCTGTTCAGCATGAGCAAGGGCACCTTCAAGAAGGCGATCGGCGGCCTCTACAAGCAGGGCAAGATCGTCATCGAAGATAACGCCATCACTCTGGTGGCCACAGAGACCGACTCGGCAGTGGATAGCGAATAAGATGCCGAGCCCCTGTGTTGGCCTCTGCAAGGCGAAAGATGGGCTTTGCCTTGGTTGTGGCCGCACCCTGACCGAGATCGGCCACTGGTCGGCGATGGATAGCAAGGCCCAGCTGGCGGTGATGGCCGAGCTGAATGGCTCGAAAAGCACCCACCGCTGTCCGGGTTGTGGCGAACCGGCCTATTGCGCCGTCTCTGCCGGTCAGACCATCGCCCAGTGCTGGTGCAGCCAGTTGCCGGTATTGCCGATGCAGGAGGCCAGCGCTTGCTGGTGCCGCCGCTGTCTGGCCAAGGCCATCGCGGCGCAGGATTAGCAGAGAACAGCAATAAGAGTGCACAGAAACAAGAAAGGCGCCGATGGCGCCTTTTTTATGCCTGCTGCTGGCGATGCCAGCGCACATGCACTTGATCTTCGGTCAGCAGACGGGGCAGTAGGAAGGTGGCGAAGATCACCTCAAACTCATCCTGATGATCCAGCAAACCGACCCACACTTCGACCCAGCGCTCCATATCGACCGGCTCACCCAGCTCGGTCGACCAGTCGGCATTGGGCAGAGTCGCCTCCACGGCGCCACGCTGCTCAAACTCCAGGGTGATGTCGACTATTTGTTCGGGGGCCAGCATATCGGCGGCCTGCTCAAGAAACTGATCATAGGCCCATTCGACCAGCTGATCCGGGGTACGCTGTTCCATGAAATCACTCCAGATACATCGAGGTTCGCTACTGTAACAATTATTGGCTGTGGCGGCCAGACCAGTACGCCGGGCGTGGCTGGCCTGTCCAAGTTGCCGTTGGGGGAGTATGGTTAAGGCGCGGATCATCTGGCAGGGAGTAAGGGGATGAAGCAGCGGGGACGGCGGCAACAGATCAAGCGACGGCGCGAGGCCTGGTGGTGGCACTATCTGCCGCTTCACCGCGAGACGGTGGGCGGCCATCTGGGCCCACCGGAGAAACCCGATGAGCCCTGAGGATCAGTCTGCCTGATGCACCCGATTGAGGGTGATCTGGCCCAGTTGACCCATTTGGCGGCGGATCCAGACCGAGCGCTTCTGCACATAGGGTGACGGGGGCTTGACCCGATAGCGCCACGGATTGGGCAGGGCGGCGGCCAGCAGGGATGACTCGTAGCGGGTCAAGCGGCTGGCCGGTTTGCCAAAGTAGGTACGGGCGGCGGCTTCGGCGCCATAGATGCCGGGGCCGAACTCCACGATATTGAGATAGACCTCGAGAATGCGGGCCTTGTCCCAACCCAGCTCCATCAGCAGGGTAAACCAGGCCTCCAGCCCCTTGCGCAGGAAACTGCGATCACTCCACATAAAGAGGTTCTTGGCGGTCTGCTGGCTGAGGGTGCTGGCGCCGCGCACCCGTTCGCTGTGCTGGTTGTGCTTGAGTGCCGCGTTGATGGCATCCATGTCAAAGCCGTTGTGCTCGGCAAAGCGCTGATCCTCGGCGGCGATCACCGCCAGTTGCAGCTCTTTGGAGATGGACTCCAGATCTACCCATTCATGGCGTACCTGGGTGATCTTGGCGGGCGGAAAGAGGGCCCGCTCAATACGCCAGCTCCACATCGGCGGATCGATAAAACGCAGCAAGGCGACCGAGCCGACCGAGCAGAGCAGCCCGGCCAGCGCGATCTTGCCTGCCCACCTCAACACCCGGCGCCCAAGGGATGCAGATGGACGCTCAGGGGCCACAGAGTCAGGGTCAGACTCCCACTGATAGTGGCTCGGATCATCGGGATCCGGAATTATTGGGGCAGCCATTCGATGTGGCAGAACTTCTCGTCAACACGGCGGGAGAGCAGCATGCGGGCAAACAAGTGCTCATACTCTTGTTCTTCATTGCCAAGGCCTACCCAGATCTCGGCATAGTCGGTGTCGCTCACCGCAAATCCCACGTCCGCTTCCCAGTCATCGGCTGGGTCGGTTTCGGCCAGCAGGCCGCGGTCGTTGAACTCCTGATTGAAACGGGCGATCTCCTGCTCCGGCAGGTTGTCAGAGGCCAGCTCCATAAAGAGTTCGAGGGCGGTATCGAGCAGTTCCTCGACGCTGTGCATTTCGTCATTCATAGACATAAGCGGTCTGTTCCAGAAAAGAGAAAAAGGTGCCAGCGCAGATCACTGCCTGCGGGGCGGCGCTATTCTAGCGGTCGGCAGACCCCTTGGCGAGATGATGCGAGCCGCTGTGACCTGTTTTTGTGCCAATAAAAAACCGGATCCAGTGACAGGATCCGGTCTTCATTGGGGGAAGGGGTCACGCATAGGGCGTCAGCTCATCCCTTCTTGTCATCGGCGAAGGTGATGTTGAGCTCCAGTACTGACAGCTCATCACTCTTCTGATCCAGTTGGACGGTTATCTTCTCCGGATCAATGTTGACGTATTTGCGGATCACATCGAGGATGTCCTGCTTGAGCTGGGGCAGGTAATCCGGCCCCCCTCTGGATGAACGCTCGTGAGCAACAATGATCTGCAACCGCTCTTTGGCCAGTTGTGCGGTGTTCTGTTTCTTGTTGGAACGAAAATAATCCAATAATGACATGTTTAACTCCCGAACAGTCGGCTAAAGAAGCCCTTCTTCTCTTCTTCCAGAAAACGAAATTCCTTGGCATCGCCCAGCAGGCGGGACACCGCATCTTCGTAGGCCTGACCGGCATCGGACTCCTTGTCCAGAATAACCGGTTCGCCGGAGTTGGAGGCGCGCAGCACCGCCTGGGACTCCGGGATCACCCCGAGCAGCGGGATGGCCAGGATCTCCTGCACATCCTGCACGCTCAGCATGTCGCCGCGGTTGACGCGGGTCGGGCAGTAGCGGGTCAGCAGCAGGTGCTCCTTGATGGGGTCTTCGCCACGCTCGGCGCGACGGGACTTGGAGGCCAGGATGCCAAGGATGCGGTCGGAGTCACGCACAGAAGAGACTTCCGGGTTGGTGGTGACGATCGCTTCATCGGCAAAATAGAGTGCCATCAGTGCGCCCGCCTCGATCCCCGCCGGGGAGTCGCAGACGATGTAATCGAACTTCATCTCCGCCAGCTGATCCAGGATCTTCTCGACCCCCTCACGGGTGAGGGCATCTTTGTCCCGGGTCTGGGAGGCGGGCAGGATAAACAGATTTTCCGAGCGTTTGTCCTTGATCAGCGCCTGATTGAGGTTTGCTTCCCCATTGATGACGTTGACGAAGTCATACACCACGCGCCGCTCGCAGCCCATGATGAGATCCAGGTTTCTCAGACCGATGTCAAAGTCAATGACCACTGTCTTGTGACCACGCTGGGCTAAGCCGGTGCTCAGGGCCGCACTGGTTGTGGTCTTGCCAACGCCACCTTTACCCGATGTAACGACTATGATTCGCGCCATTCTCGCTTCCTTGTAACTCTATTTGATACGGTCTATTCGGAGTTGTTCGTTGTCCAGCCGGACGTGTACCGGTTGCTGGATCAGGCCTGCCGGCAATGCATCGCTCAGCTGGAATGTGCCCGCGATGGAGAGCAGCTCGGCCTGTAATTGCTGGCAATAGATCCGGGCCTGGGTGTTTCCCCGGGCACCGGCAATGGCTCTGCCACGCAGGGTGCCATAAATATGAATGCTGTCGTCGGCGAGCACTTCAGCTCCCGGACTGACGGACCCCAGCACCACCAGCGAGGTGCCGGCGGCGTAAATCTGCTGGCCGGAACGAACCGGTCCCACATGTACCTTGCTCGGGATCAAGGGGGCGGGTTCGGGCTCGGGAACCACCTCAGGGGCGGCTGGCGCGGGGGCAGGCTCGGGTTCCGGTTCGCTCTTGCGACTCTTGCCCGAGGCCATCACGGCCAGTCCCACCGCCTTGGCGGCTGTCTTCATCTCTTCACTGCGCGCCCCCGTGATGCCGACCAGCACAAACTCTTCGGACTCCACCAGCTCCTTGAGCTGTTCGAAATCGGGAATATGTTCCAGTCGGGAAACATTGATCACCAGCGGCGCACAATTAAAAAAGTAGGGTGCCTGGGCCACTTTTTCGGCCAACAACTGACGTATCCGCTCAGGCTCGCCATCGCTGATATGCAACACAGAAATAGTGAAGGTGGTCCCTTTCAATTCGTTATCGCGCTCAACCATGAATCTTCCCCGAGGCAGAGATGCTAATCCGTTATTGTTATTCAATTCCTGATGTTATAGTTTGCCCCCATCAGAGGCAATAAACTCGTCGGATTATATCAATTTCCATGTTGTGTGCAGTCTATAAAAGTCGCAAAAAAGCCGAGACCTACCTTTTTGTTGAAAAAAGAGAGGATTTCTCCCGCGTTCCCGAGCCACTGCTGAGCGCATTCGGGCGTCCCGAGCTGGTGTTGATGACCAAGCTGGATCCGGCCAAGCCCTTGGGGCTGGCTGATGTCGGCAAGGTAATGGAGGCGCTGACGACTCAGGGCTTCTACCTGCAGGTGCCGCCGCCCCCCGAGAATTTGCTGGAGCAGCACAAGGCCAGCCTGAAAAAAACATCCTGAATATCTAGCCCCGTTGTGCGTTCTGCCAAGCGGGGCTAATTCTTTGTGACTCTGCATGACGCATTCCGGCTCCGGAGAGGTAGCTTGCGATAATCCCGTGACAGGATCTGGCCAAATTAAACCCTCCCTTTGGTGATATTCACTTTTCGCTGTTTAAATAGAAAGTCAATCTGCTCCCAACACCATATCCTCAACCTTTGCTGGCGCTCACAAAAATAGCGAGTGGCGCCCGCTCATATCCTCCATTTCAACGGCTATTGGCTCATTCATCGATTATTTTCAGCCTCTTCCTTGGGCGCTTTTTTGGCCTCCACTGCGTGATGAGTTGTCTATCAAATGGGGCGTGAAGAGGGCGGTGATAACGGTGCTAAAACCAGTTTGCGCGATGAGCTGTGACCAAAGTGATGAGCTAACCCCCTGTTTGCGTACTTGATTGTTTGCTCTGATCTCGAAAGTGCCACACAGATGGCTATCAGCATGTACTTCGCAAGGGTGAGCGGTAACCGCGTCTTGCCAAACAAGGGGATGACCAAAGGGGGGGGGGATATTGAGCTGAGGGGCCATCTCGATATCGATTAGTTGTGAAATCGTGGCTGGGGCAAGATAGCTGGTACAGGTTTCATATCGGGGCGTAATGTCCCTTTCAATGCATTGATAAAAGTTAATCAAGGCATGTCATCAGAGAGGCATGCAGACAAGGCAATCCGCATTGCGGTGGCGTAGCAGGGGTATATCAGCGACGCCCTACAGTGAAATGGTCGGTATGCCGGTATTAAGTGCCCGGCATCCCATTCGGGCAATAAAAAAGGCGGGATATCCCGCCTTTGTTCAGATGAGGGTCGCAACCCTTATTTATTCGCAAGCAACCTGCATCACCTTGATGGCCAGACCACCACGGGAGGTTTCACGGTACTTGGAGTCCATGTCCTTGCCGGTGATGTACATGGTCTCGATCACCTTGTCCAGGGAGACGCGCGGCTTGGAGGTACGACGCAGGGCCATACGGGAGGCGTTGACTGCCTTCATGGCTGCGATGGCGTTACGCTCGATGCAAGGCACCTGTACCTGACCGGCAACCGGATCACAGGTCAGACCCAGGTTGTGCTCCATACCGATTTCAGCGGCTTCGCAAACGTGCTCCGGGCTACCGCCCATCAGCTCGGTCAGACCGGCAGCGGCCATGGAGCAGGAGACACCCACTTCACCCTGACAGCCCACTTCGGCGCCGGAGATGGAGGCGTTCATCTTGTAGAGGATACCGACGGCACCGGCAGCCAGATAGAAACGGGTGTACTCGTCGCGGCCAACCGGCTGGATGAACTTGTCGTAGTAAGCCAGTACGGCTGGGATGATACCGGCAGCGCCGTTGGTCGGTGCAGTGACCACGCGGCCACCGGCAGCGTTCTCTTCACTCACGGCCAGAGCGAACATGTTGACCCAGTCAACGATGTTCATCGGATCGCTCGAGAGGTTCTCGTTGGTGTTGAGCTGACGGTAGAGCGGCGCGGCACGACGGGGTACGCGCAGCGGGCCGGAGAGAACGCCTTCGGTACGGCAGCCGCGCTCGATACCTTCGCGCATAGTGTTCCAGATCTTGCCGAACTTCTTGTAGATCTCTTCCGGAGTGTTGAAGCACTTCTCGTTTTCCATCATCAGGGCAGAGATGGAGAGACCGGTCTGGCTGCAGTGGGCAACCAGCTCAGCGGCGCTCTTGAACGGATAGCGTACGGACATGTCGCCGCTGTCAGCCTTGCCGAAGTTCTCTTCGTCAACGATGAAGCCACCACCGATGGAGTAGTAGGTCTTGCTGTAAACCACTTCATCTTCGATCAGGGCAGTCAGCTTCATGCCGTTTTCGTGCAGCGGCAGGGCTTCGTCGTGGAATACCATGGCGTCACGCGGGAAGCTGACGGTATGGCAGTGCAGGCCGATCGGCAGGCGCTCGGTCTGTTCAACACGGGAGATAAACTCGGGGATGGCATCGATATCGACATTTTCCGGCAGGTTGCCAGCCAGGCCCATGATGATGGCAGTGTCGGTATGGTGGCCTTTGCCAGTCCAGGAGAGGGAGCCGTAAACATCGACATTGATCCGGGTTACATCGCGGATCTTGCCGCCCGCGCGCAGCTCGTCAACAAACTGTTTGGCCGCTTTCATCGGGCCAACAGTGTGGGAAGAAGAGGGGCCTACACCGATTTTGAAGATATCAAAAACGCTGATCATGTCACTATTACCTCAGGGTAGAAGGGGGCGGCATGCCCACTCACAGAAATTTGGGAGATCCATGGGACGCGCTTGTCAGCGCAGGTCACAGAACCAGATAACCGTAGTGTAACGGCTCTCGACCTAAAAAAAGTTGAAATAGATCTATTTTTGTTGAATCTGAGGCGCGAGTATAAAATTTATTTTTGTGCTTATCCATTTTGTTAAGCGTTTGCCCATAAAAATACCCGGCGATGCCGGGCATTTCGGAACCAAATGGAGTCATTTGCCGTTTTTTAACATTCGGTAATGTTAACGGCGAGGCCGCCACGGGCCGTCTCCTTGTATTTGGTCTTCATGTCGTTGCCGGTCTCCCACATGGTCTTGATCACCTTGTCCAGCGACACCTTGTGCTCGCCAGTGCCGCGCAGGGCGAGGCGGGCGGCATTGATCGCCTTGACCGCCCCCATGGCGTTGCGCTCGATGCAGGGCACCTGCACCAGTCCGCCTATGGGATCGCAGGTGAGGCCGAGATTGTGCTCCATGCCTATTTCGGCGGCGTTCTCCACCATGGCCGGGCTGCCCCCCAGCAGTTCGGTCAGCGCGCCAGCCGCCATGGAGCAGGCAACCCCAACTTCACCCTGACAACCCACTTCGGCGCCGGAGAGGGAGGCGTTCTTCTTATATAAGATGCCGATGGCAGCCGCGGTGAGGAAGTAGCGGATCAGCGTCTCGTCATCCACCTTGTGCACGAAGCGATCGTAGTAGTGCAGCACGGCGGGGATGATGCCCGCAGCGCCATTGGTGGGAGCGGTGACCACCCGGCCACCGGCGGCGTTCTCTTCGTTGACCGCCAGCGCAAAGAGATCGACCCACTCCATCACCATCAGCGGATCCTTGTTGAAGTTGGTCTCGCAGCTTAGCTGGCGGAACAGTCCCGGGGCGCGGCGCCGTACCTTGAGGCCGCCCGGCAGCACCCCTTCGCTCTTGCAGCCACGATCGACGCAGCCTTGCATCGCCTGCCAGATCTTGCGCAGCCCCGCTTTTATCTGCTCATCGCTGCGAAATACCCGCTCATTGGCGAGGATCAGCCCCGAGATGGAGAGGCCGCTCTCCTGACAGTGGGCCAGCAGCTGGGCGCCGCTGTCGAACGGGTAGGGGACTGGGTGTTCGGCATCGGACTTGGCGGCCTCTTCTTTGGCGGTGGCAAAATGGCTCTCTTCAATGATGAAGCCGCCCCCGATGGAGTAGTAGGTCTGGCTGAAGCGCAGGTTTTCCTCTTTATCAAAGGCCCGCAGAGTCATGCCGTTGGTGTGGGCCGGCAGGGTCTTGCGGCGGTTGAAGATGATGGCACCGGTGCGGGGAAAATGGCTTGGTTGCTCGCCTGCCAACTGCAGGCTCTGCTCATTTTCCACTTGAGCCAGAATGGCGGGAATCGCATCGATATCGACCGATTCCGGTTCAAAGCCAGATAACCCCAGAATGATAGCCTTGCCGGTACCGTGCCCTTTGCCGGTCTGGCCCAGCGAGCCGTAACACTCCACTTCGACCCGCATGACTTGTGGCAGATGCCCTTGAAGCTTGAGCTGCTGGACGAAGGCATAAGAGGCACGCATGGGGCCGACGGTATGGGAAGAGGAGGGGCCAATTCCGATGGAAAACAGGTCAAACACGCTGATCATGACATCAATCCGGTGATGGTTTATGTCTGTTTATTCTAGGATTTTTGCCATGGATAGGAAGCGGGGATGTGCGGTGCTGTGACATGGACACAGATAATGGGGCTGGGGGGCCAATAAGGTTGAAGGGGCTGATCCCCTTCAACCGGCCTGATCAGTCGAGAAATTCGCACAGATAAGCTGTGGGGGTTTTCACTTCCAGTTTGAAGGAGGAGTGACCGGCCACCAGGAAGGATTCACCCTGGTTGTAGGTGTGCCACTCATCTTCATCAGCCAGCTGGATGGTGAGGGCGCCCTTGATCACCGTCATCCGCTCGGGGGCGGCGGTGTTGAACAGGTAGTCACCGGCGTTCATCACCCCGACGGTTGATTTCTCGCCTTTTTGTTCGAAACCGATGGATTTTACATTTCCGTCGAAATACTCGTTAACTTTCAGCATCTTTACATCCCTGTGTGTACGTTTGTGCAGCCAAACTAGCACAATCTTTTGCCAGTTGTCATGGGGGATGAGGTAAAAATCGCCGAGACCGCTTTGAATCTTCACTTTTTCGCAAACTTATTAATAGCCAAGGTTAATGATTTGCTGATTTAAAACAGCAATTAATTGTGAGATAACACGCGCAAACAGGGGAATGGGCAGCCGCTCATTCCCCTGTTTGGTTAATTGCACTGGGAAAAGTGTGAATTTTGCTACATAAAGGAACATATTGTGTTAACTAAAGGACTCATTAAAAACATCGGCTTCCAGGTTGTGGTCGCCATGGTACTGGGCGCAGTGGTCGGCGCGTTCATGGGTGAACAAGCCACCGTGTTTGCACCGCTCGGTACCCTGTTTATCCAGCTGATCAAGATGCTGGTGATCCCGCTGGTGGCGGTAGCCATCCTCTCCGGCGCCGCCAATCTGGGCGCCAGCCCGGCTGCGGGCAAGATCGGGGCAGCGACGCTGGCTTTCT
Organism: Aeromonas sp. Y293-4; assembly: GCF_027705905.1. NCBI lineage: Bacteria > Pseudomonadati > Pseudomonadota > Gammaproteobacteria > Aeromonadales > Aeromonadaceae > Aeromonas > Aeromonas sp. Y293-4. The sequence goes on along the minus strand of NZ_JAPDCI010000009.1, from coordinate 73,365 downwards.
TCCTCGTGACCTCCGCGTTGGCCGTGTTGCTGGCGCTGGTGATGGGGCAGATTTTCAAGCCGGGTGTCGGGGTCGATTTCGCTTCCGTCGCCTCCATGTTTGGTGGTGACTACGCCGATAAAGGGGCGCTGCCGGATGCAGTCGCCACCCTGCTTGGCATGATCCCCACCAACGTCTTCAACTCCCTCAACGAAGCGAACATCCTGCAGATCCTGGTGTTCTGCATGTTCCTCGGCATTGCGCTGGCCAAACAACCACGCGAGCGGGCCAAGCCACTGGTCGATGGGCTCAATACCCTGGTGGATGCCTTCGTCTGGATGATCAACAAGGTGATGATCATCGCACCACTCGGGGTGTTCGGTCTGATGGCGGAAGCCATCGGTACTTATGGCTTCGACGTGCTGACCCTGGTGCTCAAGCTATTCGTGGTTTATGTGGCTGCCATCCTCATATTCGGCTTTGTGGTCTACCCGCTGCTGGTGATGATGTTCTCCAACACGCCGGTAATGAAGTACCTCTCTGCCATGAAGAAGCCGCAGATCGTTGCCTTCTCCACCGCCTCTTCCATGGCGACCCTGCCGGTCAATATGGAGACCTGCGAGCATGATCTGAAAGTGACCAACGCGACCGCCTCCTTCGTGTTGCCGCTGGGTGCCACCATCAACATGAGCGGCAACGCCATCTATTACGGTCTGGTCGCCATCTTCTTCGCGCAGGTTTACAACATCGATCTGAGCGTCGGTGCCTGGGCGGCCATCATTGTGACCTCCACTCTGGGGGCGATCGGTCAGGCCGGTGTGCCGGGCCCAAGCTTCCTGGTGGTTGCCGTACTGCTGGCGGCCGGGATCCCCATTGAAGGGTTGCCGCTGCTGTTCGCGCTGGATCGTCTGTTCGACATGATCCGCACCTCCCTCAATATCACCGGCGATGCGGCCTGTGCTGTCATTGTTGACCGCTTCAGCCCGGAATATGACCCAGAGCGTTGGAACAAGGCATAATTGCTTTGAGCTGGACTGAGATATAACAGCCTTAAGCTGACACTGCGTAACGCGAGCCCCTGCCATGATGGCGGGGGCTTTTTTATATCTGCCGGGCAAGTATCAGAGCAAAGATGTGCACAAGAGATTGCTGACGGATTTAGCTGTGTTGAATGGAGAGCACGGGAGGGAAAACATCAGTTGTGGGCATGGGCCGTATGGCGTCAACCGCCCTGTTGTAGATGCCGGGGTAGGGGATTGTCAAACGGTGGGTAACAAAAAGGGGAGCTTTGCTCCCCTCGGATATGATCTGCTGCTGGTTCTACTCCATCAGGTCATATGGTTAAACCATCCTGGTTACACCCTTGTGGCGAAAGAAACAGCGTCAACGTGATGAAATCATATCTATGTTGATCATCTCGGAATTATTACTGAAAAGCGCCAGTTGGTGGCGATTAAACAGACATGGCAAAGAGGGTCGGTCCGGATTGATGCCTCTCTATCCGGCTCAGAACTGTGACAGTGAGGGCAGAGAGACAGCAACCAGGGTGAAAAACACCGTGAAAACGGCAGTAACGACAAACTCTTTCATTTTTCTCTCCCTAAGTTGTTGGTTGATGTAATCAAGATACCATATCAAGGGGGTAAAACAAGGTGTAAATTGATAAAATAGCTGCTTTATGTGTATGGTTGGTTGAGATGGCTATTTTTGTCATATTGAGCTGATTTTATCACCTGCTCTGGTATGTCAGGCATTCAAGATTCTGTTTTTATGATTATTTCATTTAAATTCAACTGGTTGGTGTGCTGCCGGTTGGTTTGGTGGTGGGTTTTGTGTGGGGCTTAAATGGCATTTTATAAGTTTTCACCCTCGTAATAGTGTCATTGAGGCCATAAAAAGTGTGCAGGGAAATGATTTGACGATTCCTGACGTAGATAGCCCATCCAAAATAAGTCTATGGAGACAATCTGGTTTCCAGCCCTTGTCGCACCATCACTTTATCAGTCCGGAGTCTCCGCATTTTTACAGTAATGCACTGGGTTTATAGGGAGGAGAGCGGTGCATCAGGGAGATACAGAGTGGCAGCTGGCTGTTTTATCACCGCCAATTTCCCCGTTGGCCTCGGAAGAGACATGGCCGCAGCAAGAGTGAGGTGCGCAATAGGCCAGATGCGTATTCTCTGGCTGGGCTGGGCTGGGCTGGGCTGGGCTGGGCGCGAGCAGCGATCTGCGTGGCCGGTGCATCTGCGTGAGTCATGTGATTGTAATTCGAGAGCAGGGCCGGAGCATGGTTGGGTAAGATATCTGAATCCCCTCTACAAGATTGAGATATAAAAAGCGGTGTATGACGAGGAGGCTGAACAAGCTCGTTTCAGGGTCGACAGAGCGCAGGTCAACGCAATCCGGTTTGCAGTGATAAAAGATCCACGACAATACCGGAACTCTGTTCGTAGGCTGAAGCCGGTTGCTGTGAGGAGAGGAAGGCTGGTGATCAGTCAGATGGCGCAAGGGTTGGGATCAGGCAACCCGTATGGTGAGGGGCAAACAGCGTGCCGATGCACCAGTTTGCTTGAGATATAAAAAAACCCTCCGATGGAGGGTTTTTGTCATCAACAGCCGGTTAAAAGCCGCGTGGCTTAGAACAGGGTGGTGGAGAGGTTGTAAAGCTCCTGATCGAACGGACGCTTCATGTTCTCGATGCAGTCGATGATGTCGTGGTGTACCAGCTCGTTGCGCTGGATACCGACGCAGCGACCACCGTGACCAGCCAGCAGCTGCTCAACGGCGTAAGCACCCATACGGCTGGACATGATGCGGTCACGGGCAGTCGGGGCACCGCCACGCTGGATGTGGCCCAGAATGGTGGCGCGGGTTTCACGACCGGTCAGGGCTTCGATGTCTTTAGCCAGTGCGTTCACGTCGGTAACGTGCTCGCAGATGGTGATGATGGCGTGCTTCTTGCCCTTGGCTTCGCCTTCCTTGATCTGCTTGAGCAGCTTCTCTTTGTCGAAGGCTACTTCCGGCACGATCACATACTCGGCACCACCGGCAACGGCGGCAGACATGGCCAGATCGCCACAGTGGCGGCCCATGATCTCGACCACGGAGATACGGTGGTGGGAGCTGCAGGTGTCGCGCAGACGGTCGATGGCGTCAACCACCACGTTCAGAGCAGTATCAAAACCGATGGTGAAGTCGGTACCGGCGATGTCGTTGTCGATGGTGCCCGGCAGGCCGATGCAGGGGAAACCCTCTTCGGTCAGCTTCTTGGCACCCATGTAGGAGCCGTCACCACCGATGACGACCAGCGCATCGATACCGTGTTTTTTCAGGTTTTCGATCGCTTCGGCGCGCACTGCGGGGTCTTTGAAAGCAGGGAAACGGGCGGAGCCGAGGAAAGTACCACCACGGTTCACCACGTCGGAGACGCTGTGACGCTCCAGCTTGACGATGCGATCCTGGTGCAGACCGAGGTAGCCATCATAAATACCGTAAACTTCCAGGCCATGATGCAAACCGGCGCGAACCACGGCGCGAATGGCTGCGTTCATACCGGGTGCGTCGCCACCACTGGTCAAAACACCAATACGTTTGATTTGTTTGGTCATGAGTGCCTCTGGATCTGAGTTGTCAAATACGAATGTTTAAATAGACAAGCCACTTTTACTATATCGGCTTTCATATGGGATGCGGGGGCCACCATAGGAAAAGCGATACAAGAGAGGGGACGAGCCCCTCTCTTTGCCGTCATCAGCGATTACTTGGCAGCGCCAGCAATGATCTGGGAGAAGTCGTCCACTTTCAGGGACGCACCACCGACCAGGCCACCGTCGATGTCCGGTTGACCGAACAGGTCGGCTGCAGTGGCACCAGTGACGGAACCGCCGTACAGGATCTGTACTTTGGCAGCAACGGCGGCATCAAAACCGGCCAGGTACTGACGGATGTGAGCGTGAACGGACTGAGCGATCTCCGGAGTGGCAGTCTTGCCAGTACCGATGGCCCATACCGGCTCGTAAGCGATAACGGCGTTGTTGAAGGAGGCGATACCGCAACGGTCGATAACGGCTTTCAGCTGGGTCTCAACCACGTTCTTGGTCACGCCGGCTTCGAACTGCTCCAGAGTTTCACCGATGCACAGAACCGGCACCAGGCCGCCTTTCTGGATCGCTTCGTACTTGGCAGCAACCACGTCGTCAGTCTCTGCGTGCAGGGTACGACGCTCGCTGTGGCCGACCAGAGAGTAGGTGCAACCAAAAGCTTTCAGCATGGAGGGGGCGTTTTCGCCGGTGAAGGCACCAGACTCGTGAACGTCAGCGTTCTGGGCACCGTAGGCAATCTTGCTGCCAGCGGTCAGTTGCTCAACCAGACCCAAAAAGATAACCGGCGGGCAGACGGCGACTTGCACAGAAGGATGAGCGGCAGCAGCCGGGGTCAGTCCTTTGATCAGAGCTTCTACAGAAGCTTTGGTGCCGTTCAGTTTCCAGTTACCCATTACCAGGTGCTGTCTCATCTTGTATATCTCCTAGGCATTTGATTGCGCGACATTATATGAATTGAACCGAGCCCAAGATAGCTGACCCGGCGGCAAATGACGTAATTTTTTTTCGCTTTCCTGATCCAAATCAGGAATGAAACGCTTGATCGCTCATTCGTTAACCTGCCCCCGCAAGCGAGCCCACCATACCCCAATCCATTCGTGGATGGCAGCTTCGGAATACATCAGATAACGCCCTTTGGGTAAATAACTGTAGAGCGGCTGGGGTACCTGACTCTGCTTGGCGGTGTAATCGGTGGGGGCCGGCACGGCCTTGAGTCCCTGACCCTGATAGAGGGCCATGGCCCGGGGCAAATGAGTGGCCGAACTGACCAGCGCGACCTCTTTTCCCTTGAGGTGACGACTGATACTGACCGCCTCATCATGAGTGTCTTTGTTGTTTTCAAACAACGTCATCCGCGAACGAGGTATGCCGAGGCTCTCGGCCATCCGGGCGTTGACCTCGGCATTGGAGAGGGTATCCCCCGACACATAGCCGGAGAACACCAGCTCGGCTTCGGGATAGGCCTGGGCAAGGCGAACCCCCTCCAGAGTCCGTGCCAGCGAGATATTGTTCTGCCAACTGCGCATCGGTACCGCCGGATCGCTGACATGACCGTTGCCGAGCACCACGATGGCATCGATGTTGGGATGCTGGCTCACCTCGAACGGCGGGAAGGTCTGCTCCAGCCCGCGGGCCAGTTCATAGCTCACCGGCCGCATCCCCATCAGGGCCACAATGAGCAGCGAGAGGGTGGCCAGCAGCTTGCCGGTTTTCTGAAAACGGGTGAACCAGAGCAGCAGCAGGGCGACCAGCAGCAGGGAGAGGGAGAAGGGGAGCGGCATCAACAGCTGACCCAGCCACTTTTTGAGCACAAACACGACAGACACTTCCTTGAGTTTTCAGCAAATTCGGGATGTGACAGAATACCTCTCTTTTTTGGGATGGCCACAGCCCTGTGGCGCTAATGTTGAGTTTCTCCTTGAAGCACGATCAGAGTTTTGACGGGCGCGCCGACAAGTTCGCCCGCAACATTTACGACTCCACCAAGGGGCGCATCCGCACCACCATTGTCTGGAGCGACATCGAAGCCTGCCTGGCCCGCCTTGGCAACCGTCCGCTGCGCATCCTCGATGCGGGGGGCGGTTTTGGCTATTTCGCCCAGAAGCTGGCGGCCATGGGCCATCAGGTGGAGCTGTGCGATCTGTCAGCAGAAATGCTGGAACTGGCCCGCAGCCAGATCGCCGAGAAGGGGCTGGAAGACAAAATTCGTCTCATCCATTGCCCCATTCAGGATCTGAAGCAACACGTGACCGGGACCTTTGATCTGGTGCTCTGCCATGCGGTGCTGGAGTGGCTTGCCGAGCCGCGCCAGACCTTGCTGGGTCTGTTCCCTTTCGTCAATGCCGGGGGCATACTGTCGCTGCTTTTCTACAACCGTCATGGTTTGCTGTTCCAGAGCCTGGTGGTGGGTAATTTTGACTATGTGCGCCTTGGCCTTCGCAAGAAGCGCCAGACTGCGCTTACACCCACCAATCCCCAATTGCCGGAGCAGGTCTATGACTGGATTGGTCGCGGGGGGCTGCGCATCATCGGCAAGACCGGGGTGCGGGTGATCCACGACTATATGCGTCACAAGCAGGATCAGGTGGAGAAGTTCGACGATCTGCTGGCCATGGAGCAGCAATATTGCCGTCAGGAGCCTTTTGTCGCCCTCGGTCGCTATATCCATGTGATGGCCCAGAAGCCGGCCAGCTGATTGCTCGCGGTTCACTTAAATGTGAACCATGTTTTCGATGCTACCGGATGTAGCCGCGCGCACGATTTTGCGCCCAATACAACAACGAGATGACAACATCATGATGAGTACATCCCGTACCCTGCCAGAGCGTTCTTTGCCGGAGCTAGTAGGGTGGGTCAGGCAGGAGGGGTTGGCGTTGAGCCTGCCGACCGACCGGCTGGCCTTTCTGATTGCAATCAAGACGCTATCCGAAGATGAGTCGGACCTGTCGGAAGCGGCGCTGCACGATGCCTTTGGCTATGTCAGCAGCGCCTTCGGCCAGATGGATGAGACCCTCACCGGTCGCGCCAACAACGCCATCAACGATCTCATTCGCCAGCAGCTGCTGTCGCGCTTCAATACCGACATGGTGGCGGGGGAGAGCCTCTACCGCCTGTCGCGCCTGGGTGTGAGCATCGTCGACTTCTTTATGGATCAGCGTCAGGTTGACTCCATCAAGCTCTCCATTCTGCTCGAACACCTGGCTGCCGAGCTCGACACCGCCCGCAAGGCGGCGCTTGAGACCAACACCCGCGAGCAGTGGGATGCCGAGGTGCTGCCGCGCCTCACCTTCTCGCTGGAAGAGACCCTGGGGCGAATTGATCTCACCCAGCGTGCCATGGATGAGCAGCAGAATCAGGTCAAGAGCGAGATCGCGGCCCTGCTGACCCAGAACTGGGTCGATGCCATTCACAGCTGCGAAAAACTGCTGCACGAGACCGGCCAGACCCTGCGCGAGCTGCAGGATACTCTGGACGCTGCCGGCCACCGCCTGCAGGCAGGGCTGCTCAACATTCAGGAAGCGGCGCAGGGGCGCGACGATCTGTTTCACGTCGAGGAGCTGACTCACGCCTTGCAAGGGCGGCTCGACGTCATCACCAGCTGGGGTCAGCAGTGCATCGAGCTCTGGTCCCGCTACGACAGACACGTCCACAAATTTATCCGCAACGCCATCGATATGGACAAGAACCGCGCCTTCAGCCAGCGGCTGCGCGAGTCCATTCGCAACTTCGAGCAGCACAACTGGCAGCTGCGGGTGGCCGAAGAGCCCCGTCTGCTGGAGCTGCGCGACGAAACCATCGCCATCCACGACGAGGAGGTGACCGGTGAGGTGCCCCTCGAGATGGAGTACGTCGAGATGGTGGACATCAATCAGGAGCTGGCCGAGCGCATCGAGCGCTATCTGGCCCGCTACCCCGAGCAGGGCCAGCAGCTGGATCTGGCCGATGTGCTGCGGGAATACCTGCTGGACTACCCGGCCCATGCCCACTTCGATGTGGCGCGTCTTCTGATCGACCAGGCCGTGCGCCTGGGCCATGCCAGCGGCGAGCGCGAACTGCATCGTCAACCCGCATGGAAACCCATTAACCAAGCTGGATCCAAGGTTCAGGCCTATGTCATTGATCAATACTGAGTTTCCCTTGCCGCTGCGCCTTGCAGAGGCGATTGCCAACCCCTTGTTTCCACGCATCGACACCGCCTTGCGCTCCGGTCGTCACATCAGTGCCGACGAGTTCGAGCAGCACTCGGCACTGGTCGAATATCACAGCGAGCTGGAGATCTTCTACGGCCGCTATCAGGTGGAGCTGATCAAGGCGCCGGAAGGCTTCTTCTATCTGCGTCCGCGCCCGAGCTCCGACATCGGCACCACTGTGCTCTCCGAGCTCGATATGCTGGTGGGCAAGGTGCTCTGCTACCTCTACCTGAGCCCGGATCGTCTGGCTTCGGAAGGGGTATTCGCCATGGCCGAGCTGCAGGAGGAGGTGCTGAGCCTCGCCGACGAGAAGCAGCTGCTACGGATGGTCAACAGCCGCTCCGGCGGTACCGATCTCGACAAGAAGAAGTTGCTCGAAAAGATCCGTACCTCCATGCGCCGTCTGCGCCGTCTTGGCATGATCACCGCCCTTGGCAACGGGGATAAATTCCGGGTCAACGAATCGGTATTCCGTTTCGCCGCCGATGTGCGTTCCGATGAAGATCCGCGCGCCGTTCAGCTGCGGATGATCCAGGAGGGTGAAGCCATCTTCCACGACGACGAAATGCCGAGCAGCGACTCGCTCTTTGATGACATCGAGGCGGATCTCGATGAAGAACAACTGGATCTGGAGGTATAACCGGTGCGAGGCAAGTTCAAATCCCTGACCATGGTCAACTGGAACGGCTTCTTTGCCCGGACCTTCGATCTCGACCAGCTGGTCACTACCCTTTCCGGCGGCAACGGCGCGGGCAAGTCCACCACCATGGCGGCCTTTATCGCAGCGCTTATCCCCGACCAGTCACTGCTCCATTTCCGCAACACCACGGAAGCGGGATCGAGCAGCGCCTCCCGTGACAAGGGGCTCTATGGCAAACTGCAGCGCGGTCCTTGTTACTCGCTGCTGGAAGTGATGAACAGCCGCGAACAGCGGATCTGGGTCGGCGTCCACTTGGAGCAGATTCAAAATCGTGACAACAAGGTCAACATCACTCCGTTTGCACTGGTGGATGTACCAGAACATCTAGCGCCAACAGACTTGCTCATGGAAAAGTTGGATGATGGTCGGGGCAAAGTTCGTGCGTTTGCCGATTTGAGTCGGGCTGCGGCGAATCTTGGTGCACTGAAAGTCGCCAAATTCAATACGGTGACCGACTATCACAACTTCATGTTCGAGTTCGGCATCACCCCGAAGAAGCTGCGTGATCAAAAAGATCGCGGCAAGTTCTATCGCCTGATCGAAGCCTCCCTCTACGGCGGCATCTCCTCGTCCATCAGTCGTTCCCTGCGCGAATACCTGCTGCCGGAGAACTCCGGGGTACGCAAGGCGTTTGCAGACATGGAGGCGGCCATCTATGAAAACCGCCGCACGCTGGAGGCGATCAAGGAGACGCAAGGTCAGCGGGATCTGTTCAAGAACCTGATCACCGAAACCACCCACTATGTGGCCGCTGACTATGTGCGCAACGCCGCCGAGAAGAGCCGCCTCTCCGAGCTGGCCCTCAAAGCGCGCCAGGAGCTGGCCGACAAGCGCCGCATTCTGGCTGAAGAGAAACAGCGCGCCATCTATCTGGCGGATGAGGTGGAGCAGCTCACCAACCGCGAGAAACTGCTGACCGACGAGCTGGAGTCTGCCTCCGAGCATCTGGCCAAGGTGATGGCGGCCGTCAGCTTGCAGAAGAAGATCGAGATGTACCGCGCCGATCTGGCGGATCTCTCTGACAAACTCGAACAGCAGCAGGCGGTAGTGGAAGAGATCCATGGCCAACTGCTGGAGGTGGAAGAGCGCAAGGAGCTGGCGCAGGCCGAGGTAGACAGCCTCAAGACCCAGCTGGCCGACTACCAGCAGGCGCTCGATATCCAGCAGACCCGCGCCATCCAGTATCGTCAGGCGGTGCAGGCCCTCGATGCTGCTCGCGAGCAGTGCGAGCTGCCGGGGCTGACCGCCGAACAGGCGAGCGACACCCTGCATCAGTTCCGCGCAGCCGAGCAGAGCCTCACCAGCCGGGTGCTGGGGGCCGAGCAACAGCTGGCACTGGCCAAGGCGGCAGTGGCCGAGCACGAAGCGGCGCTGGCGCTGCTGCTCAGCATCGCTCCGGAAACAGTGCGCGAGGCCGCTTGGCCCACAGCCCAGGCGCTGCTCAAGCGTCACATCGAAGACAATGCTCGCATCGCGCAGGGGCAGGGGCTGCGCGCAGCGCTGGCTCGCCTCGAGAAAGAGAGCGAAAGCCAGAAGAGCCTCTTCAAGCTGCGTGACGAGCTGCAGCAGGCCTCTGGCCAGCTGATTGCCAGCAGCGACGAGCTGGAGATCTTCCTCGAAGCCCAGCGCACCCGTCAGGAGGAGCTCTCCGAGCAGCAGGCGGAGGTGAACCAGCGCCGCGCCAGCCTCGAGCATCAGGGCACCCAGCTGGGCCGTGATATTGCGGAGCTGACCAAGCTGGCGCCGCGCTGGCTGAAATCGTTCGAGAAGCTCGAGCAGCTGCGCGAGCAGAGCGGTTTGCCGCTCGCCACCGCCGAAGAGCTTTCGGCCGGTATGCAGACTGTGCTCGACAAGGAGCGCGAGTTCGAGCAGGAGAGCAACCGCATCGCGGCGCAGAAACAGGCGCTGGAGCTGCAAATTCGCAACCTGCAGTTGGGTGCTGGCGAGGCGGATCCCCGTCTTGCCCGCATCGCCGAGCAGGTGGGGGGCGTGCTGCTCTCCGATGTCTATGACGATATCTCCATCGACGATGCCCCTTACTACTCCGCGCTCTACGGCCCGGCTCGCAGCGCCCTAGTGGTGCTCGACCTCGAAGGCGCCATCGAGCGGCTGAAAAAGCTGGAAGATTGCCCGGAAGATATCTACCTGATTCAGGGCAACCCCGACTCCTTTGACGAGGATCTCGTGGAAGCGGACGAGCTGGGGGACGCCGTGCTGGTGCGCACCAGCAAGCGTCAGGTGCGCTTCTCACGCTATCCCGAGCTACCGCTGTTTGGTCGCGCCGCCCGTGAAAAGCGGATCGAGCAACTCGACCTTGAACGCGAAGGGCTCATCGAGGGTTACGCCAAGGCCGCTTTCGAGCAGCAGAAGTACCACCGTCTCTACGGTCACTTCCGCGACTTTATCGGTCAGCATCTGGATATCGCCTTCCGCCCCGACCCCGAAGCCGAAGTGCAGGCCAAGCAGGCCGAGCTGCGCGCGCTGCAAGGAGCCATCGGCGAGTGCGACAAGCAGCTGAGTGATGCCAAAGCGGCCGCAGCCCAGCTGACTCGCCATATCCAGCTGGTGCAGGGGATGCTGCCCTTTGCCCACCTGTTTGCCGAGACAGACCTAGCGGCCCGCCTCGAGGCGGCTCATGCCGATGTGGACGCGCTAAAACAGGCCGAAGCCTTTATCGCCAAGCACGGCAAGTCGCTGGAAAAACTGGAAACCATGGTGCAGGTGCTGCGTCAGGATCCGCAGGATCTTGCCGCGTTGCAGGCAGCTTACGATGAGGTGAGCGACCTGCTGGCCGAGCAGAAGCGACGTTGTTATGCCCTCGATCAGCTGGTGGCCCGTCTGCCGCACTTTGCTTATCAGGATGCGCAAGACCTGCTGGGCAAGGCGTCCGAGATGAGCGAGCGACTCAAAGAGAAGCTGAAAGCAGCCGAGCTGGCAGCCCGCACTGCCGGCGAGCAGCACAAGCAGATTGCCCTGCGCCACACCGAGGCGTTGCAGCTGCGTACCGCCCTCAACTCCAGCGTCGAGGCCAAGCGCCAGACCCTGACCGAGTTTGAGCAGGAGCTGGCGGCCATGGGGCTGACCCTCTCCGACGATATGGAAGAGAAGGCGCGCGCGCACAAGAAAGAGATCGAAGAGCTGCTGATCCGCACCCGTTCCCGTCGCACCAGCGCCGAGGCCCAGTTGCAGGTCACCAAGCGCGAGATTGAATCCCTCGGTGGTCGTCTCAAGCTGGAAGGCAAGGATTACTACAGCGCCCGTAAATCTCTGGTGGGCCACAAGGCGAGCTGGTCGCGGGTGGTGCGGCTGGCGCGGGAGACCGACGTCGAGAAGCGCCTCAACAAGCGCGAGCTGGCGTACCTCGACAGCGACGAGCTGCGCTCCATGTCGGACAAGGCCCTCGGCGCCCTGCGGGTGGCGGTGGCCCACGACGAGGCCCTGCGCGATGCACTGCGTCTCTCCGAGGGCAACCGCAGCACCGAGCAGAAAGTCGCCTTCTACGTGCAGGTCTACCGTTACCTCAAGGATCGCATCCGCAACGACATCATCCGCTCCGATGATCCGGTTGAGGCGATCGAGGAGATGGAGATCGAGCTGGCCCGTCTGGCCGATGAGCTCAAGCAGCGGGAAACCCATCTGTCCCTCTCCTCTCACGAGGTGGCGGCCAAGATCACCAACATCATCCGTCGCGAGCAGAACCGTATCCGGGTGCTCAACCAGGGCTTGCAGAACATCGCCTTCGGTCTTGTGCGCGGGGTGCGCCTCAACGTCAATATCCGCGAGGCCCACACCCGTCTGCTTACGGCGCTGGCCGATCAAACCGCCATGCACAACGATCTGTTCGCCGACAAGGAGCTCAGCTTCTCCGAGGCGATGGCCAAGCTGTTCCAGCGCCTCAATCCGCAGATCGAGCAGGGGGATCGCAGCTATCAGGTGATGGGCGACGTGCTGCTTGACTATCGCAACTATCTGGAGCTGGAGATCGAGGTGCAGCGCGGGGCCGATGGCTGGCTGCGGGCCGAGAGCGGTGCGCTCTCCACCGGTGAGGCGATCGGTACCGGTCAGGCCATCCTCTTGATGGTGCTGATCAGTTGGGAGGAGGAGTCCCGCCGTCTGCGCGGCAAGGATATCGCTCCGTGCCGTCTGTTGTTCCTCGACGAAGCGGCCCGTCTGGATGGCAAATCCATCGCCACCCTGTTCGAGCTGTGCGAGCGGCAGGATATGCAGCTGCTTATCGCGGCGCCTGAGAACATCAGCCCCGAGAAGGGCACCACCTACAAACTCATCCGTAAGGTACAGGGCAAGCACGAGCATGTGCATGTGGTGGGTCTGCGCGGTTTCGGCTTTGCCGACGACAAGCTGATCGCCTGACTCTGATGGGCAAATAGCAAGAGAAAAGGGAGGCATTCGCCTCCCTTTTTATTGGAGAAATATGGCAAAGTAGCGGCGCAGCCTGCGATGGGATAAGGCTGCGGATGAACGGGCTTGCCCGGTTCTGGTTAAGTATCCCTCTTGTTGTGCTGCGTTGCGGACGCAGATCTGAGGGTGCTTGCGTGCTCTTGTTGGCAAACAAGAGCAGGGAAGTGGCCCCTTGATTGTCTCTTGGGTGCAACAGTGGTGATTTAAAGCCAGTAATTATTGCAACAATCGCGGTGGCCACGGTGTTGGCAACAGGGCTGGGCGCCATGATGGCAAGGGGCCGCCTACATTGCAGTAGCTTGCCGGTATGGGGAGAATCTCCCCGTTACTGCGACGCGATATGATCAGCCGGGCTATCTATCCGGCAAGGTGAGCGAGGAGAAGTAGATGCGCAGCATCGGGAGAGAAGGAGTGGTGCAATCAGCCTGCAAAGGGGGGTTGTTGCTTGTTTGCCTGTTGCTGGCCGCCTGTAGCAGCCGTTATGACGAGAGCCACGGTGGCAGCTGGCGCGGCTATAGCGAGACCGGTTATGCCAGCTATTATGCCGACCGCTATCACGGTAAAAAGACCGCCAGCGGCGAGCTCTATCGCAACAACCTCAATAGCGCCGCCCATATGGAATTGCCCTTTGGCTCCATGGTGCGGGTGACCAACCTCGCCAACGGCAAGAGCGTAGTGGTCAAGGTCAATGACCGCGGCGCCTTTAAAAGCGGGCGAATTATCGATCTCTCCAAATCCGCCTTCGGCTCTATCGCCAACATTCGCGAAGGTGTTATCAAGGTAAAGGTTGAAGTGCTGTAAGGGAACTCCTAGCGTCAAAGTTGATGTATTGAAATATTGAGAGAAACGAATAGTAATTTTTCAGAGGGTAATTGAGTGTAATGAGTACAACCGATGTGGTTAGCACTATTGTGACAGTTATATCTCCATTTATTGGTGCAGCCTGTGGCGTCTATGTAGTACCAATAATAGAGAGAATGAAAAATAAATCTGCTATTTCACAACTTTTATCTAATTATAAAGAAGAGTTGAAAGATATTGAAATGCAGACTAAGAATCTATCTGTTGATTTATATGCCTCTCATCTAACACTGGAAAAGTATAAGTCTGGTGAAAGTAATTATGCTATGTTTTATGGGTTGAATACTATAGATGTTTATTTTTTAAATGATGTACTTAAAACAGCATACTCACGGCTCAGCTTTGATGAACGTAAGGCAATCAAAGCATTGATTTCTCTTATCAAAGAGTTTAATGAGATTAATAATCAGCTGGTTAACTTAATCTCTAGCGAAAATAAAAACTCACTTAATTTTAAAAGATCCATTAAATATGCAGCAAGTATCTATTGGATTTGCAACAAGTTGAACAATACATCCACTTTTAAGTATTCAGAAGACCATAATAATCAAGTGGAGCTAAATAAAGCACTTGAAGCATTGAATATTCCTCCTTTATAAGGTGAGGATTGACACAGTTCGTGTATATTTTGGAGAGTAATTATGGCGATTTTGAATATTTTGACGGCTCCCGATCCCAGGTTGAGGCTCAAGGCCGAGCGGGTTGAGGATATTGCTGCCGTACAGGGGCTGATCGATGACATGTTGGAGACCCTGTATGCGACGGAAAACGGGATTGGTTTAGCCGCGACTCAAGTCGGGCGCAAAGAGGCGATCGTTATTATCGATTTGTCCGAGAGCAGGGATCAGCCGCTGGTTTTGATTAATCCACAAGTGATAAGCGGTACTGAAAAGATGCTTGGGCAAGAGGGCTGTCTCTCCGTGCCGGATTATTACGCGGATGTCGAGCGTTACAGCTCGGTGGTGGTATCTGCACTGGATCGAAAAGGCAATCCGATCACCATCGAAAGCCGCGATTTTTTGGCCATTGTCATGCAGCATGAAATTGAGCATCTGGATGGCAACTTGTTCATTGATTACCTGTCACCGCTCAAGCGGCAGATGGCACTCAAACGAGTTAAAAAATCTCTGAAGTCCGCCAGCTAACATCTGCGGATAGTGGCTGGCTGTTTTTAGTTATGTGGAGAGCAGGCAGAATGAAAGTGGCAAGATGGAATGTCAGGGCACTGTTTGGCCGCAATAGCAATGAGGTGCGGGGACGTTATGGGCTGAAGGCCTTGCTGTTGCTGGGAACATTGTGGATCGCACTTCCCGTATCAGCCGATGAGGAGCAGTTGCCGGCCGAATATCGCCCCTTTGTGCAGCAGTTGGTCGATGCGGCAGAAGCCCGGGATCATCAGGCCCTTGCCAACCAGATGAAGTACCCCTTCAAGCAGGAGTATCCCATTCCTGCCATCAAAACCCCGGCGGAGATGCTGACCCGTTTTGATGAGGTGTTTGATGACGCCATATTAACAAGCATCGCTACATCCCGGGTCGGGCAGGATTGGCAGATCATGGGGTGGCGCGGCATTATGCTGGGCAGTGGCGAGGTCTGGATGGATTTTGATGGCAAGGTCATCGGTATCAATCATCAGACGGCGCAGGCCGCCAAATTGAAAGCCGAGCTTATCGCCAGGCAGAAGAGCGGTCTGCATCCCAGTGTGCGAGAGTACAAGAGCCCCGAACTGATGTGGCAGACCGAGAAATTTATCATCCGCATCGACGAGTTGGACGATGGTCACTATCGCTACGCCTCCTGGGCCAGGGGCAAGACGCTCGCCGACAAGCCGGATCTGGTGCTGAAAAATGGCACCGTCAGGGTGGAGGGGACGGGGGGCAATCATACCTATTTCTTCACGAGTGGCCCCTATCGCTACGAGTGCGCCGTCACCGTATTGGGTGAGCGAGGCGTGCCACCGGGTGAGCTGGTGGTCTATAAAAACGACGCCGAGATAGTGCACCAACCGGTGATCAAGGTGCTGTGACAGCAAATCCACATAAAGAGAGAGCAAGGAGCGGCCAGGTGCCGCTCTTTTGCTTTCGCAAACTGACAGATGATTCGCTAGCTTTGCGGCACCCTGACCCCTTTATCGAGATAGAGGCTACTGTAGTTGGCCCTGTGGGTGACAAACATCACCTGATGGCGGCTGCCGTCGGAGAGGATAATAAAATCCCCCGCCTGGGCGGGGCTCTGCAAGGTGATCTCCTGCTCGGGGGCGGTCAGGCGATCGACATCTTCCTTGAAGGTGAGGGTGTAAGAGTACATATGGCGCTCCACTGCTGGCTCATATCAAACACTCCGTTGAAGGTAGTTGCTGGCATGGACACGCGCGGCGCCCGATTGGCGCTGTTAGACCAAATATCAGCGATGAGAACGTGCGTGGCTTCAGTCGGGTTGTTTTGCTGAGGTGCACTTTAGGCGTTTACATCAAGGCCATTGGTATCAAAAGAGATGGGAAAGGGGCGAAAAGGAGGATGAAAAAACCGCCTTTTGGCGGTTTTTCTTATGCGGTGGGCCCTACTTCAGGGCCTTCTTCAGCTTCTTGATCTTGCCTTCATGCTTGGCAATTTTCTCAAGACGAGCGGCGATCTTCTTCTTGATCTCTTTCTTGCTTGCTTTGGCCATCGGTGGCGCTCCTTTGCAGTGGGGACACATGAGGTGTCAGTGTTGTGGGTCTTCCCTTTGACGCCCCAGAGTGCCACAGGGCTCTTTTGTGAACCAGCACTCTGTTGCTTTAATAGCCAGTTCGCTATAACTGCAAGGGGCTGAGCCAGCGCAGTAGTTGCTGGCCAACCCGCAGGTTGGCCAGCAGGGCCATATGGCTGGTGCGATAGACAATCAGGGTATGGGCAGGAAGAAAAGCCAGCTGATGGCGCGCTTCGTTGTGCTGGCCGAGGGCGCTGCGTAGCGGCACCAGTCCATCGCCAATCAGCCGATCAGCCAGCAGGCTGCGCTTGGCGGCAGTGGTCGCGGCGATGGCATAGCAGTTGACGCCACCGGGCAAGGGGAGTGGGACGCGGGGATCGCGCAAGGGCGCGGCGGGGTCGGGTTGGGCCACTTCATCTATCACCTTGCCGTGGCGCAGATCCTTGATGCCAGCACTGCGCAGCCGCGCCAGTCTGACGAAGGGCTCGCTGTAGGCGGTAGCGGGCAACAACTGTTCCAGCCAGTGACCTGCATGTTCGAGCGGTGCGCCGTGGTGTGGTGTGCCAAGAAATATCAGGTTGGCAAGGTGCGCAGGCCAGGTGAGCCCGGCCACGCCAGCATGGTGGCAGGCGCTGCGGGCAACCAGTCCCCCCATGCTGTAGCCCATTATCGTTATCTCTTTGAGCTCTCCCGGCCAGTGGGCGAGCAGCTGCTCCAGCAACAGGGCAAGTTGCTGCCCGTTTTGTGAAATGAGCAGGCCCGAGTTGTAGCGCAGGTAAAGAGGCTGATAGCCAAGCGCGTTGGCAAGTTGCTCTCCCTGATTGACCGGCTTGCCTTGATGCTCGGTCTGCCACTGCAGATCGTTCATGCAGAGTCCATGGATCATCAGCAGCACCCGTCCCTCGCGGGGTAGATCCTCCGGCATCGCTTGCCAATCGAGGGGCTTGCCCTGATATCGCAGTGTCATGGGGGTGGCGAGGGCATTGTGGTGCTCGACCAGCTTGTCCCCCAATACGCCGTTGAGCGTGGCGATCAGGGCCGCACGTTTCGGGGTTTCGGGGATCTGGTGGGGCGGCGGTGTGGCTGGCAGGCGGTTGAGCAGTTGATTGATACCGCTGCTTAGGTTGTTGGCGGCTCCATGCACTCCCTTGTAGACCAGCCCGGTGATCCCGGCTGTTTTTCCCTCATCCCGTCCCTTGAGCCCCATACCGCTCAGTACCGCCTGATGTACCGCTTCGGTGATCTCTACCGCGGCGGGCAGCGCCAGAGTCAGCAGGTGCGCCAGCTCGCGGATATCCGAAAGATGCCAGGAAGAGGATGGCGATGGGTCTGTGGCGTCGGTCATGGCAAGCCCTTGTGAAAGCGGGTATCACGTTGTCGTGCCGCGAAGAGCGCAGCGTATCTCTATATCAAACCAGCTTGCGCCCTTTGTGACGGGTTTACCAGTAACGGGCCATGCATGGCGGGGCTGATAAGAACCGCTTGCGAAGCCGGTCACGGTAATGACAGGGAAAATCACCTCTACTTTGTCATATGAAGCCACATGGAGAGGTGAGGATGTCGCTGTTTGATGAGGTGCGGGTACAGGATTTGTGTGCACGGTTGCTCGATAGCAAGAACGAGAAGGGCTGCTCCCTTGAGAGTCGGCATGGCCGCGAGTTGAAGGATCTGTTGCAGGCAGTGGCCGGGATCAAGCCGGTTGGCCGAGGTGCTCATTATGTGTTGACCGACGCGGGGCGGACTTATTTGCTCGGGCAGCTGGCGTTGGTGGCGTCCCCGGAACAGGACAAGTGTGAGCAGCTGCAACGTCTGGGAGTGAGTTTGCCTGCACGGCTTAATCAGGCCTGCTTTTATGCCCTCTGGCATGGGGACAGCAAGCATCCGCGATCAGCATCCCTTGCAGCGCCACAGCTTGCGGACTTGTCGCTCACGCAAGATGAGGTGATCCGCATCCGTACCCTCGAACCGCTCTCACTGGTCGATCGGCAGGGTCAGCAGCACGATATGACGGCAATGATGGCACTGCTGGAGGAATTGGCGTTGCCGGAGCGGACTCTGGGCACGCTGGCGGCCATCGGCTGGCAAGGGGAGCTTGTCATTACGGTGGAGAACAAGGGGGCCTTCGTCGACTACCCGCTGCAACCCGGGCAACTGCTGCTTTTTGCCCCCGGTCGCAATACCACCCTGGCCAAGCAGCTGATCCCGCTGCTGCCTGCGGGCGTGCAGTGGGCCCATTTCGGTGATCTCGATCAACGGGGTATCGATATTGCCATCGAGCTGGCGCGCGAGCTAAATCGACCGGCCATGCTCTGGCTTCCCTGTGAGCTGCAACCTTATCTGGATCACTACGCCCGTCCGGTACGCACTTTTGCGACGGACAGTGGCAAGGTGCCCTGGCGTGTGACGACGCAGGCTGATCAGGTTGATGGTCATGGCACGCCGGCAGGCGTTCCCTGGCTCGATAAACTGATCACAGACCGGACTTGGCTGGAACAGGAGGTTTTGATTCTGGCCCCTCACTGGCGGAGCTGGTCATTGGACGCGATGGGCAATCAGGGGTGAAACGGGGAGCCCGCGCTCCCCGTCATTTCGTGGTCAGCTGTTTACTTGGCGTTGATGGGCCCCTTGGTGCCGGCATCATTATCGACCCAGCCATCTTCACCCTTGATGCGGCGATCCCCCTGAATGGTGTAGATGACCATGCCATCCTTGAACACCAGCGCGCCATCGGATTTCTTGGCATTGACCTTCTTGTCGTTGACCCATACCTGATCCTTGCCATCGATGCGGATAATGGCCACGGTGGCGCCGGTTTGGGGGAAGGTGGCGATCCAGTTGCCCGCATAGGGACTGGCGCCGGTTGCCGCGGCCGGAGCATTGCCAACACCGGCAGCTGCGTTCTCAGCCTTAGTTTTGTTGATATCGCAGCCATTAAGCTCGCTCACCTGAGTGCAGCCCGAGCGCTCCAGCTTCTGCTCATAGCTCAGATTCAGACCGCCCTCCGCGGCCGGGGCGGCCGTGCCAAATCCCGCCTTGGCATTTTCCGCTTTGGTTTTGTGAATGTCACAGCCCTGCGCCTCGGTGACCTGGGTGCAGCCGGATCGCTCCAGTTGCTCGGCATATTTGGCACTAATGGCGTGGGCAGGGGTGATACCGAGCAGGGTCAGGGTGATGAGCAGAGCAGCATTCCTGGACATAGATAATCCCTCAAAGATGTAAGTCATGCAGGTTCTTCCGCGCAGTTGCGGCAGTAAACGTCGGCCTCTCCTGAGCATCCGAGACAGATGCACAGCTGGCGTATTCACGTTAGCACCTTGGGCCAACCGCGCCCAGCAATGTGGCCGAGACATTTCTGCAGAAGAGGTGGTAACAAAAGAGCAAGTCACTGCACGGCATTATCATAATGATAACGGCAACCCCGCTGATATCATTTCAGCCCCTGAAACTGACCTTTGATGATAATTCTCACCGATACCGAGATATTGCCTCTAGTTATTATCAATCGGCTATTTTATGGCTTGGCTGATCCGCTCACCTTTTTATTGAATAAACCGCTTAAATAGCCGCTGATTTTGTGGGTGGCATCACACACTTTCGCCATTTATTAATATCTGCCTGCATTTTATTGGTTTGGCACGGTTATTGATTGCCTCATATCGACGCTAACCGACGCGCTCACCCACAACCGGGATGCTGGTGACATCGTGAGTGAAAGGGGAGCTATCCATATCTCATCCAATGATTGGGGCGAACGATGAAAGCAGTTAACGAATTAATCAAAGAGATCAGAGCACTCAAATCCAACCTGCATGAAAAAGATTTTCTGCTGACCTGGGAGCAAACCCCTCAGGAGCTGGAGCTGGTATTGAAACTGGCCGAATCCCTCAAGACCCTGCGCGCCGAAAATATCTGCACCAAACTGTTTAACAGCGGGCTCGGTATCTCGGTTTTCCGCGATAACTCCACCCGAACCCGCTTCTCTTACGCCTCTGCACTGAACCTGCTCGGTCTGGCCCAGCAGGATCTGGACGAGGGCAAATCCCAGATCGCCCACGGCGAGACCGTCCGTGAAACGGCCAATATGATCTCCTTCTGCGCCGATGCCATCGGTATTCGTGACGACATGTATCTGGGGGCCGGTAACGCCTACATGCGTGAAGTGGGCGCAGCGCTGGATGAAGGGTTCGAGAAGGGGGTGCTGCCCCAGCGTCCGGCGCTGGTCAACCTGCAGTGCGACATTGATCACCCGACCCAGTCCATGGCTGATCTGGCCTGGTTGCAGGAGCACTTCGGCAGCCTGGAAAACCTCAAGGGCAAGAAGATTGCGATGACCTGGGCTTACTCCCCGAGCTACGGCAAGCCGCTCTCCGTGCCGCAGGGCATCATCGGCCTGATGACCCGTTTCGGTATGGACGTGACCCTGGCCCACCCGGAGGGGTATGACCTGATCCCGGATGTGATCGAAGTGGCCAAAGAGAACGCCAAGGCCTCCGGCGGCAGCTTCCGTCAGGTCACCTCCATGGAAGAGGCGTTCAAGGATGCCGACATCGTCTATCCCAAGTCCTGGGCCCCCTACAAGGTGATGGAGCAGCGCACCGAGTTGCTGCGCGCCAATGACCACGCCGGCCTCAAAGATCTGGAGAAACATTGCCTTGAGCAGAACGCCAAGCACAAGGATTGGCACTGCACCGAAGAGATGATGAAGCTCACCAAGGGTGGCGAAGCGCTCTATATGCACTGCCTGCCGGCCGATATTTCCGGTGTCTCCTGTAAAGAGGGCGAAGTTACCGAAGGGGTATTCGAGAAATATCGTATCGCCACTTATAAAGAGGCGAGCTGGAAGCCCTATATTATCGCCGCCATGATCATGGCTCGTAAATTCTCCGCCCCGGGAGAGACCCTCGAAACGCTGCTGAAAGAGGCCCAGAAACGGGTTAAATAAATAGCGTTGACTGACATAAATAAAAGAAATGGCAGGGGTAATCATTCCCCTGCCTGCTACAACAGCGGAATTGTCGTGAGTTTTCTCCCCGTGGTATCTGAATATCGGATTTCCCGGTGAGATGGCTCCCGACCCCATAATCTGGATGAGGTACGCATGTCCCAATTTTCTCTGAAGATGGATATTGCCGATAACCGTTTTTTTACCGGTGAACCATCTCCCCTTTTTTCTCGCGCCGAAGCACAAAAGGCCCGTGCCTTTCATAAAAAACTGGCCGGTTATGAACCGACTCCCCTGTGTGACCTGAAAGATCTGGCCGCCTATATCGGGGTAAAAAATATTCTGGTCAAGGATGAGTCAAAACGCTTTGGTCTCAATGCCTTCAAGATGCTCGGTGGCGTCTACGCCATCGCCAACCTGCTCTGTGAAAAATACGGGGTGGCCGTCGAGGATTTCTCCTTCGACCTCATCAAGCGCACCATCAAGGAGCCGATGACCTTCGCCACCACCACTGATGGCAACCACGGTCGTGGCGTCGCCTGGGCCGCCAAGCAGGTAGGCCAGCATGCGGTGGTCTACATGCCCAAAGGTTCTGCCCAGGAGCGGGTTGACCACATTCTCAATCTCGGTGCCGAGTGCATCGTCACCGACATGAACTACGACGATACCGTGCGCCTGACCATGAAGATGGCCGAAGAGCGCGGTTGGCACATCGTGCAGGACACCGCCTGGGAGGGTTACACCAAGATCCCGACCTGGATCATGCAGGGTTACTCCACACTGGCCGACGAAGCGGTCGAGCAGATGCAGGATATGGGCATCAAGCAGCCGACCCACGTGCTGCTGCAGGCCGGGGTAGGGGCGCTGGCGGGCGGCGTGCTCGGTTATCTGGTGGACTGCTTCGGGGCTAAAAACCTGCACAGTATCGTGGTCGAGCCGGATCAGGCCGACTGCATCTATCGCTCCGGCGTGGCGGGGGAGATGGTCAACGTGGGGGGCGACATGCGCACCATCATGGCCGGTCTCGCCTGCGGTGAACCCAACCCCCTTGGCTGGCCGCTGCTCAGGGGCTGCACCACCCAGTTCATCTCCTGTCACGACAAGGTGTCGGCACTGGGCATGAGAGTGCTCGGCAACCCTCTTGGCAATGACCCCCGCATCATCTCCGGTGAGTCCGGCTCGGTCGGCACCGGCGTGCTGGCGGCGGTGCGTCACCACCCGGATCGCGCGGCACTGATGGAACGTCTGGGGCTGGATAGCAACTCGGTGGTGCTCATCATCAACACCGAAGGGGATACCGATGTGAAGCACTACCGGGAAGTGGTGTGGGAAGGCAAACATCCGGCCTGCGATTAACCCCGGCTGTGAGTAATCCCTGCGAGAGCAGAGAGACGAATTGAAGCATTGATCGCGCCTCGCCAACGGGGCGCGGTAATGGGCACAGGGCGCTGCCGACGAACAGGCCGCGCACTCTCAGTTGTTATGGAGAATCACAATGAGCAAGCAAATTCCGTTTGAAATGGTGTTGGAGAAGGCCTACCAGTACAAGGCCGAGATGAGTCAGTTCCTGCGCGACATGATCGCCATCCCGAGCGAGAGCTGCGATGAAGAGCGTGTCGTGCTGCGCATCAAGCAGGAGATGGAGAAGGTTGGCTTTGACAAGGTCGAGATCGACCCCATGGGCAACGTGCTGGGCTATATCGGCCACGGCCCACACCTGATCGCCATGGATGCCCACATCGATACCGTGGGCGTCGGCAACATGGCCAACTGGAAGTTCGACCCCTATGAGGGGATGGAAGATCACGAGATCATCGGTGGCCGCGGCGCATCTGACCAAGAAGGCGGCATGGCCTCCATGGTCTATGCGGGCAAGATCATCAAGGATTTGGGGCTGGAAGATCAGTACACCCTGTTGGTGACCGGTACCGTACAGGAGGAGGATTGCGATGGCCTCTGCTGGCAGTACATCATCGAGCAGAGCAAGATCCGCCCCGAGTTCGTGGTCAGTACCGAACCCACCGACTGCCAGATCTACCGTGGCCAGCGTGGCCGCATGGAGATCCGCATCGATGTGCAGGGGGTCAGCTGCCACGGCTCCGCACCGGAGCGCGGTGACAACGCCATCTTCAAGATGGGCCCCATCCTTGGCGAGCTGCAGGAGCTGAGCCACAACCTCGGCAATGACGACTTCCTCGGCAAGGGCACCCTGACCGTCTCCGAGATCTTCTTCACCTCCCCAAGCCGCTGCGCCGTGGCAGACAGCTGCGCCGTCTCCATCGACCGCCGCCTCACCTGGGGCGAAACCTGGCAAGGGGCGCTCGACGAGATCCGCGCCCTGCCTGCGGTGAAAGCCGCCGGTGCCGAGGTCTCCATGTACCAGTACGACCGTCCGGCCTATACCGGTCTGGTCTATCCGACCGAGTGCTACTTCCCGACCTGGAAGGTGGAAGAGGATCACATCACCGTCAAAACCCTCTCCAAGGCTTATCGCGAGCTGTTCAACAAGGAGCCGGTGGTGGACAAGTGGACCTTCTCGACCAACGGGGTCTCCATCATGGGTCGCCACGGTATTCCGGTGATCGGTTTTGGCCCGGGTAAAGAGCCGGAGGCCCACGCCCCGAACGAGAAGACCTGGAAAGATCATCTGGTCAAGTGCGCCGCCATGTACGCCGTGATCCCCATGCTCTATCTGGCTGAGCTGGACAAGTAAGGGGTCTGCCGGGTGGTGACTGCCATCACCGCCCGGCTGTTGCAAGTGTGGCAAGTGCTCCGTCTCCATTGAGGCGGGGCTTTGCTGTTTGAAATGATGTTCGAGGTGGTGGGGATGAAACGGCTGATCAAAAATGGTGTGCTGGTCGATGCACAGGGTGAATATCGTCAGGATCTGCTGATCGATAACGGGGTGATCCGCGCTCGGGCCGCCGCTATCCAGCCCGATGGCGAGACCGACGTGATCGATGCCAGCGGCTGCTATGTGATGCCGGGTGGCATCGACGTCCATACCCACTTCAACATCGACGTGGGCATTGCCCGCAGTTGCGATGACTTTTTCAGCGGTACCCGTGCCGCCGCCTGTGGTGGCACCACCACCATCGTCGATCACATAGGATTTGGCCCGGCGGGGTGCAACCTGCATCACCAGTTGGCCCGCTATCACGACTATGCCGCTGATCAGGCGGTGATCGATTACAGCTTTCACGGCGTTGTTCAGCATGTGGATGACGCCATCCTCCACGAAATGGCCGCCATGGTGCAGGAGGAGGGGATCAGCAGCTTCAAGCTCTACCTCACCTACCAGTACAAGCTGGGGGACCACGACGTGCTGCGCGCCCTGGCCCGCCTCAAGGAGGTGGGGGCGCTTGCCACCGTCCATCCCGAGAACGATGCCGCCATCGCGGCGCGCCGCGCGGCCCTATTGGCCGCCGGTCACCATGAACCCTGGTATCACCCGCAAAGCCGCCCACTGGAGTGCGAAGCCGAGGCGGTGGCCCGGATGATCAATCTGGCGGGGCTCGCTGGCAATGCGCCGCTCTATATCGTCCACCTCTCCAACGGCTTGGGGCTGGAGTATCTGAAACTGGCGCGTCGTCAGGGCCAGCCGGTCTGGGTGGAGACCTGCCCGCAATATCTGCTGCTCGATGAGCAGTGTTATTACAAGGAGAACGGGGTCGACTATCTGCTGAGCCCGCCGCTGCGTGGGCGTAGCGAGCAGGACAAGCTGTGGGTTGGCATCGCTGCGGGTGACATCGATACGGTAGCGACCGATCACTGCAACTTCTCCCACGCCCAGCGCATGACCCTCTCGGGGGGCGATTTCAGCCGCTGCCCCAACGGCTTGCCCGGGGTCGAAAACCGGATGCTGCTGCTGTTTTCCCACGGGGTATTGGGCGGGCGCATCTCGCCATCGCGCTTCGTGGCCCTCACCAGCGCCAACCCGGCGCGCCTGTTTGGCCTCTGGCCGCGCAAGGGCAACCTGCAACCGGGGTCTGACGCCGATCTGGTGCTGATGGATCCCCGCGGTGACACCCTGATTTCTCACCCACTGCTGCATGACAACGGCGACTACAGCCCCTACGAGGGGATGCGCTGCCCGGGCCAGATCAGGATGACCCTGAGCCGTGGCGAGATAGTCGCTCGCGATGGCGAGTTCCTCGGGCGGCGTGGTCACGGCCGGTTTTTGGCCAGAGCGCCCTTTGATCCGGCGTTGGCGCCGGAGCTGCGCTCGCCTTGCCCCGCGGCTGCAGGCTGACAATCCGTTCGAAACAGGCAGAGCAGCAAGGTTATGTGAACAACGAAAGGTGGGCCGGTATTGCGCCGGCTTGTCCCATCACTGGAGATAACAAGATGAAACAGAGAATCGTACTGGCCCTTGGAGGCAATGCGCTGGGCAACAACCTGCCCGAGCAGATGAAGGCGGTGCAGAGCACGGCGGGCACCATTGCCGACCTGATCGCCCAGGGGCATGAGGTGGTGGTGACCCACGGCAACGGGCCGCAGGTGGGGATGATCCAGCAGGCGTTCGAGGTGGCTGCCCGCCATGACCCCAAGGCGCCCCATCTGCCCATGTCGGTCTGCGTGGCCCTGAGTCAGGGTTATATCGGTTATGACCTGCAAAACGCCCTGCGCGAGGCCTTGCTGGCGCGTGGTATTCACAAGCCGGTCGCTACACTGGTGACCCAGGTGGAGGTGGATAAAAACGATCCCGCCTTCCAGGACCCGAGCAAACCCATCGGCGGCTTCTTCAGCAAGGAGGAGGCCGAAGCATTGATGGCCAAAGGGGAGCGGCTCAAAGAGGATGCCGGCCGTGGCTATCGCCGGGTGGTCGCATCTCCCAAACCCATCGACATCATTGAGAAGGAGACCGTCTCTGCCATGCTGGCCGCCGGTCAGGTGGTGATCACCGTCGGTGGCGGCGGCATTCCGGTGCTGCGCGAAGGTAATCACCTGCGCGGTGCCAGCGCGGTGATCGACAAGGATTGGGCCAGTGCCAAGCTGGCGGAGCTCATCGATGCCGACATGTTGATCATCCTCACCGCGGTGGAGAAGGTTGCCATCAACTTCGGCAAGCCCGATGTGCAGTGGCTCGATACCCTGAGCGTCGCCGATGCCAACAGCTTTATCGCCCAAGGGCAGTTTGCCAAGGGATCCATGTTGCCCAAGGTGGAGGCGGCGCTCTCGTTCGCTACCTCCATGCCGGGGCGCAAATCCCTGATCACCTTGCTGGAGAAGGCCGCCGACGGCATTGCCGGCAAGACGGGAACTCTTATAAGCCGCTAGGTGTTCCAGCTCGGGTTGAGTGTGATTGCGGGGGCCGTCGGCCCCCTTGTTCATTTTGGGGCAGTCATGGTCAGCGGAGGATGAGCGGCGTAAGATGGCCGCCTTCAAGCGCGGGCAAGACGCCGAGAACAGACCTGGCGCAATGAGTGACAAGAGGTGAGTAACAAACAAATGAGTGGAAAGATCAATATGGCGGCGCTGGTGGGATTGATCCTGCTCACCGCCATCTGGAGTTACAGCTGGATCGTGATGAAGCAGGTGATGCTCTACGCGGGGGCCTTCGAGTTCACCGCCCTTCGCTGCCTGTGCGGATCTCTGGTTCTGCTGCTGGTATTAGCCCTGCGCGGGCGCCGTTATCTCAAACCCACTCCGTTTCGCTATACCCTCGCCATCGCCCTGTTCCAGACCTGCGGCATGGTGGGGTTGGCCCAGTGGGCTTTGATCAGCGGCGGGGCGGGCAAGGTGGCTATTCTGAGCTACACCATGCCGTTCTGGGTGGTGATCTTCGCGGCGCTCTTTCTCGGTGAGCGGATGCGCAAGCTCCACTATCTGGCGGTCGGAGTGGCCGCCTGCGGGCTGCTGCTGGTGATCCAGCCCTGGCAACTGCACCTGGATTCCATGAAGAGTGCGCTGCTGGGGATTGCCTCCGGTATCTGCTGGGGGATCAGCGCCATCATCGCCAAGCGGATGTATGCCCGCCATCCCGCGGTGGATCTGATGTCCCTCACCACCTGGCAGATGATCTACGCCACCATGGTGATGGCCGTGGTGGCGGCGCTGGTGCCGGAGCGACCCATCGACTGGCAGCCCTATGTGTTTGGTGCGCTCGCCTACAGCGCTATCTTCGCCACGGCACTGGCCTGGAGCCTCTGGCTGTTCGTACTGAAAAAGCTGCCTGCCGGGATCGCCAGCCTCAGTACCTTGGCGGTGCCGGTGACCGGCGTGCTGCTCTCCTGGTGGCTGCTCGGCGAAAATCCGGGGCCGGTGGAGGGGAGCGGTATCGCCCTTATCGTGCTGGCGCTGTTGGTGATTAGCCGCAAGGGCAAACGCTCTGTGGTGTCGGTGGCGGGGGAGACTCGCATCAAGCATGGTTGAGTGGTGACTGGGCTGCCAGTGGTACGATAAACGGCACTCAAAAGAGCCCGCGACAGGGGACCAACCCCTCGTTACAATGGCGTGGTCTGACTGTGCTGGAGCACAGGTATCTGATTTATTGTGATTATTTCAACGAACCTAACGGCAAGGATGAGACCGTATGATGACGCTGGTGTGGTTGGCTGTAGGCCTGGTATGTCTGGTGGTGGGGGCCGAATCTCTGGTGCGGGGCGCCTCTCGCCTCGCCACCATGATGGGGATATCGCCACTGGTGGTGGGATTGACCATAGTGGCCTTTGGGACCAGTGCTCCCGAGCTGGCGGTGAGCATCCAGTCTGGCCTCGAGGGGCAGGCAGGGATAGCGGTGGGGAACGTGGTCGGCAGCAATATCTTCAACGTGCTGTTTATTTTAGGTATTTCGGCACTGATCGTACCGTTGACCGTCTCACAGCAACTGGTACGTCTCGACGTTCCCTTGATGATAGTGGTCTCTTTTCTGGTGTTGTTGCTGGGCTACGATGGCCGTATTGCGCCACTGGAAGGGGCGCTGCTGTTTGCCGGTATCATCGCCTACACCGTGTTTCTCTTTGTCCAGAGTCGACGGGAAAACAAAGCGGTGCAGGCGGAGTACGAGCAGGAGTTTGGTACCCGTGAAGCGAGTACGGCGGGCAACTGGTTGCGCAATCTGCTCTTTATTGCCGCAGGTCTGGGTCTGCTGATCCTCGGCTCCCGTCTGCTGGTTGGCAGTGCGGTTGAGATTGCCCACTACTTCGGGGTGAGCGATCTGATCATCGGCTTGACCATAGTGGCGGCCGGTACCTCCTTGCCCGAAGTGGTGACCTCCATCGTCGCAGCCCTGCGCGGGGAGCGGGATATCGCTGTGGGGAACGTGGTGGGCAGTAATATCTTCAATATCCTCTGCGTGCTGGGGCTCACCTCCATCGTCACTCCCGGTGGGCTTGAAGTGTCGGCCACCGCCCTTCAGTTCGATATTCCGGTAATGATTGCGGTGGCGCTTGCCTGCCTGCCCATCTTCTTTACCGATTACACCATCGCCCGCTGGGAAGGGGCCCTGTTTCTGGCCTACTACATCGGCTACACCTGCTGGCTGATCCTCCACGCCACATCCAGTCCGCTGCAAGGTCAGTTCAGTGCAGCGCTAACCGGTTTTGTGTTGCCGCTCACCGCCATCACTCTGGTTGTGCTGGCGGTGCGAGCCTGGCGATTGCAACGAACCCGGTCGTGATGCAGGTTCTCCTGATGTAAAGGAGCTGCATCAACCGACAGGCCGAAAAAAGCCCCACCATCATGGCGGGGCTTTTGGCTTGGTGAGGGGACGCGAAGAGCCGTTATCGGCGCTGGGCCGGATGCATCATTGCTTCCAGCACGGCGCCGCTAATTGATAACGCAGGCCCTGCCGACAGGTTGTGAGTCGGCCTTCATCTGCGCTGGGCCAGATGCATCATGGCTTCCAATACGGCGCCGCCGATGGCGCGTGCCTTGTCCGATACCGTAGTGGCGTCGGCTCGCTCGCCTCTGGGGTCGATATCACCGATCTTGAAACCGATGGTGACCTCTATGCCATCGCTGAGCAACCCCCGCACCATACCCGAGAGCGGCGCGATAATGGGGGCGTCCCCCACATGGGCAATCACATCTCCCTCCTGCACCAGATCGCCGAGCTTGATAATGCTCTTCATCACACCGGCGACAGGGGCGCGTACCACTCGGCG
This sequence comes from Aeromonas sp. Y293-4, assembly GCF_027705905.1. Classification (NCBI taxonomy): domain Bacteria; kingdom Pseudomonadati; phylum Pseudomonadota; class Gammaproteobacteria; order Aeromonadales; family Aeromonadaceae; genus Aeromonas; species Aeromonas sp. Y293-4. The sequence goes on along the minus strand of NZ_JAPDCI010000009.1, from coordinate 43,877 downwards.
GGCGGAGTGCCCCTCGATCACCCCGGGAATGCCGGTATTGGGCTGGGCGGGGCCCTGATAGATGACCCGGCCCAGATGATGGCCGCGGTTGGTCTCGATCACCGCATCGCAGTCGCGCCCCGCCTCAAAACCCGGGCCAAGGGCCACCGTAATGGGGGCCATCTCCTTGTGGGTGCCGAGATTCTGCTTGGCGAGGATGGCATCCACCAGATAGCGGGGCTTGAGCTCGGCGAGGGTGGTGCAGTCGGGGTCAACCAGCAGCGGAATGATGCCCCGATCCAGCTGCTCGAACGCCTGTTCGACGCTCTCGACCCGCTTGGCTCGTACCCCTTCGACGCTGGTTTCGCCGTCAAACATCCCTTGCGCGAAGGCGACAGTGCGGCGGATCACCGTGGGCTTGTCGAGATCCAGCATCACCACCTTGAAGCCTGCATTGTGCAGGCGCAGCGCCACCCCGGTGGCGATATCGCCGGAGCCACGCATCACCACCAGCTGATCCCGCTTGAGGCGCACATCATCCTGCATCAGGCCACCCGATTTGCCGTTTTTCACCTGCAGCAGCTCAGCGAGGATGCTGATGGCGATCTCCTCGGGGGTTTCGGCACCTATGTTGTAGCCGATGGGGGCGTGCAGCCGCTGCAGTTGGGTCTGGCTTATCCCTTGCTGGCGCAGCGCCTGGGTGAAGGTCTGCACCTTACGCTTGCTGGCGAGCAGTCCCAGATAGGCGAGGGGACGGCTTATCAGCCGCTCCAGCGCCTCCTTGTCCTGATGGTTGGTGGCGATGATGACGAAGTTGGCAGGTTCGATAGCCAGTGCCTCAATCACCGCGCTGATGGTATCGGCCTGTTTGAGATGGGTACCGGCGGGGAAGTGATCGGGGTTGAGGCTCCCTTCAAAGCAGTCGCCGACATGGATATCAAAACCCAGCGGCGCGGCGGCATGGGCCAGCGCCCGGTTGACGTGGCCGGCACCAATGAGCACCAGCCGTGGTCGCAGACCATATACATCGATATAGACTGACATGGCACCGCCACAATCCGACCCTACCGCATGTTCACCGTTGCGGGCCATCCGGCCATGGAAGATGCGCGGCTTGCGTTCGGCAATGGCGGCCATCGCTTCCTCGATCACCAGCCGCTCGATCATGCCGCCGCCGATGGTACCGAGGATCTGGCCATCGGCCATCACCAGCATCTGGGCCTGATGGCGCGGGGTGGAGCCCCGGCTCTCGATGATCTGGGCCATGGCAAACGGCGTGTTCTCCTGTTCCAGTCGGGCTGCGTGTGCAAACAGATTCATAAGGTACCTCTTTTCATCCTTAAAACGTCAGGGGTGAGGCTAAAGCGCCTCCCCGTGCGGAGCTGTGCAGATCAGGTGACGGATGGGGGGGGATTCGCGCACGGCCCCCTGCCAGATGGCGTGGATCTCGGGGTGGCGGCTCTGCAGCTTTATCAATTCCGCCAGCCACGACGCCTCATTTTGATAATCGCCATTGATAAACCAGATCCGGCGCGCCCCGGGCGGGGTGCCCTTGAACACCCCCTCGGGGTGGGAGAGCAGTCTGTCAAACAGTGCCCAATCCAGTGGCTCACCCGCCGCAATCCCGCACAGGGCCTGCAATTCAGCCCAGCGGTGGATCTGCGATGGCTCGGCATTGGCTCCCACCATGGCGCCGCCCAGCAGGGCGATCACCCAGTCACTTTGGTGTGGAATGCAAGGTTCATGCAAAGCGGGCACTTTCAATAACTTGTGATGGGCGCCATCCGCTTCGACCAGGATGAGATCGAAGCGCTGCTGTCCTTTGAGCAGGTCGATTTGGCGCAGATCCGGCCCTGCAACCTTGCCGGTGCGCTCGTCAAGATGGCTGAACAGGGCAACCAGGGTCGGGCCATCCGGCAGCGCCTGACAGCGGGTAAGTTGACGAACGGGATCCGTCTCGATAATCAATTCCCGATAGTGTGATGGGGCTGGCAGAAACATTCGGGTGGTGGTGGTAATTAGCACCCTTTTACCCTGCTTATAAAAATATTCCGCCAGCCAGAACAGGGTGCTGGTTTTTCCGCCGGCACCACAAAGGCTAATTAGCGTGGTATGGTTGTCACTATTTTCAAGCAGTGGATTTAAAAGCGAACCAATATCCGGAAACGCGTGAATAACAGAGTGTGGCAAGGACATGGCAATGACCGAAATAAATAGCGAGGTGAATGAAAAGGTGCAGGCTCGGGGGCATGAACAGTGTGACTGTATAATTACCGCAGCAGGTTTGTCATCCCGCATGGGGGCATGGAAAATGATGCTACCTTATGGCTCGGGGACAATTCTTGATGCAAGTCTCAAAAATGCCCTGGCCTTCTGCTCCCGGATTATTTTGGTCGTGGGCCATCGCGGGGCCGAACTCGCAGCCTGTTATGGAAATCGCCCCGACATTCTCATCGTCCATAACCCTGACTATGAGTTGGGGCTGGGCAGTTCCATCCGCTGCGCTCTGGCGGCCAGCGATGCTGACTACCTCTTTATCAGCCACGGGGATCTGCCCTGTATCCCGTGCGAGGTCTATCAGCAGTTGTGGCAGGCGCGCGGAGAGCTCGCCCTGTTCCCGAGCTTTGAGGGGGAGGCGGGTCATCCGGTCTTGCTGCCAAAGTCCCTCGCAAGGGCGCTGGCTGCCGCGCCGGCACAGGGTTCGGTGCGCCGCTGGTTGCTGCAACGCCCACACCGAAGCATACCGGTCGAGAGTCCTGCCATCCTCTTTGATATCGATACCCCCGAGCGATATCAGGCGCTGATCCGCGGCGAACTGGAGCTGCGTTCTGCCGACGAGCTGACATCTGCACAGGGCTGAGTCGTATCGTTGGGACCCACCTCCCTTTGCGTGCAATGGCAGCCAGCGGGGCGGTAACGCCGAGTCATCTCGCAGCCTTTGGATAAACCGAAATAGCGACGACCGCCTTTTATATAGCAGTGACTTTTAAGCCAGCCCCGGCCATATTGGCTGGGGCTGGCTTGCGATAATGCTGGATGATTTTCACCCTATCAAAGTGATATTTATCGCTGCCGATTTGATACTTCTCTTTTTTCTCTGGCATTGCCTTGAATAAAATTTCAAGTGAGTGAGAACCACTCTCATCAATCATAATGGCGGCATGTCAAACCGCCTTCATTAATTCGAGCCATCTCACGCTTTTACCCTAAAAAATAGTTTTGCCGATGGAGTGGCCTGATAGTTGCTCATCTCCTTGCCAAGGGGTAATGCCCGTGCGGGATACCCCATTTATTCATGCTGCCAATGCGCAGAACAGCTGCAAGGAGATAGCCATGGGCGATATTATGCGACCCGTTCCCTTCAAGAACCTGCTGACCCGTATTTTTGCGGAATATAAAGAGAGTCAGACTATTTTCGGTATTCCCGCCGCGCAATTCTATCGCAAACAGGACGAGCGCAAGATCAAGGTGTTCGGTGAAACCTGCGAGACCCCCATTGGCCCGGCAGCCGGCCCCCATACCCAGTTGGCCCAGAACATCGTTACCTCCTGGCTGACCGGCGGGCGCTTTATCGAGCTCAAGACGGTGCAGATCCTGGACCGTCTCGAACTGGAAAAGCCCTGCATCGATGCCGAAGACGAGTGCTTCAACACCGAGTGGTCTACCGAGTTCACCCTGCCCAAGGCATTTGACGAGTATCTGAAAGCCTGGTTTGCCCTCTACCTGCTGGAAGAGGTGTTCGATCCGCGGCTCGACGGAGAGGCCAAGTCCTTCATCTTCAACATGAGCGTGGGGTACAACCTCGATGGCATCAAACAGCCACCGATGCAGCAGTTTATCCACAGCCTGATGGATGCAAGCCAAAGTCCGAAGTTTGCCGAGTACCAGCAGGTGCTGCGCGAGCTGGTGGCCGACGAGCAGTTTATCGCCGAGCTGGGGCTGGGGGCGCGCCGCGATCGTCTGCAACAGCTGGTGGATCGCATCCCGGCCGAGCTGGTGCACGGTGTCACCCTCTCCACCATGCACGGCTGCCCGCCGAACGAGATTGAGGCCATCTGCCGCTACATGCTGGAAGAGAAGGGGCTCAACACCTTCGTCAAACTGAACCCGACCCTGCTGGGCTACCCGCGGGTGCGCGAGATCCTCGATACCTGCGGCTTTGATTACATTGGTCTGAGCGAAGAGTCGTTCGATCACGACCTCAAGCTGGATCAGGCCAAGGCGATGCTGACCCGCTTGATGGCGCTGGGGGCCGAGAAGGGGCTCACCTTCGGGGTCAAGCTCACCAACACTCTCGGCACCATCAACCGCAAAGGGGCGCTGCCGGGTGATGAGATGTATATGTCCGGCCGTGCGCTGTTCCCGCTCTCCATCAACGTGGCGGCCGTGTTGTCTCGCGCCTTCGATGGCAAGCTGCCCATCTCCTACTCCGGCGGCGCCAGCAAGTTCAACATCGCCGAGATCTTCGAGACCGGTATCCGCCCCATCACCATGGCCACCGACCTGCTCAAACCGGGTGGCTACCTGCGCCAGATCGAGTGCCTCAAAGAGATAGATGCGTCGGGCAGCTGGGGCATGAGTCAGGTGGATGTGGCCAAGCTGGAAGCGCTGGCCGCCAAGGCGCTCACCATGGATTACACCCAGAAGGAGTGGAAGTCCGATGATCGGATCGAAGTGGGGGGCGGTCTGCCGCTGACTGACTGCTACGTGGCGCCGTGCGTCACTGCCTGCGCCGTGCATCAGGATATCCCCGAGTACATTCGTCTGATGGGCGAGGGAGAGTATGTCGCTGCCCTTGAGCTGATTTATCAGCGCAACGCCTTGCCCGCCATCACCGGCCATATCTGCGATCACCAGTGCCAGTACAACTGCACCCGTCTCGATTACGACAGCGCGCTCAATATCCGCGAGCTGAAAAAAGTGGCGCTGGAGCGCGGCTGGGAAGGGTACAAGGCGCGCTGGCACAAGCCGGCAGGCAGTGGTGACAAGCACCCGGTTGCAGTCATTGGCGCCGGCCCGGCCGGTCTCTCCGCCGGTTACTTCCTGGCCCGTGCCGGTCACCCGGTCACCGTGTTCGAGCGCGAAGCGGATGCCGGTGGCGTGGTCAGGCACATCATCCCCGAGTTCCGCATTCCGGCTGAGCTTATCCAGCATGACATCGACTTTGTCGCCGCCCACGGGGTCAAGTTCGAGTTTGGCTGCGATCCGGCGCTCACCGTCGACAAGCTGCACGCCCAGGGCTTTAGCTATGTCTTCGTCGGCATCGGTGCCGACAAGAACGGTGGCATGCGCCTTGAGGGGGGGCACGAGCGGATTTACAAATCCTTCCACTTCCTGCGCAGCTTCAATCAGGGCAAACCGCTGCCGCTGGGCCGTCATGTGGCGGTGATCGGTGCCGGCAACACCGCCATGGACTGCGCCCGCGCGGCTCTTAAAGTGCCGGGTGTCAGCGATGTCACCGTGATCTACCGTCGCAGCGAAAAAGAGATGCCCGCCTATCGCGAGGAGTATCTGGAAGCGGTGGAGGATGGGGTGCGTTTCTGCTTCCTCACCAATCCGGAGCGCTTTGAGAAAGATGGCAAGCTCACCGTGCGGATGATGGCGCTGGGGGAACCTGACGAGCAGGGTCGCCGCCGTCCGGTGCCCACCGAGCAGACCGAAGTGATGCAGATGGATGCGCTGATCACCGCCATCGGTGAGCAGCCTGACTGCGAAGTATTGAAAGCGATGGGCATTCCTCTTGGCAGCGATGGCTGGCCCGAGGTGGATGGCCAGACCGGCGAAACCAGCCGTCGCAACGTCTTCCTCATCGGTGACGTGCAGAGCGGCCCGTCCTCCATCGTAGGTGCCATCGGTGGTGCCCGCCGCGCCGCGGATCTGGTGCTCTCTCGCGAGCATATCGCCAGCCAGCAGAGTGAAGTGACCATCCAGCCGTCGGGCAAGGATGAGATCTATCGCCGCAAGGGAAGCATTGCTGTCACCCTGGTCGACAAGAGCGAGCGGGATGCCTTCGTGGCGCAAGAGGCTCACCGTTGCCTCGAGTGCAACTACCTCTGCAGCAAGTGCGTGGATGTCTGCCCCAACCGGGCCAACGTCGCCATCGCAGTGCCGGGCTTCAAGGATCAGTTCCAGACCCTGCACCTGGATGCCTACTGCAACGAATGTGGCAACTGCGCCCAGTTCTGCCCGTGGCAGGGCAAGCCCTATCAGGACAAGGTCACCATCTTCAGCCTGCCCGAGGACTTCGACAACAGCCGCAACCCCGGTTTCTATCTGGCTGACGGTGGCGAACTGCGGGTGCGTCAGGGTGGCGAGACCTATCGCCTGACCATAGACGCCCAGAGCCGGATCAAGGATGCGCCAGCGGCCCTTGGCGATATGTGCCGCATCATCAGCCATGTCCACGCTCATCACCACTACCTGCTGGGGGCCGTTGAGGCCTGAGCGAACAACGAATAAGCGAAGGAGCAAACCATGTTTATTCTGAAGAACGTCACCGCTGTCCAGCTGGAGCCGACCCGGGTGCTGGAAGGGGTGGATATCGCCATCGAAGGATCGCTTATCAAAGCGGTAGGGCCCAATCTGCGGGCCCTCTACCCGGAGGCCAACTATCGGGAGATGGGCGGCAAGCTGGTGATGCCGGGCATCGTCTGTGCCCACAACCACTTCTACTCCGGCCTGTCGCGGGGGATTATGGCCAATATCGCCCCTTGCCCGGACTTTATCTCCACCCTGAAAAACCTCTGGTGGCGGCTCGATCGGGCGCTCGATGAGGAGTCCCTCTACTACAGCGGCCTCATCTGCTCGCTGGAGGCGATCAAGAGCGGCTGCAGCGCGGTGATCGACCACCACGCCTCGCCCAACTTCATCAAGGGCTCGTTGAATGTATTGCGCAAAGGGTTTGTGGAGGCGGGTCTGCGCGGCATGACCTGCTTCGAGACCACGGATCGCAACGGCGGTCTCGCCGAGCTGCAGGCCGGGGTGGAGGAGAACATCCTGTTCGCCCAACAGATCGATGCGGCCAAGGCCAAGGGGAACGAACCCTATCTGGTGGAGGCCCATATCGGCGCCCACGCCCCCTTCACCGTGCCCGACGAGGGGCTAGCCATGTTGCGCGAAGCGGTGCAGGTCACCGGTCGCGGTCTGCATATCCATGTGGCGGAAGACCGCTACGACATGGCCCACGGTCACCACCACTATGGCAAGGAACCCATCGCCCGGCTGGACGAGTTTGGTCTTATCGACAGCAAGTCGCTTGTCGCCCACGGCATCTACCTGAGCCCGGCTGACATCGAGCTACTCAACAGCCGCGATGCCTTCCTGGTGCATAACGCCCGCTCCAACATGAACAACCATGTGGGCTACAACAGGCACCTGCCGGAGTATCGCAATCTGGCGCTCGGTACCGATGGCATCGGCTCCGACATGCTCGAAGAGCTCAAGTTCGCCTACTTCAAACACAAGGATGCCGGCGGCGCCCTGTGGCCCGACAGCTTTGCCCGGTTCCTCTGGAACGGCAACACCCTGCTGGAGCGCAACTTCGGCGCCAAATTTGGCCGCCTGGAGCCAGGCTACAAGGCCGACCTCACCATCTGCGACTACGACGCGCCGACCCCGCTGGCGCCGCGCAACCTCGGTGGCCATCTCGCCTTTGGTATGGGATCGAACAGCGTCAACAGCGTGATGGTGGAGGGGCGCATGGTCTATCAGGACCGCGAGTTCCCGTTCGATGTCGCGCCCATTTATGAGCAGGCCAGCAAGGTGGCGAGCCGCCTGTGGCAACGGATGGATCAGCTGGCCTAAGGCCACCTTCCACAGTTTTGGACCGGATTGCCCGCCCTGTGGATCTCCCCGGCGGCGGGCAGCAAGAGTAAGGACGACACATGATTGAGCAATTCTTCCGACCCGAGCAACTGGGTCAGGCTTTGGAACTCAAGGCCAGTTTCGGCAACGACGCCGTCTACATGGGAGGCGGCAGCAAGCTTAACGCCGCTCCGACTCGCACCGACAAGAAGGTCGCTATCTCGCTGGACAAGCTGGGACTGAACCAGATTGAGCAGCAGCACGGCCAGCTCCATATCGGCGCTACCGTCACCCTGCAGACCCTGAAAGATGATCCCCGTACTCCGGCAGCCCTGTGCGAGGCGCTGGGGTTTGTCTACTCCCGCCATCTGCGCAATCAGGCCACCATTGGCGGCGAACTTGCCTGCCAGCAGCAGGACTCTCCGCTGTTGCCGGTACTGCTGGTGCTCGAAGCCGTGGTGGTGCTGGAGAACAACCTGCTGCAACCCATCGACGCCTATCTGGCTGGTCAGCGCAATGCCCTGGTGCTGGGGATTGTGCTGCCGGAGCCTGAACTGCGCTGCGCCACTCGCCGCATCAGCCGCAACGCCGATGGCTTGGCGGTGATGACCGCCGCGGTAGCCCACGACAGCATTGGCGAGATGCGGGTGGCCGTCGCTGGCGTCACCCCGCAGCCGATGCGCCTGCGGGATCTGGAGCGCCGTGAACTGCACGATGCCGCGCTGGAGGCCGCCGTGAGCGAGCTGATTGCGCCCCGTGAGGATCTGGCGGGCAGCATAAGTTACAAGCGTTATATCACCGGTGTAGTGGTGGCGGATCTGCTGGTGGATTGCCAGCAGCAGGAGGTGCAAGCATGATGGAACTCAACTTTACCCTGAACGGTGCCCTGCGCACCGTCATCTGCAAGGCCGGTGACAATGCCCAGCGGGTGCTGTTCAATCAGTGCCGGATGCACTCGGTGCGCAACAGTGACGACGGCTTCGGTTTTGCCGGCTCCGACGCCATTCTCTTCAACGGCAAGGTGATCAACGCCTCTCTGCTGATCGCCGCCCAGCTGGAGGGGGCGCAGGTGCGCACCGCCGAGTCGCTGGGCAGCTGGAACCAGCTCAGTCTGGTACAGCAGGCGATGGTGGATGTGGGGGTGGTGCAGTCCGGCTACAACGATCCGGCCGCCGCGCTCATCGTCACCGACCTGCTTGATCGCCACCCCGAGCCTACCCGTGATCAAATCGACGATGCCCTCTCGGGCCTGTTTCACCGCGATGGCGGCTACCAGCAGTTCTATCAGGCCATCGAGCTTGCCTGTTCACGGATGAAGGATCCCGATTACCTGTGCCAGATCGCCCCGGAATTTCGCGACGATCTGCGCCATATCGGCAAGAGTTGCCCGAAAGTGGACGCAGCCAAGATGGTGCAGGCCAAGCCCTGCTACGTGGAGGACAGGGTTACCGAGGATGCGCTGATCATCAAGATGCTGCGCAGTCCCCATCCTCATGCGGTGATCACCAAACTCGACGTGAGCCGCGCCGAAGCCATGCCGGGGGTAGTGCACGTCATCACCCACCTCAACTGCCCGGATGTGTTTTACACCCCGGGTGGTCAGAGTGCTCCCGAGCCGTCACCGCTGGATCGCCGTATGTTCAGCCGCAAGGTGCGCCACGTAGGTGACAGGGTCGCCGCCGTGGTGGCCGAGAGCGAAGCCATCGCATTGGCCGCGCTCAAGCTCATCGAGGTCGAGTATCAAGTGCTGCCGGCGGTCATGACCATCGATGAGGCGATGGCTCCCAATGCACCGTTGGTGCACGACGAGCCCATCGTCTACATGGCTGGTGCGCCTGCGGATCTGGAGCAGCAGAACGCCTGCTCGGTGCGCCGCGGCGATGAGCACATGATCATCAACTTCCCCATCGGCTCCCGCCCCCACGAGAACCTGGCCGCCAGCGTCCATGGCCAGATCGGCGATGTGGCCAAAGGCTTTGCCGAGGCGGACGAGATTGTCGAGCGCACCTACGAATCGACCCAGGCCCAGCAGTGCCCGACCGAGCCACATATCTGCTTCACCTACATGGATGGGGATCGTCTGGTCATTCATGCATCCACCCAGGTGCCGTGGCACGTGCGCCGTCAGGTGGCGCGTATCGTCGGCCTCAAGCAACATCAGGTGCACGTGATCAAGGAGCGGGTAGGGGGCGGCTTTGGCTCCAAGCAGGACATCCTGCTGGAAGAGGTGTGCGCCTGGGCGACCAAGGTCACCGGCCGTCCCGTCACCTTCCGCTACACCCGTGAAGAGGAGTTCATCAGCAACACCTCCCGCCACGTGGCCAAGGTGAAGGTGAAAGTGGGGGCCAAAAAAGATGGCACCATCACCGCCATCGACATGGATTTTCGCGCCAACACCGGCCCTTACGGCAACCACTCATTGACGGTGCCAAGCAACGGCCCGGCGCTCTCCCTGCCGCTCTATCCGTGCGACAACGTGCGCTTTACGGTCAACACCTACTACAGCAACATTTGCCCGACCGGCGCCTATCAGGGTTATGGCGCGCCCAAGGGCAACTTCGCCCTGACCATGGCCATTGCCGAACTGGCCGAGAAACTGGGTATCGATCAGCTCGACATGGTGGAGCACAACCGGGTGCATGAAGGGGACATCCTCAAGGTGCTGGGGGCCATCGGCGAGGGCAAGATGCCTACCTCTGTGCCCCACGCCGCCAGCTGCGCCCTCGAGCCCATCCTCAAACAGGGTCGCGAACTGATTGCCTGGGATAGCCCCAAACCCGCTGACGGGGATTGGCGCATCGGCCGTGGCGTCGCCATCATCATGCAAAAATCGGGGATCCCGGATATCGATCAGGCCAACTGCATGGTCAAGCTGGAATCGGACGGCACCTTTATCGTCCACTCAGGTGGCGCCGATATCGGCACCGGCCTCGATACCGTGGTGGCCAAGCTGACCGCCGAGGTGCTCGGTTGCCCGCTCAGCGATGTGCATGTGATCTCTGGCGACACCGACCACGCCCTGTTCGACAAGGGGGCCTACGCCTCGTCCGGTACCTGCTTCTCCGGCAATGCGGCCAAGATGGCGGCCGAGAACCTCAAGGCGAAGATCCTGTTCCACGGCGCCGCCATGCTGGGCGAGCCGGTGGAGGATGTGGAGCTGGTTCACCCGGGTATAGTGCGCGGCAAGCAGGGGGAGGTGACCCTCGCCAAGCTGGCCCACAGGGCGGAGACAGGTACCGGCTTCGGCATTCTGGTGGGCACCGCCAGCTACATCACTTCGGAGCTCGCCTTCCCGTATGGGGCCAACTTCGCCGAGGTGGCGGTCAACGTCAGAACCGGCGAGATCCGCCTCGACAAGTTCTACGCCCTGCTCGACTGCGGCACCCCCATCAACCCGGAACTGGCCCTCGGCCAGATCTACGGGGCGACCATGCGGGCCATCGGCCACACCATGAGCGAGGAGATCTGCTACGACAGCAAGGGCATCCCGCTCACCCGGGATCTGAAGAGCTATGGCGCGCCCAAGATTGGCGACATTCCGCGCGACTTCCGGGCCTTCCTGGTGCCGAGTGACGACAAGGTTGGCCCCTACGGCGCCAAGTCCATCTCGGAGATCGGGGTGAATGGCGCGGCGCCGGCCATCGCCACCGCCATTCACGATGCCTGCGGTGTCTGGCTGCGCAAGTGGCACTTCACGCCGGAGCAGATCCTGCGTGAACTGGGCAAGCTGGAGCAAAAAGTGTCGGCATAACAAAAGAAAAGGTGAGGGGCGGGCGCCAGCTCGCCCCCAGCGCCTGACGGCGGAATGAGTACTCCGCCTACATTCTGTGTGATGGGACAAACACGATGTCTAAAACAACACGCAAGCACTCGGATCTCATTTACGAGCTGGAAGACAAACCCCCGTTTTATCAAACCCTGATGGGCGCAGTGACCCATCTGCTGGCCATTTTTGTTCCCATGGTGACCCCGGCGCTGATCGTCGGCGGCGCCCTGGGCCTATCCACCGAGATCACCGCCTATCTGGTCTCCATGGCGATGATCGCCTCCGGTATCGGCACCTGGTTGCAGGTGAACCGTTATGGTCCCATCGGTTCGGGGCTGCTCTCCATCCAGTCGGTCAACTTCTCCTTCGTGACCGTGATGGTCGCGCTCGGCGGCGCCATGAAGAAAGATGGCATCCACGAGGAGCTGATCGTCTCGACTCTGCTCGGGGTCTCCTTTGTCGGTGCCTTTCTGGTGATGGGCTCCTCCTTCGTGCTGCCCTATCTCAAGCGGGTGATCACCCCGACCGTGAGCGGTGTGGTGGTGCTGATGATTGGCCTGAGCCTTATCAAGGTGGGGATCATCGACTTTGGCGGCGGCTTCTCCGCCATGAGCAGCGGCACCTTTGGCAAATACGAGCACATCGGGCTGGGGCTTTTGGTGCTCTGCGTTATTGTCGCCTTCAACTGCAGCCGAAGCCCGCTGCTGCGGATGAGCGGGATTGCCATCGGTCTGATGGTGGGCTATGCGGTGGCCCTGATGCTTGGCATGGTGGATTTTTCCGCCCTTGAGAACCTGCCGCTTATTACGGTGCCGATCCCGTTCAAGTACGGTTTCTCCTTCGATTTTCACGCCTTTATGCTGGCGGGCACCATCTATCTGTTGAGCGTGCTGGAGGCGGTGGGGGACATCACCGCCACCGCCATGGTCTCCCACCGGGATATTCAGGGCCCCGAGTTTCAAAAACGGCTCTCCGGCGGCGTACTGGCGGACGGTCTGGTCTCGGTGATCGCCTCGGCCCTCGGTTCCCTGCCGCTCACCACCTTTGCCCAGAACAACGGGGTGATCCAGATGACCGGGGTGGCGTCACGCCATGTGGGCAAGTTTATTGCCGTCATTCTGGTGCTGCTGGGGCTTTTCCCCGTAGTAGGGCGCTTCTTTACCACCATACCGTCACCTGTGATGGGGGGCGCCATGGTCATCATGTTCTCGATGATCGCCATCGCCGGTGGTCGCATCATCATCAGCCACGGCTTCGATCGACGGGAGACCCTGATCGTCGCCACCTCGCTGGGTCTTGGGCTCGGGGTTTCCTATGACCCGAACGTCTTCAAGGTGCTGCCGGCGGGTATCTACATGCTGGTGGAGAACCCCATCTGCGCCGGCGGTATCACCGCCATCATCATGAATCTGGTGTTGCCGCAAAGCCGCAAACGCAAGGCGGCCGTCAGGGATGCCGAGGCGGTTGAAGTGATCCAGCTGAGCGACAAGCCGGATGTGATCTTTACCGCCCGCAGTGCGGGCCAGCCATCGGCCAGCAGGGGGGAGGGTTCACCAGAGCCAGTACCCGGGCAGGCGGTGGCGCCACAAGTGGAACGGATCTGACGGTTAAACCGGCAAAAAACGTCAACAGAACAAGAAAAACAGGGAAACGGTTATGAAAAACGACAACTCTGTCAAAGCGGTACGCGGCAGCTTCTTCGATATCACCCGGGTGGTGGATCAGCCCGAGGAGATTGAGTCCAACGCCCGTCTTATCGAGGATGGTCTGCTGATCATTCGCAACGGCTGCATCGATTGGTTCGGTGAGTGGGAGGAGGGGAAGGATCGCATTCCGACCGAAGTGCGGGTGCGGGATTATCGCGGCAAGATGATAGTGCCTGGCTTTGTCGATACCCACATTCACTACCCCCAGAGCGAGATGGTGGGGGCCTATGGCGAGCAGCTGCTGGAGTGGCTCAACCGCCACACCTTCCCAGCCGAGCAGCGCTACAACGATCTCGAATATGCCCGCGAGATGTCCACCTTCTTTATCAAGCAGCTGCTGCGCAACGGTACCACCACGGCGCTGGTGTTCGGCACAGTTCACCCCGAGTCGGTGGATGCGTTGTTCGAGGCGGCCAGTCGCATCAATATGCGGATGATCGCCGGCAAAGTAATGATGGATCGCAATGCGCCCGATTATCTGCTAGATACCGCCGAGAGCAGCTATGAACAGAGCAAACAACTCATTGAGCGCTGGCATGGTAACGGTCGACTGCTCTATGCCATCACACCACGATTTGCACCCACTTCGACACCCGAGCAGCTGGCGATGGCGCGGCGACTGCGCGAAGAGTTTCCCACCACCTATCTGCACACCCATCTGTGCGAGAACAAGGACGAGATCGCCTGGGTCAAATCTCTTTTCCCGGCGCACAAGGGCTATCTCGATGTCTATCACCAGCATGGGCTGACCGGCCACAACTGCGTCTTTGCCCACTGCGTCCATCTGGAAGAGCAGGAGTGGGATTGCTTGAAGGAGACCGGCTCAACCATCGCGTTTTGTCCCACCTCCAACCTCTATCTTGGCAGTGGCCTCTTCAAGTTGCACAAGGCGTGGCGCAAGCAGGTGAAGGTGGGGATGGGCACCGACATTGGCGCGGGCACCACCTTCAATATGCTGCAGACCCTCAACGAGGCCTACAAGGTGATGCAGTTGCAGGGCGAGCGGCTATCGGCCTATCAGGCCTTCTATCTGGCCACCCTGGGCGGCGCCCATTCGCTGGGGCTTGACGAGAAGATCGGCAGCTTTGCGGTGGGCAAGGAGGCGGACTTCGTGGTGCTCGACCCGGTCGCTACCCCGCTGCAGCAGCTGCGTTATGACAACTCCACCACCCTGCGGGACAAGCTCTTTGTGCTGTTGACCCTGGGGGATGACAGATCCATCTACCGCACCTATGTGGATGGCCAACTGGTGCATGAACGGGGGTAGAGGCTGGAGTGGGCTGCCGCGGCGCAGCCCCAACGAATACGGCGGCTGGCGTACCCCACGGGGCGCCAGTCTTGCCGCACGACAGGGGATCTCCCCGCATAGAACGTGAAATGGCCCGGTTTTTTTGACCAGCAAGGCAAACGTTTGAGTCAAGGCTGCCTGCCCTGGTCTGTCTGTCGCATCCTCTGCCACCATCGCCTGTTTCTCATCAGACTGGCGCTCGGCAGACCCGCAGATCCTGTCGCCATTTCGTCATGGAACATTCAGGCGCGTGTGAAGGAGTTGGGTATGACCCAAGCAAACAGCAGGACAAACAGCGTGGAACAGCTGGCCAATGATGACGCCAGCCAGAGCGCAGCAAAGCAACAGCCGCTCACGGCTCTTGATCGCTACTTTATGATCAGCGAGCGGGGCAGCAACGTCAGACAGGAGGTGCTGGCGGGCCTCACCACCTTCCTTGCCATGGTCTACTCGGTGATCGTGGTGCCGAGCATGCTCGGCAAGGCGGGCTTTCCTCCCGGCGCCGTGTTTGTCGCCACCTGTCTGGTGGCGGGGTTCGGTTCACTCTTGATGGGGCTTTGGGCCAAGCTGCCGATGGCCATCGGCTGCGCTATTTCCCTCACGGCGTTTACCGCCTTCAGTCTGGTGCTGGGGCAGCAGATCCCCATTCCGGTGGCGCTGGGGGCCGTCTTTCTGATGGGGGTACTCTTTACCGCCATCTCGGTGACCGGGGTGCGTAGCTGGATCCTCGACAACCTGCCGATGGGGATTGCCCACGGTACCGGTATCGGGATCGGTCTCTTCCTGCTGCTTATTGCCGCCAACGGGGTGGGGCTGGTGATCAAGAACCCGCTTGAGGGACTGCCGGTGGCGCTGGGGGCTTTTACCTCCATGCCGGTCATCATGTCCCTGATCGGCCTGGCGGTGATCTTCGGGCTGGAGAAGCTGAGAGTACCGGGGGGGATCCTGCTGGTGATCATCGCCATCTCTATCTTCGGCCTTATCTTCGATCCGGCGGTGAAGTATCAGGGACTGTTCGCCCTGCCGAGCCTCTCGGACGATCAGGGCAAGTCCCTCATCTTCAGTCTGGATATCATGGGGGCCCTCTCGCCGCTGGTGTTGCCCAGCGTGCTGGCGCTGGTGATGACGGCGGTATTCGATGCCACAGGCACCATCCGGGCGGTAGCGGGGCAGGCCAACCTGCTCGATAAGGATGGTCACATCATCAACAGCGGCAAGGCGCTCAGTGCCGACTCGGTCAGCAGCATCTTCTCCAGTCTGGTGGGGGCGGCGCCGGCTGCCGTCTATATCGAATCGGCCGCGGGCACGGCGGCGGGGGGCAAAACCGGCCTGACTGCTACCGTGGTTGGCGGCCTGTTCCTGCTGATGCTGTTCCTCTCGCCGCTCTCCTATCTGGTGCCGGCCTATGCCACCGCACCGGCCCTGATGTATGTGGGGCTCTTGATGCTGAGCAATGTCACCAAGCTCGATTTCGATGACTTTGTCGGGGCCATGTCCGGGCTAGTGTGTGCGGTCTTTATCGTGCTCACCTGCAATATTGTCACCGGCATCATGCTTGGCTTCAGCTCGCTGGTGATCGGCCGCATCTGTTCGAAGGAGTGGCACAAGCTCAACGTCGGCACCGTGGTCATCGCCCTGGCACTGGTGCTCTTTTATGCTGGGGGGTGGGCTATTTAGGGATAACCCGCCCGTTTGGGGTCGCTCTGGCGGCCCCATTTTTATGCCTGTTATTTTTAGCCCGCCCACGCAGGCATCACGCCTCGGCCGTCTCCGCAGTTGGGGGGCATCGCGATACCATTTTGATAAATCCTCCTACCAGATTGATAGGCTCCCACCCTTGATCTCCTCGCTCTGCCGCTTTTTTCACCGCTGATGTGTCCCGTTTGTTCAGGGGCCACGCTTGGCTTGTCGCTTCGGGCCAACAAAAGCGGGCTAGATGGGATCCCCTTCACACTTCTCCCCATTCTCCTGACGATGGCGGGAAACAGGCGCATATCTTGCTGTTTTTTATGCCGGTTCCAGATTTTTCCATTCGAAAAAGGACTTGCATATGTCCATAGGATTACCGCTCAAGCGGGTGGATGCCGAGGCCAAGGTGACCGGCAGCGCCCGCTATACCGATGACAACATCATGCTCGGGATGCGCCACGCCAAGTACGTGCGAAGCAATATTGCCCACGGCAAGGTGCTCGCCATCGATGCGACCGAGGCACTGGCCCTGCACGGGGTCGAAGCCGTGTTTACCCATGAGGATGTGCCCACCACCTGCTTTCGCACTGCCGGTCACGCCTGGTCCCTCGATGAGGCCAAACGGGATGTGAAAGACCGCCGTCTGCTCACCGACCATGTACGCCACTTCGGCGATGGGGTCGCTATCGTGGTGGCGCGCGATCCGCTGGTGGCCGAGAAGGCTGCCGCCCTGGTCAAGGTCACCTACGAGCCGCTGCCGGTGATGACGGATGCCCAAAGCTCGCTGGCCGACGATGCCTATCCCATCCATCCGAATGGCAACCTGCTGCGGCAAAGCCAGATCCGGGCGGGTGAGCCGGAACAGGCAATCGCAACAGCGGATCTGCAGTTCAAGGGGCACTATCAGACGCCGGTGGTACAGCATTGCCATCTGGAAACGGTGACCTGCTACGCCTACATGGATCAACCGGACCACATCATAGTGGTCAGCAGCACCCAGATCCCCCAGATAGTGCGCAGCCGGGTGGCCAAGTCCCTCGGCCTGCCCTGGTCGAGCGTGCGGGTGATCAAACCCTATATGGGCGGCGGCTTTGGCAACAAGCAGGATGTGCTGGAAGAGCCGATGGCGGCGTTTTTGAGCTACAAACTCGGCGGCGTGCCGGTCAAGGTGACCTTGAGCCGGGAGGAGTGCTTTTTTGCCTCCCGCACCCGCCACGGCTTTGCCATCGATGGCAAGATGGGCCTCAATCGCGACGGCACCCTCAAGGGCTATCAGCTCGACGTGCTCTCCAACACCGGCGGCTATGCCTCTCACGGCCATTCCATCGCCAGCGCCGGTGGCAACAAGATCAGCTACCTCTATCCGCGCAGCGCCTTTGGCTATGACGCCAAAACCTTCTACAGCAACCTGCCCACCGCCGGTGCCATGCGTGGTTACGGCGCGCCCCAGGTGATTTTTGCCCTCGAATGCATGCTGGATGATGCCTGCGCCGAACTGGGGCTGGATCCGCTCGATGTGCGGATCGCCAACGTGGCGCGCGAGGGGGATGTCAATCAGGTCAACCAGAAGACCATCTACAGCGCCGGGTTGCCGGACTGCCTGCTGCGTGGTCGCGAGATGTTCGAGTGGGATCGGCTAAAGGCCGAGTGTCTGGGGCAGGATCCTCACCTTAGGGTGCGACGCGGCATCGGGGTTGCATGCTTTAGCTACGGCTCCAACACCTATCCGGTGGGGGTTGAAATTGCGGGCGCCCGCATGCTGCTCAATCAGGATGGCACTGTCAATTTGCAGATCGGTGCTACCGAGATAGGGCAGGGATCGGATACCGTCTTTGCCCAGATGGCGGCCCAGACATTGGGCATTCCGTTTGAGCAGATCCGGGTCATCTCGACTCAGGATACCGACATTACCGCCTACGATCCGGGCTCGTTCGCCTCGCGTCAGAGCTATGTGGCGGCCCCCGCCATTCATCAGGCGGCGCTGCAACTGCGGGCCCGCATCCTCTCGCTGGCAGCCCAGCTCTGCCATCAGGATGTGGGATCGCTCACCCTGATCGACGGCTACGTGGTGCTGGCCGGTGCGCCGGACAAGGTGCTGATCAGCGTCGCCGAGGTGTCGGTCAACGCCTACTACCACCTCACCATCGGTGGCCAGATCACGTCGGAAGTCTCCCACAAGACCACCACCAACCCGCCCAGTTTTGGCTGCACCTTTGTCGATCTCAGCGTCGATATCGATCTCTGCAAGGTGACCATCAATCGCATCATCAACCTGCACGATGCCGGCAAGATCCTCAATCCACAGCTGGCGGAGGGGCAGGTGCATGGCGGCATGGGGATGGGGATCGGCTGGTCGCTGTTCGAGGAGATGATCATCGACGCCAAAACCGGCGTGGTGCGCAACCCCAACCTGCTCGATTACAAGTTCCCCACCATGCTGGATTTGCCCGAGCTGGAATGCGACTTCGTGCAGACCTACGAGCCCCAGTCGGTCTATGGCCACAAATCCCTGGGGGAACCGCCCATCATCTCGCCGGGCCCGGCCATCCGTAACGCCATTCGCATGGCGACCGGGGTGGCCATCAACGAGCTGCCCATCACCCCCAAGACCCTGTTTCGGGAGTTTGTCACGGCGGGTCTAATTGGCGAGGGAGCAGGGGAGGAGCAACACCATGTTTGATATTGCCCGTTACTACAAGGCCCGCAGTGTGGCCGAGGCGGTCACCCTGCGTCAGGCAGACCCTGAGGCGCGTCTCTTGGCCGGTGGCACCGATGTGATGATCCAGCTGCATCACCTCAACGCCGCCTATCGTCATATCGTCGATATTCACGACTTGCCCGAACTCAAAGGGGTGAGCGAGCTGGCTGACGGTTCTATCCGCATCGGCTCCGGCACCACCTTTACCGAGCTCATCGAGAACGAACTGGTGCAGCGCCGCCTGCCGATGCTGGCCGAGGCGGCCGCTACTATCGCCGGCCCGCAGATCCGCAACGTCGCCACCTATGGCGGCAACATCTGCAACGGCGCCACCAGTGCCGACTCGGCGGCGCCTACCGTCGCGCTGGAGGCCGAGCTTGAGATTGCTGGTCCTAACGGCACACGCCGCATCCCCATCGCCGGTTTTCATACCGGCCCAGGCAAGGTTGCGCTGCAACCGGCGGACATTCTGGTAGCGTTTCACTTTGCCCCGGACTCGCACCCCCATGTGGGCTCCCACTACTTCAAATACGCCATGCGCGATGCCATGGATATCGCCACCATCGGCTGCGCCGCCTACTGCCAGATTGAGGATGGTCACTTCAAGAGTCTGCGGCTGGCCTATGGGGTGGCGGCCCCGACCCCGGTGCGTACCCCGCACGCAGAAGCGGCAGCCGAAGGGCAACCGCTGACTCGCGCCACACTGGCCGCCATTGCCGAGGCGGTGGTGGCCGATGTGGCGCCACGATCCTCCTGGCGGGCGGAAAAGGAGTTTCGCCTGCACCTTATCAAAACCCTGGCGCAGCGGGTGGTCGCCTGCGCAGTCGAACGTGCCGGAGGGAAGATCCTATGATGCAACCGCAAAGCTGTCCCGCCGTGGAGATCCAGTGCGAGATCAACGGCAAGCCTTACTCCTATGCAGTGCCGCCCACCATGTCGCTGCTCCACTTCCTGCGCGGGCAGGGGCTCATCAGTGTGAAAGAGGGGTGCAGTGTCGGTGAGTGCGGCGCCTGTACCGTGCGGGTGAATGGCACTGCCATCGACAGCTGCCTCTATCTGGCGGTGTGGGCCGATGGCAAATCCATTCGTACCGTGGAGGGGGAGCGCAAAGGCAATGAGCTCTCCGACGTGCAGCAGGCCTTTATTGACGAGGGGGCGGTGCAGTGCGGTTTTTGTACCCCGGGCCTCGTGATGGCGAGCGCCGCCTTGCTCGACAAGACCGAGCGTCGTCCGCTGACCGATGCGGAGATCCGCCGCGGGCTGTCGGGCAACCTCTGCCGCTGTACCGGTTATCAGAACGTGGTACGGGCGGTGAAGAAGTGCTGCAAAGGGTGATAGTTCGGGTGCCGTGAGTGGTGCGTGCCGTTGTTTGAAAAAAGGAAATCAAGCCGCCCAAAAACACAGGCCCGCTTCGAAAGAGGCGGGCCTGCTGCTGAGTGGGGTCAGGAGACATCACACTTTTGACTGGTCGATCACCAATTTGCCATCTTTGACCGGAATGGTGGCGCCCGGGGCTTGCTTCATGCGGATCACCCCCTCCTGACCGGCCAGGCGATAGGTCACGTCATAACCTATGGTGTTGACGCTCGTATCCTGCACGGTCTTGCAGCGCTGCTCGGTGGTGGTGTAGGTATCGCCCGCCTGCATATTGCCCTGCACCTGATTACCGGCATAACCCCCCGCGACGGCCCCTGCAGCAGTGGCCACCTTCTTGCCGCTGCCGCCGCCAAACTGGTGGCCAACCACGCCACCCAGCGCTGCGCCCACCACTGTGCCGAGGATCTTGTGCTCATCCTGTACCGGCTTGCGGTGGGTCACGGTGACGTTGCGACACTCCTGTCGGGGAGTCTTGATGGTCTCGGTGATCGGCTTGCTGGCGATCACCTCGGCAAAGGTGGGTTGGGGTGTAAAGAGGGAGCTGCTGGCCGCCGCCGAGAGCGCCAGGGCCGAGGCGATGCCAATACCGATACCTGCCATCATGGATCTGTTCATCTTGTTGTTCTCCTGCATACCCATACGGGCTGTTCCAATTTGGCGCCATCTTGTCATAACCGGTTGGCCGGACAAGGCGAGGGGGGATGGGCCTGCGACAGGCGCTGGCAAGGTCAAAAAATAGCCACCATAGAAAAGTGTCTGGCTTTGGCGACAACGGACTAAAAGTGACCGGTTTCCGGCGCATGGTGGACTGTGTCAGTGTGATAAGGAGCAATTCGAGTCGCAATTTGCAAGGCGGGCGGTGAGCAGAATGCCAGAGTGGCAAAGTGCTGACGGGGACAGGTCAAGGGAGGCCTTGAGCAAAGGCTCTGTTCGTTGAGATGGCCACGCAAGTGGTTGATAAATGGCTCCAGCCCCATCGGATGTTGGCCGATAAGAGATCACGGCAAGCATTTTGCTTTGATTGGGTGAAGCAGAGGGTGAGCGGGTCGGCAGACAACTGCGTAAGACCTGAAATGAAGATGTTCACCCGAGATCACCGGATCAACGAGGGGGAGATATGTCAATGTTACCCAGCTGGATCACCCCGGCCATCCAGGCCAACATCATCACGGTGCAGCAGGCCGAACGTCTGCTCTCATCCCTCTACCGGCCCCTGGCCGAGCAGGGAGAGGAGCTTCCTGCCGATATCGCCGACATCAGCCTCAAGCTCTACTGCTTCCGCCAGCAGGGGCGGGTTCGCCACTAACGATGATTGAGGTAAAGCCTTCGGCATTGGCGGGGGTTCGCTTGCCCGTACTCGCACCGAATACCTCTTCCGCTCTTCCTCTAAGACGTTTTGCTAATACCTGCCGCCGCAGGCTCACTGTTAGGCTGTCATTCCCATAAGAGACCAGCGGCGGGCAGGATGCCCATGTCGCTTGTTGATCCCGGAACTGCCCGTTTTGTGCCACTTGTGAGGAAGGAATCCGATGACAGTGCAGAACATCTATGAGCGCGACCTTGCCAAAACCGCCGCCAATTTCGAGGCCCTGACCCCCATCAGCTTTTTGGGGCGGGCGGAGCGGGTCTATCCCGACTATCCGGCGCTGATCCACGGCCCGCTGCGCCAGAGCTGGGGCGAGACCGCCCGCCGTTGCCGCCAGCTGGCCTCGGCCCTGCGGCTGCGCGGTATCGGGGAGGGAGATACCGTCTCCATCGTTGCGCCCAATATCCCGGCGATGTTTGAAGCACACTTCGGGGTGCCCATGAGCGGCGCCGTGCTCAACACCATCAATACCCGGCTCGATGCAGAGTCGATGGCCTTTATCTTCCAGCATGCCCAGAGCAAGGTGGTGCTGGTGGACAGGGAGTTCGGCCCTGTGGTGCGCAAGGCGCTGGATCTGCTGGAGCGCCAACCGCTGGTCATCGCCATCGACGATCCCCTTTACCGGGAAGGGGGGCTTGTCAGTGAACTGACCTATGAGGCCTTTATTGCCACTGGTAACGGCGATGAACCCGGCTGGTTGCCAGAGGATGAGTGGCAGGCGATCTCCCTTAACTACACCTCCGGCACCACCGGCAACCCCAAGGGAGTGGTCTATCACCATCGCGGTGCCCACCTCAACGCCATCAACAATGTGCTCTCCTGGGAGCTGCCCAAACATCCCGTCTATCTCTGGACCTTGCCGATGTTTCACTGCAACGGCTGGTGCTTCCCCTGGACGCTGGCGGCCACCGCCGGGGTGAGCGTCTGCCTGCGCCATGTGCAGGCAGACGCTATTTATGAGGCGCTGCACGAGCACAGGGTGAGCCATTTTTGCGCGGCGCCCATCGTGCTCAATATGCTCAACAATGCCGATCCGGCGCTCAAGCGGGGGCTGGATCACCCCATCAAGGTGATGACCGCTGGCGCTGCGCCGCCCGCCACCGTGATCGCCGGTATGGAAGCGATGGGGATCGCCGTGACCCACGTCTATGGCCTGACCGAAACCTATGGCCCCTGCGTGTTGTGCGAGCCGCAAAGAAGTTGGCAAGGGCAGGATGCCACGGCGCTCTCCCGCCTCAAGGCGCGCCAGGGTGTTGCGTCGCCTCTGCAGGGGGAGATGCGGGTTATCAACCCGGTCAGTGGCGAACCGGTGGCCAAAGATGGCAAAACCATGGGGGAGATAGTGCTGCGCGGTAATGTGGTGATGAAGGGGTATCTGAAAAATCCGGCGGCCAGCGCCGATGCGATGGCGGAGGGGTGGTTTCGCAGTGGCGATCTGGCGGTATGGCACCCGGATGGTTATGTGGAGATCAAGGACAGATCCAAGGACATCATCATCTCCGGCGGGGAGAATATCTCCAGTCTGGAGGTGGAGGACGTGCTCTATCGTCATCCGGATGTGGATGAAGCGGCGGTGATCGCCATGCCCGATGAGAAGTGGGGGGAGGTGCCCTGCGCCTTCGTGAAATTAAAAGAGGGGCGAGAGACCACCCAGGCGGAGTTGATCGCCTTTTGCCGGGAGCAGATGGCTCACTTCAAGGCCCCCAAACGCATCATCTTTACCCCGTTGCCCAAGACCTCGACCGGCAAGGTGCAAAAATTCGTGCTGCGCAAACAGTTGGGGTAGCAGCCTGTTCGTAAGGAGCCAGCACAGCCATTCATAGGGGGGAGATACAAGGGGTCTGGAGGGCTGCTGGCCCTCCCGTTGGTGGCTAGGGGGTTTTGCAGGCGACGCAGTTGCGGCCGCTCTGTTTGGCCTGATAGAGCATCTGATCGGCGCGGGCGTAGAGGCTATCCATCAGCTCCCCTTCGCCATTTTCCACCAGTCCGGCGCTGATGGTGATGACCAGCTTATCCCCATCGGGCAGGGGCAGCGGGCTTTGCATCACCTGCAGGCGCAGCCGCTCGGCCAGAGATGCGGCGGCCAAGAGGGTGGTGTTGGGCAGCAAGATGGCAAACTCGTCACCGCCGATGCGGGCCAGCACATCTTCGCTGCGCAGCACTGATTGCATCACTCTGCCCAGATGCACCAGCGCGCTATCCCCAAGGGGGTGACCGAAGCGATCGTTGATGCACTTGAACTGATCCACATCCAGCACCATCAGCACCGAGGTGAGGTGGTGGCGCATGTCCAGACTGAGGTTCTTCTCGCACAGTTCGAAAAAGAAACGGCGGTTGTAGAGACCTGTGAGGCCATCGCGCACCGACTGCTGGTGTAGCTGCTCCTTGAGCTGATGCAGTTCGGTGATATCTGAGGAGATACCGATCAGGGTGGGGGTGCCATCCCCCAGCAGAAAGGGCACCTTGACCGACCAGTAGTAGTGCTGATTGCCTTCGGGATCGGTCAGCATCTCTTCCCCGGCTTGCAGCTCACCGGTTTCGAATACCCGGTTGTCCAGCCGCCACAGCTGGCAGGCGCTGGCAGCCGGGATCACCTCATCATCTCGCCGGTTGATGATCTGCTCGGCAGGAAGGCCCAGCAGATCGGCGACCTTTTGGTTGACGTAGAGAAAGCGGTGCTGGCTGTCCTTCATATAGATATGGGCATCCACGTTGGCGAGGATGATTTCCAGCAGCTGATGCTGCTCCGCCATGCGGGCCTCAATCAGCTTGTGTTCGGTGATATCGGTGGAGATGCCGCACAGGCCGATCAGGTTGCCATCCTTGTCATGGATGGGCTTTTTAACGGTCCAGTAGCAGCGCTTTTCCCCGGTGGATTTGAGGTAGTTGATCTCCTCCTGGGCGATGGCGAGCTGCTGCTCCAGTACCAACCGGTCGTTGCGTTGAATGGTGTCGGAGAATTCGAGATCAAAAAAGGCCCGATCATCCTGCCCCTGCAACTCGGCGAGGGTGCAGCCAAAGAGATCCAGCACCGCCTGATTGGCATAGGTGTAACGGCCCGCCAGATCCTTGGTAAACATGTAGGCGTCCGTCTCGTTGAAGATGGCTTTGAGGTGATCCAGCTCATGCTGTAACTGGATAGAGAAGGGTTCATCCTTCATGGGGCTAGCCATCCTTGGGTCGCTACGATGGGTCGGTTGAACAAGACGCGCAACAGAGATCAACAGTTTTAAATAAAGCACCGAACAGGTCAGGTTTCGCGTTTATTTCCGCAAGTTCTGCGCCATGTCACACGATTGTCATCGTTGGTGTGGTCAAAGGAAATCAACTGAGTCCGTGACTATTCAGATAACCGTTTCCTCTGTATCGACCCAGTTTTGTTGGCCAGTTGCAGAGAAATTAACCAGCAATAAAATACGCCACTCCGAGTGGCAGAAAGGGCAACAAACAGGTCTTTAATCAAACTATTTTCACTGTGTCCTTGATATCATCCTCAGCAACGCAATATGGAGAGACACGAGATGGCAGTGGCACCGTTTAATTGGGATGACGCAGTTCAGTGGGACGGGCCGGGGGCCATTGCGGGTAGCGAAGAGATCTTGAGTGCCGATCGGCTGGATCGCGCCCGCTATGCCGAATTTCTGACTAAATACCTCGCCGCCGAAGGCAAGCAACGCAACTATGTGCTCAACCTCAATGCCGAGTGGGGGGCGGGTAAAACCTGGTTTATCAAGCGCTGGTATATGGAGCTGAAAGCGCACTATCCCACCGTCTATATCGATGCCTGGCAGCAGGACTTTTCCGATGATCCTTTATTGACTGTGATTTCATCGATTATCGACCAGTTAAAAATGATTGCGGGAAAAGAAAACCCGATTCCAGAAGGGATGCGTCAGCGGCTGCTTGGATTATTTAAGGTCGGCGGCAAACTGGCATTGAAAGCGGCAATCAAGAAGGCTGGATTGGAAGAAGATGATTTTTCTCTGGAAGGGGATGATGCCAATCAACTGGTAGATGCCTTATGCAGCAATCAGAAAGAGCGTTATGAATCTATCCAGTATCTTAAACAAGAAATTAGGCAATGGGTGGAAGGTGCTGTTGGATTAGGTAATGGAGAGCTTGATTATCCCACTTTTATTTTGATTGATGAACTGGATCGCTGCCGCCCTTCTTATGCGGTAGAAATGCTTGAGACAATCAAGCATATATTCGATATTCCCGAAGTGGTTTTTGTACTGGCCACGGATACTGAGCAGTTACAGCATGCTATCAAGGTCATTTATGGTGAAGGATTTCATGCATCTGCTTATCTAAGACGTTTTTTTAGGCGGCAATTTTCCTTAAAGGAAATATCAAAAGCGTCATTCATTGAAAGCTACATGACTATTGATGATGCATCATGGGAGAACCTTTTCCCAAGATTTAAAACAATAAGCGAATTTTCATTGTTGCTATCCGTGCTCGCAGATGCCTTTGGTCTTCAGCTTAGAGATATTGAGCAATACATAGACAAAGTAAAGGCGGCAATATCAAATTTTAGTGATGATTTTGATTTAGTGATTTTTTCTATACTTCTTTTAGCCAAAGAGCATGAGCCTGACTTATATAGGCAGATAGTGAATTTAGAACTATCACTTCGAAATGAAGATAAAAATTCAATGTCGAACATTGGATTCTACAAACGGGTAAAAGTTAATATTTTATTGTGCTTTAACTTGCCTTCAGTGAATAATGTAGGTGACTATTTAAAAGCCGAAATAAGTATATCTAAATATATAGGTTGTTTCTTTTATTCTATCAGGAACAAAGCACAATTAGTCGCAGAAAGGGATGCTGTTGCGATAGATGGGGTATTGAGGCAACATTCTATAGATTCATTCTCAATCGCTAGCAAAGAGGAGACTCTATTAGCCTATCATTTGGCAAATCAAAGCATCAATATTAATGACTATAAAGATCTTGTTGAGTTGGCTTTCTATTTAAAATAGAAATGGGCATAAGCCCATTTCTTGATAGGAATATTATTTTTGATGCCGCTCATAAAGCCGCTGAACGACATCCTTTAATCCGAGTCCTTCGTTTTGCAGCAGTACGGTCAGGTGGTAGAGCAGATCGGCGGATTCGTTGATGAGCTCCTCCCAATCCTTGGCCATGGCGGCCAGCGCCACTTCCACACCTTCCTCACCGACTTTCTGGGCGATGCGCTTGGTGCCCTTGCCATAGAGGCTGGCGGTGTAGCTGGTGGCCGGATCGGCCCCTTTGCGGGCTGCCAGGATCTGTTCCAGCTCTGCCAGAAAACCGAGGGGCGGCAGCGGGTGACCATGGAAGCAGGAGGTTGTCCCTTTGTGGCAGGTGGGGCCGACGGGGTTGGCGGCGATCAGCAGAGAGTCCTGATCGCAGTCGGTGCTGATGGCCACGAGTTGGAGCACATTGCCCGAGCTTTCACCCTTGGTCCAGAGCCGCTGTTTGCTGCGGCTAAAGAAGGTGACCTGACCGGTGGTCTGGGTCTTTTCCAGTGCCTCACGGGTCATAAAGCCCTGCATCAGCACCTCGCCACTGGCGGCGTGCTGGACGATGGCGGGGATCATGCCATCACATTTTGCCCAATCGAGCTGATCGGCAAGGGGGCGCGCGCTGGCGGTGGTTTGTGCATTTTCAGAGAAATTATTCACGGATGGCGACTCCTTCGGTTTTCAGCCAGCGTTTCAATTCGGGAATGGGGATAAGGCCCTTGTGGAACACAGAAGCGGCCAGCGCCCCATCCACATCGGCGAGGGTGAAGGCATCGCGAAAGTGCGTCATGGCACCGGCGCCGCCGGAGGCGATCAGCGGCACCTTGCAGACGCTGCGCACCAGCTTGAGCTGGTCGAGATCATAACCCTGACGCATGCCGTCCTGATTCATCACGTTCAGCACGATTTCACCTGCGCCGCGCTTTTGCACCTCCTGCACCCAGTCGAGGGTGTGCCAGGCGGTGGTGCGGGTGCGGCTCTCGTCACCGGTAAACTGTTTGACCTGATAGTGGCCCGTGTCGGCGTCGAAGTAGGAGTCAATGCCTACCACCACGCACTGCACGCCAAAGCGCTCGGCCAGTCGGCTGATCAGGGTCGGGTCGGCAAGGGCAGGGGAGTTGATGGAGACCTTGTCGGCACCAAATTCCAGGATCTGGCGGGCATCTTCCACGCTTTTAATGCCACCGGCAACGCAGAAGGGGATATCGATCACCTCCGCTACCCGGCTCACCCAGCTCTTGTCCACTACCCGCGCATCGCTGGAGGCGGTGATGTCATAGAACACCAGCTCGTCAGCGCCCTCTTCGGCGTAGCGGCGCGCCAGCTCGACAATGCCGCCCATCACCTCGTGGTTGCGAAATTGCACCCCTTTGACCACCACGCCATCTTTCACGTCGAGGCAGGGGATAATGCGTCTTGCCAGCATCAGTTGCCTCCTGTGGTATCGGCTGCGGGGGCTTGCCAGCAGGCGATGGCGTCACCTACCGAGAACTTGCCCTCCAGCAGGGCGCGGCCAAGGATGATCCCCTTGACGCCGGAGCCCTTGAGCGCCTCGATATCCGCGATGCCGCCAATGCCACCGGAGGCCTGAAAGGCGACGCTCGGGTAGCGGGCGCAGAGATCCCGATAGAGCTCGACGTTGGTGCCAGCCAGGGTGCCGTCACGGCTGATGTCGGTGCAGAGCACATGTTTGAGCCCGGCGGGGAGGAAGCGCTCGATCAGTGCCTCGATGGTCACGCCGCTGTTCTCCTGCCAGCCCGCCACCGCGATATGGCGATTGCCCTGTGCATCGATATTGACGTCCAGCGCCAGCACGATCTGCTCGGGGCCATATTTCTCCATCCAGCTCGCTACCAGATCCGGGGATTTGACGGCGGTAGAGCCAATCACCACCCGGCTGGCGCCTGCTGCCAGCAGATCTGCAACATCTTGCTCCGTACGCACGCCGCCACCGACCTGCACCGGCGCCTCGGTGGCCGACAGCAGTTGGGTCAGCAGGGGCAGCTGGCGCGCCTTGGCATCCTTGGCACCGTCCAGATCCACCAGATGGAGCTGCACCGCCCCCTGGGAGACATATTCATCGAAGCGGGCCTGCGGGCTGCTGCTGTATTCGGTCTTCTGCTCGTAATCCCCCTGATAGAGGCGAACTACCTGACCATTGATAAGGTCAATTGCTGGAATGATCATGCTAGTCACAGCTCCAGAAAATTTTGCAGCAAACGGGCACCGGCTGCGCCTGAGCGCTCTGGGTGGAATTGGGCGCCGAAGAAGTTGCTGTGCTCTGCAACCCCACCGACGATGGCGGTAAACGGCTGGCCGTAGTCGCAGGTCGCCAGCGTCGCTTCGGTCACCTCCAGCGCATAGGAGTGGACGAAGTAGAAGTAGCTGCCGCTCGAGATCCCCTTGAGCAGAGGATGGGTCTCGTCATGCTCAATCTGGTTCCAGCCCATATGGGGCAGCCGCAGATTACCGACCTCCATCAGCCGGATCTTGCCCGGCACTATGCCAAGGCAGTCGATGAGCCGCTCTGGCGAACCCTCTTTGCCCATGCTCTCTTCGGAGGCCTCAGCCAGCATCTGCATACCGAGGCAAAAGCCCAGCAGCGGCTGCTTGGCGGCGCGAATGAGCGGTACCAGCTCGCGTTCGTTGAGGTTCTTCATGGCGGCCACCGCAGTGCCGACACCGGGCAGGATCAGCTTGTCCGCCTGCTCGATATCGGCGGCCTGGCTTGAGACCAGCGGCTGCACGCCGAGGCGTTCGAACGCCATTCTGACCGAGGCCAGATTTGCACAGCCGGTATCGATAATGACCAGCTTCTGCTTGCTCACATCCATCACAGCACTCCCTTGCTGGAGGGGAGCTCGCTCCCTTCCACCCGAATAGCCTGACGCAGGGCGCGGCCAAAGCCTTTGAACAGCGCCTCCACCTGATGGTGGGTGTTGCCGCTGCCCACCTTCATCTGCAATGTGATGGCCATGGCGTCCGACAAAGAGCGGAAGAAGTGGGGCACCATCTCGGTGGCCATCTCGCCCACGTTGTCTCGGCCAAAGCCGCTCGGGCAGTCGAACACGAAGTAGGGGCGACCGCTCAAGTCCAGCGCTGTGCTTACCTCCTGCTCGGTCAGCGGGCGCGCATCGATCACCGCCTGCACCTCGTCCATCGCCAGCACGAAGCCGAAACGGCCGATACCGCGCTTGTTGCCAAGGGCCTGACGCAGTGCCTGACCCAGCGCCAGTCCGACGTCTTCCACCGT
Source organism: Aeromonas sp. Y293-4 (assembly GCF_027705905.1). Lineage (NCBI taxonomy): Bacteria > Pseudomonadati > Pseudomonadota > Gammaproteobacteria > Aeromonadales > Aeromonadaceae > Aeromonas > Aeromonas sp. Y293-4. The sequence goes on along the minus strand of NZ_JAPDCI010000009.1, from coordinate 13,940 downwards.
GTGGTGATCGTCGATATGCAGATCGCCACTGACGTTCAGCTTGAGCTGGAAACCGGCGTGGGTGGCAATCTGATCCAGCATGTGATCAAAGAAGCCGATACCGGTGGCGATCTGGTTGCCACCGCTCTTGCTTGTGGCAGAAGGGTCCAAGTCCAGCGCCACTTGAATGCGGGTCTCCTTGGTGTAGCGCTCCACCGAGGCTACGCGGCCCTTATTTGGACTGAGAACAGCGAGCAGCTGATCACGGATGGCGAGCCAGTCGTGATCCTGCGGGTGGTAGCGAATACCGCCAATGCCCATGTTCTCGGCCAGCTGCAGATCGGTCTGGCGATCGCCAATTACAAAGGAGTTGGCAAAGTCGATGCGACCGGAGGCGAGATACTCCTTCACCAACCCGAGGTGGGGCTTGCGGCAGCTGCAGCCGTCGGTGGGGAAGTGCGGGCAGATCAGCACCTGTTCCCACTTCACCCCTTGCGATTCGAACAGATGCATCATCAGGTCGTGAGGCGGTTGGAAGTTCTCAAGCGGCAGGCTGGCGGTGCCCAGCCCGTCCTGATTGGTCACCATCACCAGCACATAGCCGGCGGCCTGCAAGTCGCGCAGCACCGGAATGACCATGGGCTCGAAGCGCAGCTTGGCGAGGCTATCCACCTGCTTGTCGGTCACCGGCTCTTCAATCAGGGTGCCGTCGCGGTCGATAAACAAAAACGGGGTCTTCATCGCTACATCCTTGTCTTACAAAGTGGGAGAGGGCAGATCACGCAGTACCGCCAGCACGGCATCCATCTCGCCCTGATAGCCGATGGTGACGCGAATGCTGTTATCCAAGCCGGGTTTGGTCGAGAAATCCCGCAGTATGATGCCGGCGGCCTTCATGGCAGCAAAGACGGCGGCGCCATCCACAAAGCGCACCAGCACGAAGTTGCCCTTGTCTTCGAATACTTCCCTTACGCAGGCAAGCGTTGCCAGCTCTGCCTTGAAGGCGGCTTTTTGCTTGTTGAGCTCTATTACTCGCTCGCGCATCAGTTCCAGCCCCATTGGGGAGAGGGCCTGCGCCGCGATCTGGGCGATGGGCTCGGGGATGGGATAGGGGGCGATCACCTTGGCCAGCATGGCGATCACCTCGGGGCTTGCCAGCGTAAAGCCACACCGGATCCCCGCCATGGCAAAAGCCTTGGAGAGGGTGCGGGTCACCACCAGATTGGGGAAGCGGGCCAGCAGGTCCACCACGGACGCTTCCGGGCAGAACTCGATATAGGCCTCGTCCACCACCACGATGGCGCGATCCCGGGCTTTTTCCAGCAAAGCGATAAGGCCGTCACGCCCCACCAGATCCCCGGTAGGGTTGTTGGGGGAGCAGAGAAACACCAGTTTCACATCAGACAGACGGTCCGCGATGGCGGGCCAGTCCGGCTGGCGGCTGGCGGTAAGCGGCTGCTCGACGATGCCGACGCCACAGGTCTCGGCGCTGATGGCGTACATGCCGTAGGTGGGCGGGCAGATGAGGATCTGATCTTCACCCGCTTCGCAGAAGGTGCGGATCAAGAGCTCGATGGCCTCGTCGGCACCGCGGCTCACCAGCACCTGATCGGGATTGACCCCGGCATAGGCGGCATAGCCGTTCACCACCTCGGCCGGTTGGCACTCGGGGTAGCGGTTGAGGCGGCTTCCCTCGATGGTGAAGGGATAGGCCTGCGGCGCCTCGTTGGCGTTGAGCCAGACGTGGCCCTTGCCGCCGATGCGGCGAGCGGATTGATAGGGGGTGAGGGCCCGCACCACGCGGCGCGCCAGATTGGCAATGCTCATGACAAATCCTTCTGCTGTGCTGTTGGTTGGGGCGCGGCGGCCAGGGCGTTCAATCTCAGCGTCACGGCATTTTTGTGGCCATCGAGCCCTTCGGCCTCTGCGATGCGCTCGACAATGGGGCCAAGGCCACGAATACCTTCGGCGCTCAGCTCCTGCACCGTGTAGCGGCGCTGATAATCGGCAAGGCCCAGGCTCGAGCAGGTGCGGGCATAGCCATAGGTTGGCAGGGTGTGGTTGGTGCCGCTGGCGTAATCGCCGACCGACTCGGGGGTCCATGCTCCCAGAAAGATGGAACCGGCGTTCTCGAGTTTATCCAGCAGATCACGCGGAGCTCGGGTCTGCACGATCAGGTGTTCCGGCGCGTAGGCGTTGGAGATGGCACACGCCTCGGCCAGATCGTCACAGAGGATCACCAGACTGCTGCCGAGCGCTTGGGCGGCGATATCGCGCCGAGTCAACTTGGCCAGCTGGCTCTTGATCTCCCCTGCGATGGCATCGGCCAGCAGCGGCGAGGTGGTGACCAGCACCACCTGGCTGTCGGGGCCATGCTCGGCCTGGGAGAGCAGATCTGCTGCCACGAAGGCGGGGTTGGCGCTCTCGTCGGCAATCACCAGCACCTCGGAGGGGCCGGCGGGCATATCGATGGCAGCGCCGCGCCAGTCGCGGGAAACCTGCCCCTTGGCTTCGGTCACATAGGCGTTGCCCGGGCCGAAGATTTTGTCCACCTTGGGGATGCTCTCGGTGCCGTACGCCATGGCGGCGATGGCCTGGGCACCGCCGATGGCGAACACCTTCTCGACGCCGCAGGCGCGGGCGGCAAACAGGATCTCGTCGCTGGCGGGGGACGGGGTACAGAGCACCACTTCACGGCAACCGGCTAAGCGTGCCGGAATGGCCAGCATCATCACGGTGGAGGGGAGCGGTGCGCTGCCCCCCGGCACATAGAGGCCGACCCGACTGATGGGTTGGGTGCGCAGCTCGCACACCACCCCGGGCTGGGTTTCCACTCGCACCACTGGCTGCAGTTGCGCGGCATGGAAGGTGCGAATATTGGCAATGGCCGCTTCGATGGCGCTTTTTATCTCGTCATCCAGTCGTGCGCAGGCTTCCTCGATTTCGGCTTCGCTGACGCGCAACTGCTCACGGGGGGCGCGCTCGAAGCGCAGGCTCAGCTCGCGCAGGGCCTCGTCGCCACGGCTGCGTACCGCGGCGATAATCTCTTTGACCACGGCGCCGATATCGGCCTCGTCATTGAGGGCGGGGCGGGTCAGCACGTCGGCCTGCTGGGCAGGGGAGAGGGTCTTCCAGATCAGGGTCTGCATGATATCCCTTCCTTATTCCATCATTTTTTCGATGGGCAGCACCAGAATGGAGCTGGCACCGAGGGCCTTGAGCTGCTCCATGGTCTCCCAAAACAGGGTCTCGCTGGAGACGACGTGCAGGGCCACCTGATTGGTGTCACCGGCCAGTTGCATGATGGTGGGGCGCTCGGCACCCGGCAGCAGATCGGTGATGGCATCGAGCTTGTCTTTGGGGGCGTGCAGCATGATGTATTTGCTCTCGCGGGCCTGCTGCATCCCCTGAATGCGGGGCAGCAGTTTGTCGATGAGCTTCTGTTTGGCATCAGACAAGGGGTTGGGGGCCTGGACCAGTACCGCCTTGGAGCGGTAGATCACCTCCACCTCTTTGAGGCCATTGGCTTCCAGCGTCGCGCCGGTGGAGACCAGATCGCAGATGGCATCAGCCAGGCCCGCTCGGGGTGCCACTTCCACCGAGCCGCCCAGCATCACGCTCTTGAAGCCGAGCCCCTTTTCGTCAAAGAAGCGCTTGAGCAGCCCGGGGTAGGAGGTCGCGATGCGCTTGCCGGCAAGGCTCTCTGGCCCTGTGTAGGTCACATCTTCCGGCACCGCCAGCGAGAGGCGGCAGCCACCAAAGTCCAGCTGCTTGAGGGTTTTGACCTCGAAGGGGAGGCCTTGTGAAGCGCGAATAAGCTGCACCTCTTCCAGCACGTTCTCGCCGATGATGCCAAGGTCAACCACCCCTTCCATCACCAGACCCGGGATGTCGTCATCACGCACCCGCAGGATATCGATGGGCATGTTCTCGACATGGGCGATAAGGCGCTGCTCGCGCAGGTTGATCTTGAGGCCACAGCTCTTGAACAGGGCTTGGGAGTCCTGGCTCAGACGACCGGACTTTTGCATGGCGATACGCAGACGTTGTGTTTCCATTGCTCGATTTCCTTCTAGTCAAAAACGAAAAAACCCTCGGAAGTGGGTGCTTCCGAGGGTTTATGAATCTTGCGGTCCTTTTGGAAGTCACCAGTTAAGTGTCTTCCAGCAGTCAACCTCCTGAAAGACTAGTCGGGATGATGATGGTGGTGATGAGTCTTCAGGGTGGTGAACTTCATGTAATCAATCCTTTACAAAATAAGATGTCGTAATTGACGCCTGATTTAAACTACCTGCCTTGACAGAAAATGCAACCCGAAATTGTGATTTGATCGATTAAAGTGGCGAAAACGGTTTTCTGGTCGATAACTAGACAATAACCCCTGCAGGAGTCGCCATCATGCCCAGCCAGGACCTGTTGTTCCCCATTTTGCCCCGGGCGCCCGCTGCGCCCGGCAGCGAAGAGATCAAGCGGGAAGTGAACCAGATCAGCAAAAAGCACCAGCTGCGCAAGACCAGCACTGACAACAGTGACTCCCAGCAGCGCCAGCAGGCGTATAGCACGCCCGCCAAGCGTGATCAGCCCAAGGCGGAGGAGGGCGATCACAAGCCGGACCCCGAGCATCAGATCGATCTGTTCGTCTAGGCAGATTATCTGTCCCGCTTTTGCCGCGCTTTTGGCATAATGGCCGCTTTTGCTGCGGGACGCCCTTTTGACCATCCAGACCCTGTTCAAGCCAGATGGCCCTCTGGCCAGCCATATTGACGGTTTTAAAGCCCGCGCTCCCCAACTGGAGATGGCCGAAGCGGTCGCGCGCGCCATCAAAAGTGGTGGCCGTCTGCTGGTGGAGGCGGGGACCGGTACCGGCAAGACCTACGCCTATCTGGTGCCAGCGCTGGAGTCCGGCAAGCGGGTGGTGATCAGCACCGGCTCCAAGAACCTGCAGGAGCAGCTCTTCTATCGGGATCTTCCGACCATCACAGGGGCGCTCTCCTACACCCCACCGGTGGCCCTGCTCAAGGGACGCAGCAACTATCTCTGCATCGAGCGGATGAACCGGCTCTTGAGCGAATCCCATCTGCAAAAGCCTGAAATCCTGAACGATCTGGTTAAGGTCAAATCCTGGTCCACTGCTACCGATAACGGCGATGTGGGGGATATTCCGGGATTGCAGGAGAACGCCGAGATCCTCGCCCACGTCACCAGTACCAACGACAACTGCCTCGGTCGCGACTGCCCCTATTACGATGACTGCCATCTGGTGGTGGCCCGACGCCGCGCCATGGATGCCCAGGTGGTGGTGATCAATCATCACCTCTTCTTCGCCGATATGGCGGTGAAAGACACCGGATTTGGCGAGTTGGTGCCGGAAGCACAAGTCTATGTATTTGATGAAGCCCATCAGCTGCCGGAGATCGCCACCAACTACTTCGGCAAGTCGGTGGGCAGCCGAACGATTCAGGATCTGGCGCAGGATATCCAGCTGGCCTATCGGGCAGAGGCCCACGACATGGCCCAGCTCGGCAAGGCGGCGGACCGGCTCGCTATCGCCAGTCAGGATTTGCGGCTCGCCTTCGGGGTGGATGGCGGTCGCGGCAATACCCGCGACATGCTGCGCCAGCCGCTTTGGGGGCAGGCTTTGGCTCGTCTCAACGATGCCATCGGGCTCTGCTACGAAGTGCTCAAACTGGCTCTCGGCCGGGGTGAGCAGCTGGATCACGCCTTCGAGCGCATCAGTGAACTGCGCACCCGTCTTGGCGAGGTGCTGGCGGTTAACCAGACCGGTTTCTCCTACTGGTACGACTGCTCACGGCTTCATTTCACCCTCAATCTGACGCCGCTGTCGGTGGCCGAGCGATTCAGTGCCGAGGTGCAAAGACCAGAAGTGGCCTGGGTCTTCACCTCCGCCACTCTGACGGTGGATATGCGTTTTGATCACTTCAAGGCCGAGCTGGGTCTGGCGGGTAGCGCCGAGCTGATCCTCGACAGTCCGTTCGACTATGGCGAGCAGGCGCGGCTCTGTGTGCCCCGTTATCTACCGGAGCCCAACGCCTTTGGCCGTGGCGAGCAGCTGGCCAATCTGATGATCCCCCTCATCAACAAGACGCCGGGGGGCTGTTTCTTCCTCTGCACCAGCCATCAGGTGATGCGTCAGGTAGCCGAGGTGCTGCGCCGGGAGATTGGCCGTACCGTCTTGTTGCAGGGGGAGGATAATAAGCAGCGGCTGCTCAAGGAGTTTGTCGAGAATGGCCGTGCCGTGCTGGTGGCGACCAGCAGTTTCTGGGAGGGGATCGACGTGCGAGGGGCGGCGTTGTCGTGTGTTATCATCGACAAACTGCCGTTTGCCAGCCCCGATGATCCGCTGCTCAAGGCGCGGGTGGATGATTGCAAGCTCAAGGGGGGTGATCCCTTCGCCGAGCTGCAGTTGCCCAAGGCGGTGATTGCCCTCAAACAGGGGGTGGGGCGGCTTATTCGTGATCGCAGTGATCACGGTGTACTGGTGATCTGTGATCCCCGAATGGTCAACAAGCCTTACGGCGCCACCTTTATCAAGAGTCTGCCCGCCATCCCTCGCACCCGGGAGTTGGGAACGTTGGGGAGTTTTTTCGATCGCACTGAACGCGGTGAATAAGTGTGCCGCCAGCTAACAGATTTGAACAACGGGTGAGCATATCTCGCTTGCCGGTTATGTAATTGACTGATTTTATAGAGATTGGAAAGCATGAATGAGTTGAAGATCCTGGCCGTTGATACCGCCACCGAAGCCTGCTCCGCCGCCTTGCTGGTGGGTGACAAGCTGTTCTCCCGCTGGGAGGAGGCGCCACGGGATCACACCCGAAAAATCCTGCCCATGGTTCAGGCTGTGTTAGAGGATGCCGGGATAAGTTTGAGTGACCTCGATGCCATTGCGTTCGGCCGCGGCCCGGGCTCCTTTACCGGCGTGCGGATCGGCATCAGTGTGGCGCAAGGTCTGGCGTTTGGTGCAGGTGTGCCGCTGATTGGCATCTCAACCCTGGCCGCCATGGCGCAAGGCGCCTATCGACTGGATGGCGCCGAGCAGGTGCTGACCGCCATCGATGCGCGGATGAACGAGGTCTATTTCGGCCGCTATGAGCTGATTGATGGCCGCATGCAGCTGGTGGGGGACGAGGTGGTGAGCGATCCCGTGGCGCTGGTTGACGTCCGTGGCAAGCTGGCGGGTCGGGTGACCTGCGTCGGCACCGGTTTTGAAACCTATGGCGAGACCCTGAGTGGTCTGGCCGATGAGCTGGCGGTGAGCCAGGTACGTTTCCCGGCGGCAGAGGACATGCTGCCGCTGGCCCGCGCCGCCTGGCTGGCGGGGGAGGCGGTGCCTGTGGAGCAGGCGACGCCGGTCTATTTGCGTGACAAGGTGACCTGGAAAAAACTGCCGGGTCGCGAATAAGGGCAGGAGCACTGACGTCATGTCGCTCATCAGCTGCAATATAAGCGGGTGGCCCCTACGGGCCACGCCGGCAACAGGAGAGTGACATGATGCGTAATAGCAGAAGCGACATGATGAAACGCGGGATGGTGGTCGGGGCGCTGGCCCTGCTGCTCGGGGCCTGCAGCTCGGTTCCTAAAGAGCTGGCCTATGAGCCAGAAAACCAGCTGGTGGCCTATCAGCCCGCCCTTGGCGGGATGGAGGGCAAACCGGCCCGCTGGAGCGGCGTTATCTCGGCGGTGCACAACAAGGCGGATCAGAGCGTCATTGAAGTGGTCTATTTGCCGCTCAAGTCCAACGGCGTGCCGGAGCAGACCGAGCAGAGCCCGGGCCGTTTTCTGGCCATCATGAAGGGCTTTGTCGACCCGACCCTCTATGCCAAGGGGCGCAGCCTGACGGTGCTTGGCACCATAGGCAAACCGGTTGATAGCCAGATTGGCGAGCACAAGTACCGCTTCTCTGTGCTCAATGTGACGGGCAGCAAGCTGTGGCCGCCAGTCAAAGAGGTGGAGGTACGCTATATGGACCCCTACTTCTATGACCCCTTCTATGATCCCTTCTGGCCGAGACGGCCGCTGCGTCGCTAAGGCTTGCCATGATCAACAGCATCAAAAGCACTCTGCACGAACGTCTGCTCACCTTGGCAGATGGTCGGCAGGTGGCCCTGCTTGAGAATCAACTCGCGGATCAGGCTCAGCAGGGCAAACCCCTGCTGATTGCCCTGCACGGCTGGCTCGACAACAGTGCCAGCTTCTTGCCGCTGGCGCCGCATCTGGGGGATTTTCACCTCATCTGTGTCGATCTGCCGGGGCACGGTCACTCCGATCACAAAACCACCCCTTATGTCTTTGTCGACTGGCTGGACGATCTCTACCAGATCGTGCAGGCGGCAGGGTGGTCGCGCTTCACTCTGCTCGGTCACTCCCTCGGGGCGTTGATCGCATCCGCCTATGCCGGGGTGTTCCCCGAACAGGTGGAGCGGTTGATCATGCTGGAGGGGCTGGGGCCGCTGAGCCAGCCCGATGAGGAGGTACCTGCCCAGCTGCGACGTGCGATTTTAAACCGCAGTCGCACCCGGGAGCGCAGTGCTAACGGCTTTGCCTCCATCGATGAAGCCGTGGCTGCTCGTTGCAAAGTGGCGGTTATCACGCCGCAGTCGGCGCGTCTTATCTGTGAGCGGCAGCTTGAAGAGCGGGCAGGGCGCTGGCACTGGCGCAGCGACCCCCGTTTGCGGGATCTGTCGCCCCTGAGAATGAGCGAAGGACAAGCTCGGGCACTGATGGCGGCTATCCGTTGTCCGGTGCTGTTGATTCAGGGGGAGCAGGGCTTTGCTGCGCTTGAAGCCCAATGGCAGGCCCGTCAGGATGCCTTCCAGCAGATCGAGCGGGTCATATTGGGTGGAAACCACCATTTTCATATGGAAAATTCGGTTGATACGGCCGTTTGTATCGTAAAGTTTTGTCAAGTTCGGTAGAATCGCCAGCTTTCAATAATTCCAGGTTTGTTTTCTCCCTCACATTTTTCTGTTGTTAATTTGCTGTTAATTGATGTTGCACTGTGTAAATATGTGCGGCATTAGAGCATCAGCTTAAAACAACCGATTAAAATGGATGTGAACCGGGACGGAGGCAACACAGTGAGCGCACAGGTGCTAGTTATGCAGGAGAAGTTTGTGGAAAAAGTCTGGCTGAAACGTTATCCGGAAGGGGTCCCCGCCGAGATCAATCCAGACCAATACAGCTCCCTGGTCGAGATGTTCGAATCCTCGGTGACCCAGTTTGCCGATCAGCCCGCCTTCGTCAACATGGGCCAAACCATCACCTACCGCCGGCTGGAAGAGCAGTCCCGCGCCTTTGCTGCCTACCTGCAAAACGAGCTGAAGCTGGAGAAAGGGGATCGGGTTGCGGTGATGATGCCTAACCTGCTGCAATACCCCATCGCCGTGTTCGGCATCCTGCGCGCCGGCATGATCGTGGTCAACGTCAACCCGCTCTATACCCCGCGCGAGCTGGAGCATCAGCTCAAAGATTCCGGTGCCAAAGCCATCGTCATCGTCTCCAACTTCGCCCATACCCTGGAAAAAGTGGTCTACGAGACCCCGATCAAGCACGTTATCCTGACCCGGATGGGTGACAACCTGGGGCTGGCCAAGGGCACCCTGGTCAACTTCGTGGTCAAGTACGTCAAGAAGCTGGTGCCGAAATACAATCTGCCCCACGCCACCACCATGCGTCAGGCCCTCTCCAAGGGGCGTTTCCTGCAGTACATCAAGCCGGAGATCACCAACGACGATCTCGCCTTCCTGCAGTACACCGGTGGCACCACCGGCCTCTCCAAAGGGGCCATGCTGACCCATCGCAACATGATTGCCAACGTCGAGCAATGCCTCGGCGTCTACGGCCCCATGCTGGAGCGCGGCAAGGAGTTCGTGGTCACCGCGCTGCCGCTCTATCACGTCTTCGCCCTGACCGTGAACTGCCTGCTCTTTATGCGCATCGGTGGTTACAACCTGCTGATCAGCAACCCGCGCGACATCCCAGGCTTTGTCAAAGAGATCAAGAAGTACCCCTTCACCTGTATTACCGGGGTCAACACCCTGTTCAATGCGCTGGTCAACAACGAAGAGTTTCAGGGGATCGCCTTTGACAAGCTCAAGCTCACCATCGGCGGCGGCATGGCAGTGCAGCGCGCGGTTGCGGAGAAGTGGAAGACACTGACCGATACCCCGCTGCTGGAAGGCTATGGCCTGACCGAGTGCTCACCGCTGGTGAGCGTCTGCCCCTACGATCTGACTGATTACAACGGTTCCATCGGTCTGCCGGTCTGCTCTACCGAGATCCGGCTGGTGGATGACAACGGTCAGGTGATCCACGCCCTCGGCACCCCAGGCGAGATGCAGGTGCGCGGCCCGCAGGTGATGGTTGGCTACTGGCAGCGTCCCGAGGCGACCGCCGAAGTGATGCAGGATGGCTGGCTCTGTACCGGTGATATCGCGGTGTGCGACGAGCAGGGCTTCTTCAAGATCGTTGACCGCAAGAAGGACATGATCCTGGTCTCCGGTTTCAACGTCTATCCGAACGAGATCGAAGATGTCGTTGCCCTGCACCCGAAAGTGCTGGAAGTGGCCGCCGTCGGTGTGCCACACAAGGTCTCCGGCGAGTTGGTGAAGATCTTTGTGGTCAAGAAAGATGCAAAATTGCAGGAGGACGAGATTATTGCCCACTGCCGCAAACATCTGACTGCCTATAAGGTGCCGAAACTGGTAGAATTTCGTGACGAACTTCCCAAGACCAATGTGGGCAAGATCCTGCGGCGCGTACTGCGCGACGAGGAGATTGCCAAGCAATAACCGGACTGCGGCTGCAGAATCTTCTGCAAACCAGCACCGTCGTTATGCAAAACCGTGGGTCATCCCACGGTTTTTTCTTTTTGGCCCTGATCAACCGCGCAGGCACAGATGCACTATCAACTTATCACTCAGCAAGACGAACTTGAGCAGTATCTCGCTTCTCTGGCCGACGTTCCCCTGGCTATCGATACTGAATTCGTTCGCACCCGTACCTACTACCCCCAGCTTGGCCTGTTCCAGATCTATGACGGCGAGCATCTGGCGCTGCTGGATCCGCTGACGCTGGATCTCTCCGCCCTCTGGCAGCGACTGGGCAGGGGAGGGCAGATCGCCATCCTGCACGCCTCTGGCGAAGATCTGGAGCTTATCCAGCATCAGGCGGGCCACTTGCCCAACCAGATGCACGACACCCAGCTTGCTACTGCCTTTCTCGGTTACGGCGTCTCGGTCGGCTTTGGTGCGCTGGTAAACGAATTCCTTGGGGTCGAGCTGGAAAAAGATCAGGCGCGCACCGATTGGCTGGCCCGCCCGCTTACGCCACGTCAGCTTGAATACGCGGCAGCGGATGTCTTCTACCTGATGCCGCTCTACGAGAAGGTGATGGCCAAACTGCGGGAAAGCGGCAAGTTTGCCTGGTTCGAGCAGGAGTGCCAAAACCACTCCGCCCGCAAGACCCAGGGCAGCGATCCCCGTCAGGCATATCTCGATATCGTCAACGCCTGGCAACTGGGTCGCCGCGAGCTGGCCATTCTGCGCGAGCTGGCCGCCTGGCGCCAGCAAGAGGCGGTGCGCCGGGATCTGGCCCTCAATTTTGTGGTGAAAGAGCTGCACCTGTTCAAGGTGGCGGAGCGTCGTCCTGCCTCCCTGCGGGATCTCAACGAGCTCGGCCTATCGCCCATCGAGATCAAGATCCACGGCAAGCGGATGCTCGATATCGTCGCCAAGGCGCAGCAGAGCGATCCTGATTGCTGGCCCGAGCCCATTCGCCGGCTGGTGGACTTCCCCCAGTACAAGGCCGAGCTCAAGCGCATCAAAGCCATGGTGGAAGAGAAGGCCAAGGCGAGCAATATTCCGCCCGAGCTGATTGCCAGCAAGAAGATCATTCACCAGTACTTCACCTGGAGCTGGCGGATGAATGACGAAGAGCGGGCCCGCAGCGACAAACCCATGCTGCTGCAAGGGTGGCGTCATGAGCTGGTCGGTCACCTGCTGGCACAATAAGCCACCAGACGGTTGCACCTATAAATCAATCCTCACCCTCGGGTGGGGATTTTTTATTGGACGAAAGCTAGAAATGGGTTCGCCGATCGAGGGAGGTATTGCGGTACCATATTCCAGTCAATCCACCGTATCTACTGGATAGGAAACAGGAAAATGCAATTTATCCCCAATGGCCCCGATATTCCCAATGAGCTGCTGCATGCCCATGAAGAGGGACGTGTGTTGTTTTTTTGTGGGGCGGGCATTTCCTATCCAGCGGGTTTGCCTGGATTCGGTGAGCTCGTTATTAGGATGTCAAAGCATGCAGGCGAGCCATTAGATAGGTCTGAGCAAGACATGGTCACACAGGGTGGACTTGATCGCGCAATCGGACATTATGAGAAGCGTATTCAAGGCGGGAGAGCTGCGGTACGTCGTGGTTTACCATCCTGCCTGACTGCTGATTTATCAAAGCCACGAGCTCTCACTACTCATCTTGCTTTGCTGACTCTTGGCAAGGATAAAAAAGATAACCTGAAACTCGTTACCACTAACTTCGATACCTTGTTTGAAAAGGCGGGGAAATCACCGATAACCATTCATCAGGCCCCACCCTCCCGATCCCGTTGGAATGGAGTGGTGCATTTGCACGGACGTATGCCAGATTCAGCCTCGGAAGAAGACCTTGATCAGCTGATCTTGTCTGATGGCGATTTTGGACAGGCATATCTTACTGAAGGTTGGGCAGCTCGGTTTGTCGCTGGCCTATTCAGAGATTACACACTCTGTTTTGTCGGTTACAGCATTGATGATCCTGTATTGCGATATATGACCGCCGCCCATGCATTGGATGGTTCACGGAAGATTTTTGCTTTTGCATCCTATAAACGTGATGAATTGGATATCACGAAGCAGAAATGGCAAGACAAACATGTCATCCCTATTATGTATGACGATGTAAATTATCATCGCATGTTACATCAGACTTTGCATGTATGGGCATCTATATATCGTGATGGTGTAAGGGGCAAGGAGCGATTAGTTGCTCGGTATGCATATAAGCAACCCAATCAGAGTTCGTCACAAAACGACTTTGTTAGTCGAATGCGATGGGCTTTAGCCGATCCATCAGGCTTGCCCGCCAAATGCTTTGCCCAGCTTAATCCGACTCCATCACTGGACTGGCTTGATGTATTTACCAGCAAATGTTTTGGTCACAATGATTTAACATGTTTTGGTGTGCAACCGCAGGGTAAAATAAATGAAAGCTTGAGCTTTAGCTTGCTACAACATCCTGCTTCCTATATGTCTGCGCCAGCCATGAGTGTGGTTACAAATGGCTTGTCAGGCGATTGGGATGAAGTGATGCCACCTTTGGCATATTGGCTTACTCGCCACTTGGGGAACCCAAAATTACTACTTTGGGTTGTCTCAAATGGAGGTCAATTGCATAGACGATGGCGGAGGTTAGTGGAAAATGCCTTATCCCGCTTTGATTCAATGATGTGTGACGGTCAGTTTATCGAAATTGACGAAGTCAAGGATCAGTCACAGTATGCAATTCCAGACCCTATGATGCGCACCTTGTGGCGTCTGTTGCTGCTTGGTCGGATAAAGTGTTCAGATTGTGATGGCAATATCTTTCAGTGGATGTCGCGCCTGGGGAGAGAACCATTAAATTTGATGTTACGTTTGGAATTGCGAGAGTTACTTGCGCCAAAAATAGGATTGAAAAAAACATATTACTTAAGTGGTGACAAAACGAACCAAGAGCCAATAAATGTTAGAGCTCAGGTAGATTGGGCGCTTGTGCTTGCCACAGATGATGTGAGGTATGCGATTCCACATGATGTAAATAACCAACAATGGAAAACGCGAATTCAACTTCGAAGTGCAATTCCCGATTAAAAATCAGGCTGCTTTCAGAAGTTCGTCAAAAACCACCTGTGG
>NZ_JAPDCI010000008.1:0-220330 GCF_027705905.1 Aeromonas sp. Y293-4 | reverse complement strand
TAGCGCCGATGGTAGTGTGGCATTCGCCATGCGAGAGTAGGACACTGCCAGGCACCCAATACAAGAAACCCCGCTCATCGAGCGGGGTTTTTTATTGCCTGCAATTCAGTAAGTAGCCTGATAATTGACCCATCTTATCTCTTCTCCTCTGTTCTTATTGTTACTCGTCGCTGTTTTCTGGTTCCACAAATAGCCTGATGTTCCGCTTGGTACTCTTTCTTCGCTGAGCCGCTGTCGCTTTTTCCGGTGGCTCTGGCGTCGTCATATCCCGTGCATCCCATGATCGCCTATACGTCATGATCTCTTGCTTGGGATCTCTGCTTCCTGAGTTAGCCGCCCCTTCTGTTTAAGCCGCAACCCCATCGTCCCTGCTTTCTATGGCTGTGTTAATCGGCCCTGACTTTATTCCGAAGAGGGGTTATTGGCGGTACCAACATGCAGGAGTTGTGGTCGCTGCGTGTTGTCGTTGTGGTTTGGGGAATAAGAAAGTGGGCTGGGATGTGCGCAGTAACTCAGATCTTCTGAGGTTGATTGGTGATTTTCTGGTGATTATTGAGCCCGCAGGCGGGAAGATTAGGAGGATGTTGAAGAAGACTAATGTGTTGAGAGCTATAAGGAGTGGCAAATAGCAGGCAAATAAAAAGCCCACGCAACATGGTTGCATGGGCTCGGTATGAATGGCGGAGGAGGTGGGATTTGAACCCACGGATGGTCGCCCATCGCCGGTTTTCAAGACCGGTGCATTCAGCCGCTCTGCCACCCCTCCGCAGCAGTGCGGCGAATATTACCATGCTGATCCGGCTTGTAAATCCCCGTCCGGTTCGATTGCTGGTTAATTGCACGAAACGACATGAAAAAGTGGCAATCAGGGTGCATCAAGCGCTTTTTTGGCCAGATAACTTGACTTGAAAACAGACTCAACCACTATAGTGGCCTCTATCATATCCTCTGCAAGATAACGTTATGACTATTAAAAATGCCCTGTTTTGCGCGCTGGCTGGCGTGACCCTGCTGGCGACGCCGGTACATGCAAGCGAGCTGACCAAAAGCGATGTCGAGCAAATCGTTCGCGACTATCTGGTCAAGAATCCCGAGATCCTGGTCGAGATGTCCAATGCCCTGCGTGCCAAGCAGGAGAGCCAGCAGGCCGAGAGTGACAAGGCGCTGATCAAGGCTCACTCCAAGCAGCTTTATGCCAATCAGGATCCCGAGATGGGGAATCCGAAGGCGTCGCTGACCATTGTGGAGTTTTTCGATTACAACTGCGGTTACTGCAAGCGGGCCCATCCGTTGGTCAAGCAGCTGATGTCGGAAGACAAAGACATCCGGTACATCTACAAGCAGTTCCCCATTCTGAGCGAAACCTCCTATTTCGCCGCGCGTGCCGCACTGGCCGTTCAGTTGGGTCAGCCCGACAAGTACCAAGCTTTCCATGAGAAGCTCTATGCCCATCAGGGCCCGCTCTCCGATGAAGCGCAGGTCAAGAAGGTGGCAGAAGAGGCCGGTGTTAACTGGAGCAAGGTAGAGGCCAAGATCAAGGATGGCAGCATTGACCAGAACCTCGGTACCAACCGTGCGTTGGCTGAAGCGCTCGGTATCTCCGGTACCCCGGCCTTCATCATCGGTGATCAGATCCTGCGTGGTGCACCACGGGATTTGGCCAGCCTGAAGAGCTTTATCAAGGACGTGCGTGCTGGCAAGAGCATTCAATAAGCAGTTGCCATGGTCGAGGGCCCAGCGCCTCGGCCAGATACAGAAAGAGGGTCGGTATCACTACCGGCCCTCTTTTTTATTATGTCCTTTGGCACAAGTGGTCGTCGCGAAAGGACCATAACAACGTGCTCAGGACCCGGCCTGTTGGCCTCAGTAACAAGTATTAGCAGAGTCGTTCGGAGTCTATTGATAAATATTTCGCCTCGCAGAGGTGTGTCGTGTGCATTGCTTAATTCCGGTCAAGATTTTTTCTGCTGCTTGCCTTAGAATCGCCGCCCGTTGCAGGAGAAACCCCTATGTTAGTTGATATTTTACGGCTGGTTTTTATAGCCGGAGGCCTCGTATTCATCTTTATGCTGGTGCAAGCCTGCTGGCGGAAGAAGCAGAGTGGATCCTTTGAGGAGACCCCCTTCTGGCCGGTGGCGTTGATCGGTGGGGTTGCCAACTTCCTCGATACCCTGGGGGTGGGCAGCTTTGCGGTAAAGACCGCCTGCTACAAGCAGTTCAAGCTGATCGATGACCGGGTGCTGCCGGGTACCCTCAATGGGCAGTGTGTGCTGCCGACCGTGACTCAGTCGCTGATCTTCGTCGGCGCAGTAGCGGTGGAGCCGCTGACGCTGATCAGCATGATGATGGCCGCCGCAGCTGGCGCAGCCTGGGGCGCTCGTCATGTGGCTTCGTTTGATCGGCAGACCATCCGGCTGGTGATGGCCATTTCCTTACTGGTCGTCGCAGGGCTTATCTTTGCCGGTTTGCTGGGGCTTTTCCCTGTAGGCGGCGATGCGATGGGGCTCAGCGGCTACAAGTTGGCGATCGCCCTGCTTGGCAATTTCATCTTCGGGGTGCTGATGAATGTCGGTATCGGCCTGTTTGCCCCCTGCATGACGTTGGTTTATCTGCTGGGGATGAATCCGCTGGCGGCGTTTCCCATTATGATGGGCTCCACCGCCGTGCTTAGCGTCTTCTCCGCAGGCACCTTTATCCGCAAAGGGGCGTTTGATGCCAAGGCGGTGCTGGCGGTAGCCATCTTCGGTCCCATCGGTGTGGTGCTGGCCGCCATGCTGGTCAAATCCATGGATATGGAGATGCTGAAGTGGCTGGTTGCCTTTATCGTCATCTATACCTCCTGGACCATGTACGCCTCCTGGCGGGCGGCGCGTCGCTCCTCTGTGCAACTGGCGGTGGAGAGCGCAGGCTAGCCTGTACCAGTGCCGCTTCGGCCTTGGCCCCCAGAAAAACATAGAGGCCAAGCGCCAGCAGCAAACCCACCGCACACCCCATCACTCCGACCGCTGGCCAGAGCAGCTCGTTCTGGCCGAGCGAGCCTTTGAACAGCAGCAACAGCCCCTCGATGGAGACCGCGATCAGAATGGCGGCGATAAAGCGGGTGATGGTGCGGCGAATAGCGCTGTGGCGGAAGATATCCTTATGCAGCAGTACCTCCTCTTCCAGAATGGTCTTGCCCAGATCGAACACCGCCAGTGCCAGCGTCAGAAAGATGATGGCGCTAAAGGCGCCGAGCTGGTTCTGCTGCTCGCCGCACAATAGCTGGTAAAGCTGCTCCAGCCCGTGCCAGATGAGCGTTGCGACGATCAAAAACAGCGCCATGCTGAGCACCACATAGACCGCCTTGAACCAGGGCATGGCGCGGCGGCGCTCCCTGTCTCCCATCAACCAACCAATCAGTTGATTCAGACAGACAGTGATCTCTCGTCCTTGCCCCTGCACGATAAGGTGCAACCGGTTATGGGCGGCCGGTGCCGCAGGCTGGATGCACATCGGCCCCTGATAGTGGTCAATGCTGATGACAAAGGGATACCCCTTGAGCGAGACAAGGGGGGCGCTGAGCAGCCCCTGCAGTAGCGGGGTCAGCTCCTCCTGATACTCCTGATAGCGCCGCAGCACATCGATGGGGCTCATCTCTGCCATATGGACCTCGGTGACGTGGGCTCTTGTGGTGAATGTGCAAATAGTGGGCCTGCTTTATGACAGGGATGATGGGGCAAGTTGCACCAGAGGATGACAAATTGGTGAGTAACGAAGAGGGGATGCACCAGAAATGGGCGTATCGAAGAGCTGTGTGATGATGAAGGCACTGCAATAGAAAAGGGCCCATGACGGGCCCTTTGCGACAACCAGCGGTGATTTAGCCAGCCAGCTTGGCGAAGCTGCGCTCGGCGGCGGCCAGGGTGTGTTCAATCTCCTTGTCGCCGTGAGCCAGCGACAGGAAGCCCGCCTCGTAGGCGCTCGGCGCCAGATAGACGCCCTCTTCCAGCATGAGATGGTAGAAGCGCTTGAAGCGTTCCATATCGCAGCGAGTAACCTGCTCGTAGCGGGTGATTTCGTTCTCTTCGGTGAAGAAGAAGCCGAACATGCCGCCCACATAGTTGATGGCGAGCGGGATACCGTGTTTGGCTGCGGCCGCTTTCAGTCCCTCGGCAACACGGGCGGTCTTGGCGCTCAGCTGCTCATAGAGGCCCGGCTCCAGCAGCAGATCCAGCATGGTCAGACCGGCAGCCATGGCTACCGGGTTACCGGAGAGAGTTCCCGCCTGATAGACAGGGCCGGTCGGGGCGATGTGCTGCATCACCTTCTTCTTGCCGCCGAAGGCGCCAACAGGCATGCCGGCACCGATGATCTTGCCAAGGGTGGTGAGATCCGGGTCGATGTTGTAGTGACCCTGAGCACCGCGCAGGGAGACGCGGAAGCCAGTCATCACCTCGTCCAGGATCAGCAGGGCACCGAACTCGTCACAGATGGCGCGCAGCCCTTCCAGGAAACCGGGGACCGGCGGGATGCAGTTCATGTTGCCTGCGACCGGCTCGACGATGATACAGGCAATTTCGCTGCCGTACTGAGTGAAGGCTTCGCGCACCGACTCCAGATCGTTGAACACACAGGTGAGAGTGTGCTTGGCGAAATCGGCCGGAACGCCCGGGCTGTTCGGTTGACCCAGGGTCAGGGCGCCGGAACCGGCCTTGACCAGCAGGGAGTCGGCGTGGCCGTGGTAGCAGCCCTCGAATTTGACGATCTTGTCGCGGCCGGTGTAGCCACGGGCCAGACGAATGGCGCTCATGGTGGCTTCGGTGCCGGAGTTCACCATCCGAACCTGCTCCATGGAGGGGACGATCTGGCGGACTTTCTCGGCCATCAGCACTTCGATCTCGGTCGGCGCGCCGTAGCTCAACCCTTTCTCTACGGCCTTGATGACGGCGGCCTTGATGGCCGGGTGGTTGTGACCCAGCAGCATGGGGCCCCAGGAGCCGATGTAATCCACGTAGGCCTGACCATCCACATCATAGAGGTAGGCGCCATCGGCATGATCGATGAAGCGGGGCGTGCCGCCGACCCCATTGAAGGCGCGGACCGGTGAGTTGACGCCACCCGGAATGGTCTGGCGGGCCTGTTCAAACAGCTGATCTGATTTTGACATGGATCATCCTTAATGGGATTTTGGTCGTCACACAAGGGATTGCAGCCGATTGAGACTCGGCAGGCCGGAGCATCAGGAGTATGCTTTGCGCTCTCGCCACCCGGACTCTCGGTCTGCTCCCGTGACAAAAATTTAACGGGCCGACTATAGCAGAAAGCCCCAGCCCTGGGCAGCCGAGCAACGCGCCGGGTGATCCTGATCTCAGCTAGCTGACGATATGGTTTTTCCAAGTTGGTGTAACAAGATGGCGCAACAAGCTCTCTCCTCTGAAGCCGATCCCTCTTCGCGGGGGCCGCTTTCCCGCATTATCCGGCAAGACAAGATGCCCTTGCTGGTGCTGCTGCTGGCGGCGCTGGTCGGCACCCTGGCCGGACTGGTGTGCGGCCTTTTCGAATCTGGTGTCCACTGGCTGGCAGAACAACGTATCGCCTTGCTGGCAGACCGTCCCTGGTGGCAGCTCGGCCTGCTTGGCTTTGGCTTCAGCGCCTTGCTGGGATTTGTCGGTTACTTCCTCACTCATACCTTTGCCCCGGAAGCGGGTGGTTCCGGCATTCCCGAGATCGAGGGGGCGATGGACGATCTGCGCCCGGTGCGGTGGTGGCGAGTGTTGCCGGTCAAGTTCTTCGGCGGCATCTGCACCCTGAGTTCCGGCATGGTGCTGGGGCGGGAGGGGCCCTCGGTGCAGATCGGTGGCAACCTTGGCAAGATGGTGGCGGATATCTTCCGGCTACCCAAGGAGCATGGTCACGCCCTGCTGGCCGCCGGTGCGGCGGGCGGTCTGGCGGCAGCCTTCAATGCGCCGCTGGCGGGCATCCTGTTTGTGATGGAGGAGATGCGGCCGCAGTTTCGCTACTCCTTTCTGGCCATCAAGGCGGTGGGGATCTCCGCCATCATGGCGACCCTGATGCTGCAGAACATGAAAGGGCAGGGGGCGGTGATCACCCTGCCTCACTACGATGCGCCAGCCCTCAAGGCGCTCTGGCTGTTCCTCTTTATGGGGGCCACCTTCGGGGTGCTGGGTTTTGTCTTCAACAAGCTGGTGCTTGCCTGTCAGGATGGTTATCTGGCGCTGCATCAGAACAAGCGCCACCGTTTCGTGGCCATCGGCATGCTGGTCGCCGGAACGTTTGGTGTGCTGTCGCTGTTTGCTCCCTCGGTGACCGGCGGCGGCACTGAACTCATCCCCCATCTGATGGGCGATGAGTATGCGATGGCGACCCTGTTCCTCATCTTCTCGGTGCGGCTGGTGGCGACCCTCATCTGCTTCTGCTCCGGTGCCCCGGGTGGGGTGTTTGCGCCGACCCTCGCACTAGGCACCCTGTTTGGCGTGGTGTTCGGCCATCTGTTTCATGCGGCGTTTCCGGAGCTTGGCATCGAGCCCGGTGCCTTTGCCATTGCCGGCATGGGGGCGCTGTTTGCCGCCACCGTGCGTGCCCCCATCACCGGTATCGTGCTGGTCACCGAGATGACCGACAACTATCAGCTGATCCTGCCGATGATGATTACCACGGTCGGGGCAACTCTGGTTGCCCAGTGGCTGGGTGGCCGGCCCATCTATTCCCAGATCCTGGAGCGAACTTTACGGCTTGCCGCGCGTCAAAAGCGGGGTGATGGCAGCGCCACGGCCAGTTAATTTTTCCCTTTATCGCCTGTGACCCCGGTCCGGGCGGTATAGTGAAGGGAGAGGCGCTGCCGTAAATGGCGTGATAACGGGATGAGGGGCTATGTCCAATCTATTGAAGTTATTGGTCGTGTTAGCCGTTGGCGGGCTCATTGGTTACTTTGTCGGGAACCGTCAGGAGCTGGCCCAGAGCAGTCTGTTGGTGGTACAGCAGGAGACGCTGGATCGTCAGGGCAAGGCCATCGGCCAGCTCAAGACCGAATTGGGGGTGAAAGATACCCAGCTGGCGACCCAGAAAGCGGCCTTCGAGCAGTTGCAGACCACCCTGAAGAGTCAGGAGGCGCAGGTGCAGGAGCTCAAACGCCAGCTGGCCTTTTTCGAGCGGATCATGCGCCCCACCGGCGAACAGGTGGGGGTAGTGATCGACAACCTGACTCTGCAGGAGACCAGCATTCCCGGTCGCTACCACTATCGTCTCGCCCTGACCCAGCCCGCCAAGAAGCGGGAGCTGTTTCGTGGTCAGGTGCAGATCCGGGTCGAGGGGAGTCTGGCTGACAAGCCGAAGACGCTAACCGGCCGCGATCTCGGGATGAAGGTGAGTGAGTGGCGCTATGCCCTGCGTTATTTTCAGCTGCTGGAGGGGAATTGGCAGTTGCCGGAAGGCTTTGTGCCGGATCGGATCCGTGTCACCATCAACAAGGATGGCAGGCAACCGGCGCAAGAGCTGCTGGTTGAGTGGGGCGAGGTGATCAAGCCGCTGGTCGCCGCGCCGCCTGCTCCGGTTCCCGCGGCCGGTTAAACGTGGTGAATACTTGAACTGAATGGTCGGGTATTGGATAATTTCGCGGTTTCCATGTTTGTGGATCTAATGGTTGTGAGGTCAGTAATGAGTGCAGTAGCAGAAGCCCCGCTGCCCATCCAGATGACGGATGCGGCGGCCAACAAGGTGAAGAACCTGATCACCGAGGAAGAGAATCCCGAGCTGAAGCTGCGGGTATACATCACGGGTGGGGGCTGCTCCGGTTTCCAGTATGGCTTTACCTTTGATGAGAAGATCAACGACGGAGACACCGTAGTCGAGAAGAATGGCGTCACCATGGTGATCGATCCCATGAGCCTGCAATATCTGGTAGGCGGCAGTGTGGATTACACCGAGGGTCTGGAAGGTTCACGCTTCACCGTGACCAACCCTAATGCCACCACGACCTGTGGCTGTGGCTCCAGCTTCTCCATCTGATCGGCGTATCGGTCTGATGAAACGGCTCTCGGCAACGAGGGCTGTTTTTGTTTGTGGTGCTCAGTGCGCTCCATCAAACAGCATTTCTCTGAAACAACAAAGGCGCCTTGATGGCGCCTTTGTTGTTTGCAGAATGGCTTAGCGGGAGCTTGCCGCCGCGACCAGTGGGATCCGGTTCACTGCCTTGCCCATGTAGGCGAGGGTGATGGTCACAATGATGCAGGTGAAGCTCAGCCACATGTAGGGCAGGTAGTCGAGGGTTGCCACCCCCAGCACCCCGGCCATGAAGATGCCGTTGTCGCTCCAGGGCACCATGCCGCAGGTGAGGGTGCCGCCAAACTCGGCGTTGCGAGAGAGGTTCTTGCGCGCCAGTCCCAGTCGGTCGTAGTTCTTGGCCATGATCTTGGGAGTCAGGATCAGCGACACATACATGGCTGAGCCAAACACGTTGGCCAGAAACGCGGTACCGATGGTGTGGCTGGTCAGGCTGCCAACGCTGTTGATGCGCTTCTCGAAGGCGCTGGCGATCACTTCCAGAATACCGACCTTCTCCAGCAGGCCGCCAAACCCGAGACCGAAGATGATGACCGCGACCGAGCCCAGCATGGACTCCATGCCGCCGCGACCGAGAATGTTGTCGATAAAATCGATGCCGGAGGTGATGGCAAACGGACTATAAGCCGAGTGCATCGCCTTGACCGGATCCATGCCCTGGAAGGCGATAGCCCAGATCAGGCCCAGCAGGGCGCCGAAGCTGATCACCGGGAAGGCGGGCTTGCGATTTGCCAGCAGGCCCAGCACCAGCACCACCGGCACTATGGCCAGCGGGGTGATGTTGAACTGGTTGTCGAGGGCCTCCATCACCAGATTGACCTGCTCCAGACTGACATTGCCTGAGTATTGCATGCCCACCACGGTGAATAGCACGGCGGTGATGACATAGGAGAGCAGGCTGATAGGCAGCATCCCCTTGATATGCTCCACCACGTCGACGTTGGACATGGTAGAGGCCAGTACTACTGAGTCGGAGAGCGGAGAGAGCTTGTCACCGAAGTAGACGCCGGAGAGCACGGCACCGGCTACCAGCGGCGCAGGCACGCCGAGGCTGTGGCCGATCCCCATCATTGCGATACCGGCGGTGGCGGCAGAGCCCCAGGAGGTGCCGGTGGCCAGCGAGGTCAGGGAGCAGATGATCAGGGTTGCCAGCAGGAAGATGGACGGGTGAATCACCTTGAGGCCGAAGTAGATGATGCTGGGGACTATGCCACCGGCAATCCAGGTGCCGACCAGAGCACCGACGGAGACCAGGATCAGGATGGCCCCCATTCCCTTGGCAACGCCGTCAACGGCTGCCTGTTCCAGGGATTTGTAATCGTGGCCGAGTTTGATGCCAAGCCCCATAATGACGAACCAGGCGATGAACAACGCCAGCTGGATCGGCAGATCGAGCACGCTGGTGAACGAGAATGCCAGGGCCAGGAAAATGGCCAGACAGGCAAACACCTGTGCCATGCCCGGTAGTCGGATGTGGTTTTGTTGGTTTTGCATAGATACTTCCTAAACTCTTGCTCGCCAAGGTCACTCCCTCTCGTCCTGTGGATACATCGATCCCGAGGAGGCAACCCAAAAAGAGGCCGCAATCTACCACAAACCCGGCGGGTTAAAGCCCCATCAAATTGGCAAAAATGCACATTTGATTGAAAAAATCACAAATTAGTTGATCTCATAACCCGTTTTTGAGCGGCCTGTTGACACAAAGGGTCACATACGAAGCTTGCCCGTGACGCCACTTGCATCCCCAGTAGATGAAGATGATAATTATTATCAATTGTTGGTGGGGGAGAAAACAATGCGCTGGATATTGCGGAGTATGATGTTGCTGGTGGCGGTGGCCGTACTCGCATGGGGTCAGGATAAAGAGTACGGCACCTGGAGTGCCGGTTTTCTGCTGGCTGCCTGGGTGATGCTGGAGCCCGGATTGCGGCCCGCCTTGATCTTGCTGCCAGTGGCCGGGTTGACCGGTATCGTTACCCTGCTCTGGCAGCAGCCCTGGTTATGAGCTTTTGACGGGAGCCTGCTTGATCTTCTGCTGTGCCACCTTGAGCGATTCGACCACCAGCTTTTCCATTTCGGTGCGCTTGGCGTCGGTCAGGAAGTAGATCATGTCGACATTGTGGCGAATATAGTGGGCGGGGAGCTGGTTGAGGGTGAGGCAGCAAAGGTCGGCCATCTGATCGCTGTTGAGCTTCTGCTGCAGCCCCTGCTTCTCAATTTCCTTGAGCACCAGATGTTCGTAAAAGTTGTGAATGTCGGTATCCAGTATCATATGCGTTCCTTGGCATGACGATGAGCGGGGATTCGTCAAAAGCATAGCCATAACAAGGAGTAAAAACAAAAGGCCCGTCACTTTCGTGATGGGCCTTTTGCGTAATGAATGGTGCGAAGAGAGGGACTCGAACCCTCACATCCGTGGGACACTAACACCTGAAGCTAGCGCGTCTACCAATTCCGCCACCTTCGCACACTGATTTTCTCCAGCTGGTTTTTAAATGCGGTTGGAGCGCATTGCTCTGTGTTTACATGTCAGAATCATGGTGCGAAGAGAGGGACTCGAACCCTCACACCCGGGGGGCACTAACACCTGAAGCTAGCGCGTCTACCAATTCCGCCACCTTCGCACATTCGGGTTTTCTAGTTGGATTTACATGCTGCTGAATCAGCATGGCAGTATTGGTGCGAAGAGAGGGACTCGAACCCTCACATCCGTGGGACACTAACACCTGAAGCTAGCGCGTCTACCAATTCCGCCACCTTCGCATCACTGCGGAGGGGGATTCTATAGAGTTTTGGGGGAGCGTCAACAGCCAAAGGGGACTTTTTTCGCTGTTGACGCCCAAAGTGGCGCCAAGGGTACAAAACTTCAGCAATTAGCCGACGTCTGGCATTCAGTAACGGCCCAATGCGTTCTGATACATCCGTTCATACTGGGTGACTGAGTCAGGCCAGTTGAAGCGGGTGCTCATGGCATTGCGCTGCACCTTGGCAAAACGCTCTTTGTCCTGCAGGAAATAGAGCAGGCTGCGGCGCATGGTATCGAGCAGGATGGCGGCAGTCGGGTCGTTAAAACAGAAGCCGGTGGCATACTCGGGATCCGCATCCCAATCCACCACGGTATCTTTCAGACCCCCCACGGCCCGCACCAGTGGCAGGGTGCCATAGGCGAGACTGTACATCTGGTTGAGGCCGCAAGGCTCGAACAGCGAGGGCATCAGGAAGAAGTCGGCACCGGCTTCGACCAGATGAGCCAGCCGATCGTCATAGGTGTTAATGAAGGCGAGCTTGCCCGGATAATCCCGGGCCATGGTTTGCAGTTGCGTGGCGAGCGCAGGATCGCCAGAGCCGACGATCACCACTTGTACCTGATGGTGGAGGAATTTCTCCAGCGCAGGGAGCAGCAGGGGAACGCCCTTCTGCTCGGTCAGGCGGCAAACCATGCCGTAGATGGGCAAGTCCGCTACGGCCAGCCCCGCTTCCTGCTGCAGGCTCTCTTTGCAGATCTGTTTGCCAGCCATGTTGTCGATGCTGTAGGTCGCAGGCAGGAATTCGTCGAACTCCGGATCCCAGTCCTTGTAGTCGCAGCCGTTGAGGATGCCGCAGAGATCCGCCGCCCGTTGCTGGAAGATATGCGCCATGCCGTGGGCGCCGAGGTGAGTCAGCAGCTCCTGGGCATAGTTGGGGCTGACCGCATTGATCTTGTCGGCGTATAGCACCCCGCATTTGAGCAGATTGACGTGGCCGTAGTCGTAGTTGATGCGGCGTTCATAGTCGGCGATCTCGGGCATGGCCCAGAACTGCTCGCGGCCAAACACTCCCTGAAACGCCGCGTTGTGAATGCTGATCACGCTGCGGGTCTGCTGGAAGAAGGGGTTGTGGGCGTGGCGGGTTTTTAGCAGCAGTGGCAGCAGGCCGGTGTGCCAGTCATTGCAGTGGGCGATATCCGGGGCAAAGCCAAGCTGCTCGCAGGCATGGAGGGCCGCGGCCGAGAAGAAGGCAAAGCGCTCGCCATTATCCGGATAGGCCTGATTGTTCTCGGCGTAGAGCTGGGGACGATCGAAATATTGCGGGCAGTCGAGCAGATAGACGCAGACGCCATCCAGCTCCATCTGGTAGATGCGATAACCGATATCCGGCAGCCCGGGGTGGGTTGGCAACCAGCGTGACGCCACTAATCTGGCCTCATCCCGTCGCTTTATCGTCTTGTAGAAGGGCAACATGATCCTGACATCATGTCCCTTCTGGGCCAGGTACATCGGCAGGGCTCTGGCGACATCCGCCAAGCCCCCGGTCTTGACCAGCCCCTCAACCTCCGAGGCAACAAACAGGATTTTCAGTGGGTTAATAGCCAACTCTTGCTCCCTTAGGTACCACCACGATACCGCCTTCGGATACGGTAAATCGCTCTCTATCGTGGTCCAGATTTTCACCGATAACGGTGCCGGGCGCAATTTCAACATTTTTATCTATAATCGCGCGCCTGATGGAGCACCCTTCACCAATCTTCACGTCCCCCAGCAGCACGGATTCACTGATATGGCTGCACGCGCCGATATTGCAGCGGAAACCGAGGATGGATCGCTGGATCTGGCTGCCCTGAATGAAGCAACCGGCGGAGATGAGCGAGTTGGCGATCTTCACCTTGCACTCGTCGCTGTCGATGAAGGTAGCAGGCGGCAGCGCCGGATAGTGGGTGTGCAAGGGCCACTTGCGGTTATAGAGGGAGAAGGGGGGATTGTCGGCCACCAGGTCCATGTGCGCTTGCCAATAAGAGTCGAGGGTGCCCACATCCCGCCAGTAGACGTGCGGTTTCTCGCCGGGGATGACGTTGGTGCTGTAGTCATAGACATAGACGGGGGCGCGCGGGTAGAGGCTCGGGATCACATCCTTGCCAAAGTCGTGGCTGGAGTTCTCCTCGGCGGCATCCCGCTTCAACTCACGGCAGAGGGCATCGGTCTCGAAGATGTAGTTGCCCATGGAGACCAGCGCCTGGGTCGGATCGCCGGGAATGTGCTTGGGCTGCTTCGGTTTCTCCTGAAAGCCGATCATCCGTCCTTCGGTATCTACCTCGATCACCCCGAAGGCGCTCGCCTCTTCGATGGGCATGCGCAGGGCCGCGACTGTCATGGCAGCATTTTTTTGTTTGTGGAAAGTGACCATCTGGCTCACATCCATCTTGTAGATGTGGTCGGAGCCGAAGATGCAGACGTGATCCGGTTCGGCCCGCTCGATAAAGCCGAGGTTTTGGTAAATGGCATCGGCGGTGCCGTCATACCAGCGTTTGCCCATTCGCATCTGGGCCGGGATGGGATCGATAAAGCGGTCGGTGATGCCGACGATATTCCAGCCCTTCTTCATGTGCAGGTAGAGGGACTGTGATTTGAATTGGGTCAGTACATAGATGCGCAGAAAGTCGGCGTTGACGAAGTTGTTGAGGACAAAGTCGATCAGCCGGTAGCTGCCACCGAAGGGGACGGAAGGCTTGCTGCGGGTGGTGGTCAGAGGCTGCAAGCGAGTACCTTCGCCACCAGCCAGGATCATGGTCAAAATGCCTGCCATCGTATTTCTCTCCCTGAATTAACAACATGAAAAGGTTTTCAATGTTCGGTATAAAAACACCCCTAAAGGGGTGGTTTTTATCGTGCGCTTAATACCTTATCAGATGCCGGATGACGCTCTCTAGCTGTTTTATTGTGCTGCTTACACTTATTTACATTTTGCTCAGATAGACCTTGAATTTGGCATCACTGCTGATCACTTCAGTCCGTTTGAAGTGTGTCTCCAGTATAGGCTGGTAGCGCAAGAAGGCGTTGGCAACAATGGTCAGCGAACCATTTGGCAGCAAAAATTCCGGCGCCTTGGCCAGGAACTGCTCGGTTGCCGCATAGAAGGTTTTGAGACCCGCATGGAATGGCGGGTTGGAGACGATGTGCTGGAAACGGGTGGAGACATCCGAATAGACATCGGAAGCGGTGACCTTGCCCGGCAGACCATTGATCGCCAGGGTGCGGCGGCTTGATTCGAGTGCCAGTGCGCTGATATCCACCATGTTGACCCGCAGAGCCGGATTGCGCTTGGCCAGCACAGACCCAATCACCCCGGCGCCACAACCGAAATCGAGCAATTCGCCCGTCATCGGCGGCACGGCGGCCAGCAGCATCTGGGTGCCGAGATCCAGCTCGGCGGCACTGAAGACGCCGGGCAGCGCCAGCACGGTCAGCTCGGTATCACCGGCCTTGCACTGATAGCGGCCAAACCAGCTATCCAGATTGAAAGGTTCAACCGGCTTGCTCAGCTCACCGTGATAGAGGGAGCAGCGGCGCGCTGAATCGCGCTTGATCGGCTTTTCGCCATAGGGGGCCAGCAGCTTGTCGGCGCTATTGATGCCCCCGCGGTTTTCACCGGCGAGGAACAGATCGGCACCCGCTTCCAGCAAGGGGGTCATCATGGCCAGCAGATATTGTGCCTCGGCCTTGGCCTTGGGCATCAGCAGTAACAGGGCATCGAAGCGGGGCGTTCCGCCGAGCTGGTGGTCGAACAGGATAGCCTCGCCGAGGGCGGCCTGCTGGCTGCGGTAGTAGCAGTAATCGGTGGTAAAGACGGTCAGGGTCTGGGCCAGGCTCGCCAGCTGGCGGGGGTAGTCATCCTCCAGCGCGCCGCAGACAAGTAGCCGCTTGCCGACAAAGAGGGCTTGGTTTCGTTCCAGCATCTGGCTGACGGCACTGATAGGGCTGCTCATCGGGTCTCTCCACGCAATTTTGGGCGGCCATTATACATAGCCCCTTTCGCCTTGACATTTATGCCGTGTTCCCGAAATATGCCCAGACACCATTTTTTGACCAGAGATGACGAAATGCGGTTCAACGGGTTGAAACGAAAGCACAAAAAAAGCCTGAAATTCGGGCCTGCCGACGTTCGCGCGTAACCTCTCATCCCTGAGAAGCTTCAAACCCCGGTTGCGCACATCGTACCGGGGTTTTTTATTGCCATATGCGCGTCATTTAGGAGAAGGAGATCCCATGTTTCAAGGTTCAATCGTTGCGTTGATCACCCCGTTTCGACAGGGAAAGCTGGATGAAGAGGCGCTGCTGCGTCTGGTGGAGTGGCATATCGAGCAGGGCACTCACGGCATTGTGCCGGTGGGCACCACGGGGGAAAGTCCGACCCTGACCCACGATGAGCACTGCCGGGTGGTGGAGCTGGTGGTCAAACAGGTCGCTGGCCGTATTCCGGTGATTGCCGGAGCGGGTTCCAACAATCCGGTCGAAGCCATCGAGTACACCCTCCATGCAGAGCGGGTGGGCGCCGATGCCACCCTGCATGTGGCCGGTTACTACAACCGTCCCAATCAGGAGGGGCTCTACCACCACTTCAAGGCGGTACACGATGCCACTGCCAAGCCGATCATCGTCTACAACATTCCGCCGCGCGCCATCGTCGACGTGCAACCAGCGACCCTGGCCCGTCTGGCCGAGCTGCCGCGCATTGCCGGGGTGAAAGATGCCACCGGCGATCTGGCGCGCCCCTGGACCGAGCGCCAGCTGATCAAAAAGCCCTTCGCCTGGCTCTCCGGTGAAGATGCCACTGCGGTTGCTTACAACATCGGCGGCGGTCAGGGCTGTATCTCTGTGACCGCCAACGTGGCCCCCAAGCTGGTAGCCGAGGTGCAGAACCTCACGCTGGCGGGCAAGTGGCAAGAAGCGCGTGAGCTGCAAGACCAGCTGATTCCGCTCCATCAGGCGATGTTTGCCGAGCCGAGCCCGGCCGGTGCCAAATATGCCGCTTCCCTGCTCGGTTTCTGCGGCGAAGAGTGTCGCCTGCCGGTGATGCCACTGTCGGAAGCGACCCGCGAGCGCATTCGCAGCGCCATGCAGCAGCTCAACCTGCTGTAATGCAAAACGGGTGAGCCAAGGCTCACCCGTTTTGTTTTCGGCTTTTGTTTCCGGTCTTTATTTCCGACCTTTAGTACCGGTATGGCCACGCTCAGGCTTCGTGATGCAGCCAGGCAGCGATGGCCAGTTGCAACTCGACATACGCCGGATTGAGGAAGAGATCGGCAAGCTCGGCAGGCCACTCGTTTTGCTCGCCCGACTGGCCTTGCAGATGGGCTTGCAGGTTGGTCAATGCTGGCAGCCAAGGTGCGGGTTGTGGCAGCGCGGCCGCACTGCGGGCGACCAGATCGATCCCCTGGTACAGGGCCGCGAGTGCCTGCTGTTGAATGCCTTCATCCTGCGGATGCTCCAGCCAGAGCTGCTCGTGATGCTGCCAGTGGCGCAGCCCTTCGCTTACCCCCGTTATGCCATCCATACCTTCATGTTCGACCAGCGCCTGCAGGGCCAGCGGTTTGCCAAGACCAGCCAGTCGATAGCCGCGCTGGGCCTTGGATTGGGCGCCGAGGCGCAGCCCGCCGATCCTGGCGAGGTGCCGGGCCAGCGCAAACAGCGCCGCGGTGTCGCCTGATTTGAGCTCCAGCTCCAGCTCGTTGATGGTGGCACTGCCCTGACTGCCGACTATCTCGCCCTGATCCCAGGCCAGTTCAATCTCGGTCCCCTCGAAGGCGATCAGCCAGTGGCGGCGCAGGAAGTCGGTGCGAAACTGGGCGACCAGCTGCTGCTGAATGTGGTCACGCTCGGTCAGAGTCGGCCAAATCTCATCGGGAAAGGCCGAGAGGGTCGGCAGATCGCCGCTGACAGGGGCGTTGTACTCGGGTCTGGCATGCAGGCCGCCCACCACCTGGCCGCGGCATTTGATGGTCTGCTCGGCGAAGGTGTCGCAGCGGCGAATGCGCAACCCCATCTCCAGCTGGCGCAGAGCCAGGGTCGGCGTATCGAAATAGACGTTGCCGAGCTGCTGTTGTGATGATTCTTTAATCTCAAGAGAATTCAGCAGGTTGGATAACTCGGGTTGAATGTCGCGGGCGACAAAAAACTTTATCTCGATCTCAGTTTGCATAGTCATTCCGGGCTGGCAGGCAACTTTGGGGGGCAGGATTCGGGTCGCGGGGATATAATGCCCGCGAGACGACTAGATTAATTCGCGGTTTAATTGAGGGCGCAGTTCGGTTACCATGCGCGCCTCATAAAATCGTATCGAGTGTTTTTTCACCGACACAGGTTTGGCCATGCCAGTAAATACTATTTTGGGGCTTTTTGCCAAGTCCCCCATCAAGCCGCTGCAGAAGCATATCGTCAAGGTTCACCAGTGCTCCCAGCAGTTGGTTCCTTTCTTTGACGCCGTTGCCGAAGACCGTTGGGAAGATGCCGAGAAGATCCGGCAGCAGATCGCCCAACTGGAAAAAGAGGCAGATACCCTCAAGCGTGAAATCCGTCTGAAACTGCCTCGCGGCCTGTTCCTGCCGGTTGCACGTACCGACCTGCTGGAGCTGTTGACCCAGCAAGACAAGATTGCCAACCGTGCCAAGGATATCTCCGGCCGCATGCTTGGTCGTCGCATGGAGTTCCCCGCCGAAATGCGGACGGATTTCATGGCTTACCTCAAACGTTGTATTGATGCGACCGCTCAGGCCGAGAAAGCGATCGGGGAGCTCGACGAGCTGCTCGAGACCGGCTTCAAAGGACGGGAAGTGGAAATGGTTGCCGAGATGATCCACCAGCTGGATCTGATCGAGGACGATACAGACACCATGCAGATCGGACTGCGCCAACAGCTGCAAGCGGTTGAGCACAATTACAATCCGATCGATGTGATGTTCCTTTACAAGATCCTCGAATGGGTAGGTGACCTGGCAGATCAGGCCGAGCGCGTAGGCGCCCGTCTGGAACTGATGCTGGCTCGTTCGTAATCGACTGACTGGGTAAACACAACTAATGGACATTATCGCGAATTACGGCACCACTCTGGTGCTCGTGGCGGCCTTGTTCGGCTTTTTGATGGCTTGGGGCATTGGCGCGAATGACGTGGCCAACGCCATGGGAACATCGGTCGGCACCAAATCCCTGACCATCCGTCAGGCGATCATCATTGCCATGATCTTCGAATTTGCCGGTGCCTATCTGGCCGGTGGCGAAGTGACGGCCACCATCCGTAACGGCATCATCGACAGCAATGCGTTTGTCGATAGCCCGGACCTGCTGGTGCTCGGCATGATCGCCTCCCTGCTGGCGGCAGGCGCCTGGTTGATCCTCGCCTCCTACTTCGGCTGGCCTGTCTCGACCACTCACTCCATCATCGGCGCCATCGTCGGTTTTGCGGTTGTGAGCATTGGCCCGGAAGCGGTGCAGTGGAGCAAGTTTGGCGGCATCGTCGGCTCTTGGGTCATCACCCCAGCCATCTCAGGTGTCATTGCCTACTTCATGTTCATCAGCGTGCAGAAGCTTATCTTCAACACCGATGATCCCCTGAACAACGCCAAGCGCTATGTGCCGTTCTACATGTTCCTGACTGCGCTGGTGATCTGTCTGGTGACCATCAAGAAGGGGCTGACCCACGTCGGTCTGCACCTGAGCGATGGCGAGGGCATTCTGCTTTCCATCGCCATCTCCATCGCAGTGGCGTTTGCCGGCTGGATCTACATTCGCGGCCAGAAGTACAACCCGCAGGATGACAGCAAGATGCACTTCGCCAACGTGGAGAAGGTGTTCGGCATCCTGATGGTGATCACCGCCTGTGCCATGGCCTTTGCCCACGGCTCCAACGACGTGGCCAACGCCATCGGCCCGCTCTCTGCAGTGGCCTCTATCGTGGCTTCCGGTGGCGAGATTTCCAGTCAGGCAGCCATTGCCTGGTGGATCCTGCCGCTGGGCGGTATCGGTATCGTGATCGGTCTGGCGACCATGGGCGAGAAGGTGATGGCGACGGTCGGTACCGGCATCACTCACCTGACCCCGAGCCGTGGTTTTGCTGCCCAGCTGGCGACTGCCGCGACCGTAGTGATTGCCTCCGGTACCGGTCTGCCCATCTCCACCACCCAGACCCTGGTCGGTGCTGTGATGGGTGTCGGTCTGGCGCGCGGTATTGCGGCGCTGAATCTGGGGGTACTGCGCAACATCGTGGTCTCCTGGATCATCACCCTGCCTGCCGGTGCCATTCTGGCTATCGCGATCTTCTACGTGCTGCAGGCCTGCTTCTCCTAATCGAAGCGGCATTCAGCAAAAAGCCCGAGTCATCGACTCGGGCTTTTTTATTGTGCGCGGGAGCTGAGGTGTTGCTCCCTTTGCATATCAGCCTTAGAGGCTGGCGCAGATCTGCCACAGATCGTACTGGATAGCGGCGGCGGTCACTTCCCGGCCAGCCCCCGGCCCCTGGATCACCAGCGGGTTGGTGCGATAGCTGTCGCTCTCGATGGCGAAGATGTTGTCGCACGGCAAGAGGTTGGCAAACGGGTGATGGGGCTCCAGCGCCTCCAGTCCGACCCGCGCCTTGCCGTCATGCTCGAAGCGGGCCACGTAGCGCAGCACCTTGCCGAGGCGCTTGGCCCCTTCGAAGGCGGTCTGGATCGGGCCATCCAGCTCTTTCAGTCTGTCCATAAACTGATCGGCGGTCACCTTGCGCAGCGTAACGGGCACCAGATTCTCCAGCTCGATATCGGCGGAGTCGAGCTCGAAGCCTGCCTCCCGAGCCAGAATAAGCAGCTTGCGCCGCACATCCTGACCAGAGAGATCCTCGCGGGGATCCGGTTCGGTCAGGCCGTGCTGCCACGCCTCGTCCACCAATTCGGAGAAGGGGCGGGTGCCGTCATACTGCTGGAACAGCCAGGAGAGGGTGCCGGAGAAGATGCCGGAGACCCCCTGAATGCGGTCGCCGCTCTGGCGCAGCATCTGGATGCTGGACTGGATTGGCAACCCGGCGCCCACGGTGGCGTTGTAGC
The DNA here is from genome assembly GCF_027705905.1 of Aeromonas sp. Y293-4. Taxonomy (NCBI): domain Bacteria; kingdom Pseudomonadati; phylum Pseudomonadota; class Gammaproteobacteria; order Aeromonadales; family Aeromonadaceae; genus Aeromonas; species Aeromonas sp. Y293-4. Next base: position 200,445 of record NZ_JAPDCI010000008.1, on the reverse strand, counting down.
GCCACTGTACCTGATGGTCACGGCAGGTCTGTTTGATGCGCTGGTAGAACTCGCTGTCGGCGGCGCCGGCAAACTTGTTGGCAGCGATGATGTGAATGCCGAGCTGGGCGAAGTCGGGGTAGTAGCGGCTCACCGTTTCGCTGGCGGTCATGTCCAGCGCAATCAGCGCGTCGAAGCCGTGCTGCTCAAGTTGGGAGAGCAACTCCGGCCAGATCAGCGGCTTTGGATTGAAGTTGTCCTGTACCTTGAGGGGGTTGAGCCCCTCTTCATCGAGCAGGCCCCCTTCCGAGCTGAACACCCCGTAGAGGGTGAGCGCCAGATTGAGTTCATGCTCGAGGCGCGCCTTTTCGCGGGCGTAGAGGCTCAGCCAGTGGCCGCCGATATTGCCCTTGCCGAACACCACCAGTCCGACTCGGGTTGGGCGACTGAACAGGGCGCTGTGCAGGGCGATGAGCAGCGGCTCCAGCACTACCTGACGCAGCACGGCCACCAGACTCAGGCCATCTCGGGCCACCTGTACGAACTCCAGCGGTTGATCTGCCAGCAGCTGATAGAAGCGGTGACACTGCTCCGCGTTGTCGGTGACCCCGGCGCCGACCAGCGCCACCAGACTGTACCCCTCTTTCTGGATGAGGCCAGTGAAGCTCCCTTGCAGCTGGAAGTCGCGCAGCAGCTCGAAGGCGCCTTGTGCCACCTCGAGGGTGTAGGCGAGGCGCAGGATCCGGCGATCCGGCTGGCGCTGCAGGGTGAGTGGGTTGAGACGGTGACGAGCCAGATGGGCCTCGATGGTGGCCACCGTCTGCTCGTAGTTGGTTTGCGGCAGCACCTTCAGCTCGATGAGGGCGATCTGATCCACCGAGGAGACGATGCGGGCGCCACCGGAGCGGGGGGCGCGGCGCAGGATATGGGTGCAGCCCTCGTCCGGGTTGTAGCTGCAGCGCAAAGTGAGGCGCTGGCGGCTGTCGGCCACTGGTTGCAGGGTACGGGAGTGCAAGACTGAGGAGCCAAGGCGGGCCAGCTCGTTGGCTTCCGCGAGGCTCAGGCGTTCCAGCAGACGCGCTTCTTTCACCCGACGCGGGTCGGCGCTGTAGACCCCGGCCACGTCGCTCCAGATGGTGGTGGATTCGCCGTCCGCCAGCAGTGCCAACAGGCTGGCGCTGTAGTCGGAACCGTTGCGACCGAGCAGCAGGGAGCGCCCCTCCATGTCGGCGGCGATAAAGCCGGTTACCACGATGCGACCGGCATGCTCCGCCAGTCGCGCCTTGAGCAGTTCGCTGGAGAGGGCGGTATCCACCTTGACCAGAGCGCCATCCTCGGCGCGCAGGAAACTGCGGGCATCGAGCCAGATAGCCTTGTCGCCGCGGCTGGTGAGCAGGGCCGCCAGCAGGCGCGCCGACCACACCTCGCCAAAGGCGAGCAGGCCGTTACGGGCGAAGCGATCAAACTGCCCCTCCAGGGTCTTGGCGATCAGCTGCATGTCGTCGGCCAGCTGTTTGCTCAGGTCGAGCTGCAGTTCACCCTCCAGCAGGCCGTCGATCAGGCTCTGCTGATAGGCCTGTAGGGCAGAGATGGCTTCACCTGCGGCTTCATCCCCCGCTTCGGCCAGCTCCACCAGCTGGATCAGCCGGTTGGTAGTCTTGCCGGCGGCGGAGACCACGATCAGTTCATCCCCGCCCACCTGTTGTTCAACGATACTGGCGACCCGGCGATAACAGACCGGATCCGCCAGACTGCTGCCACCAAATTTGTGGACGTGACGTCGCTTCAATCCTGCTTCTGCTGCCACCGCGATCTCTCCTTGTTGCTGCTGTTCCATTACTTCGCTACCTGTTCTGCCTGCTGCGCCTGTTCAAAAGCCTGAGCCAGATCGGCCACCAGGTCTTCACCGTGTTCAATACCGACCGACAACCGCAGCAGTTGGGCGCTGATGCCTGCTGCCTGCTGCGCCGCCGGGGTCATGGCCCTGTGGGTCATGCTGGCCGGATGGGCCACCAGACTCTCCACCCCGCCGAGAGACTCGGCCACCGAGAAGAGGGTGAGGGCCGCGAGGAAGGCGCGAATGCCCGCCTCGCTGCAATCGAGTTCAAAACTTAGCATGGCGCCGAAGCCGGACTGTTGACGGCGCGCAATATCGTGACCCGGATGGCTCGGCAGGCTGGGGTGATAGATGCGTTTCACCAGTGGCTGCTGTTGCAGGAAGGCGAGGATGCGATCGGTGTTCTCCTGATGGGTGCGCAATCTGGGGGCCAGAGTGCGCAGGCCGCGCAGGGTGAGGTAGGAGTCGAACGCCCCGGAAGTGAGCCCCAGACAGTTGGCCCACCACACCAGCGACTCGGCCAGTGCTGCCTCCTTGGCAATCGCCACTCCGCCCACCACGTCTGAGTGACCGTTGATGTACTTGGTGGTGGAGTGCACCACCACGTCGGCACCAAGTGCCAGCGGTTGTTGCAGCAAGGGGGAGAGGAAGGTGTTGTCCACCACCACCTGCGCACCCACCTCGTGGGCGGCGCTGGCAATGGCGCGGATATCCACCACCCGCAGCAACGGGTTGGAGGGGGTCTCGACCCATACCAGCGCAGGCTTTTGCGCCAGTGCGGCGGCCAGTGCGGCCTCGTCACCCTGATCGACAAACTGCACCCGGTAGTGGCCCTTGGCCGCCAGATACTCAAACAGACGCCAGGTGCCGCCGTAGCAGTCGTGGGGGGCGAGCAGCAGATCCCCCGCCTTGAGCAGTGCTGTGGTGACCAGATGGACGGCCCCCATGCCGGTGCCGGTAACCACGGCGCCTGCGCCCCCTTCCAGCGCCGCCAGCGCGTCCGCCAGATTGGTGCGGGTCGGATTGCCGGAGCGGGCATAATCGTATTGACGGGGCTCGCCAAAGTCGGCAAAGGTGTAGTTGCTGGAGAGGTAGATGGGGGGCACCACGGCACCGTGTTGCTGGTCTGTCTCAATCCCGGTGCGAACCGCCAGGGTGGCCTTGTGGGTCATATCACTCTCCTTGATGTCTCTTCACACGCCGGCATCTTGCTGCCACGCGCCATCCCGCCATTGCGGGCTCATGGACAACCACACTACGCCAGCTTAAAAAAGCCGTCAACACTTCCAGACGTCTAAATGGCTTTGCTGTTGGATTGCCATTAATTTCCTTAAGGGTTAAAATCCGCGCTCACGGCTAAATGAGAACAGGTGAGTCATGGGAACAGAGTGGAACGGCGACTACGTCAGCCCCTACGCGGAACACGGTAAGAAGAGCGAACAGGTCAAGAAGATTACCGTCTCGATCCCGCTCAAGGTGTTGAAAGTGTTGACCGATGAGCGCACCCGCCGTCAGGTGAACAACCTGCGTCATGCGACCAACAGCGAGCTGCTCTGTGAAGCCTTCCTGCACGCTTTCACCGGCCAGCCGCTCCCTTGCGACGAAGATTTGCGCAAGGATCAACCGGACAGTGTCCCGGCCGAAGCGCGCGCCATCATGGAAGCGCTGGGCAAAGAGATCGAAGATTTCGACAAGGAATAACCCCCAATGACGCGGCCCTGGCCGCGTCATTGCTATCTGCCATGTCCCGCTTCAGCCTGCGCCACTATCACCACCACGTCTGCAGCCATAGTCACGACTTTGCCCAGTTGGTGATCCCCCTCGACGGCCCCCTCGAGATTGAGGTGCAGGGCCGGGGGCGCAGGCTTGCCCCCGGTTCTGCCTGCATCATCGCTCCCGGCGAGCGGCACGACTACGCCGCCGATCCGACGCTTTCGTTTCTGGTGCAGGAGAGCGACTGGCTGCCCGGCGATCTGGCGGCTTGCCCCTTTATCGAGCTGGATGAGCCCCAGCGCCACTACCTCGCGTTTCTGCACCGCATGGTGGCCGAGGGGCGGCAGGTGGCTGGCATGGAGCAGGTGTGGCTCTCTCTGCTGGCTGAAGGGCTGGGGATGCAGAGTGCAGCCATGCCGCGCCTTGCCGCCCGCATCCTCAAGGTGCAACGCCATATCGATGCCAACCTCGCCGCCCCGCTGACCAATCAGCAACTCGCCGCCATCGCCTGCCTTGGCCAGAGCCAGTTCAAGCTCGCCTTTCGCCAGCAGTTGGGGATGAGCGTCTCCCACTACATTCGCAGTCGGCGCATGGCGCTGGCGCGCACCCTGCTTGCCGGTACGCAACTGCCCGTTGGCGAGATTGCCAGCCGTTGTGGTTACCAGAATCAGGGGGCCTTCAGCGAGCGCTTCCTGGCCGAGAGCGGGCTCACTCCGTCCCTCTGGCGCCAGCAAAACGGCCACCTGCCGCAACGAAACGGCTGATCGCCGAAGACAGGTTTCTCTCTTTGGGCCATGGTGCGGGTCATGCAAGGTGCATGATAAACAGGAGCCAAGATGGAGACGATTAGCTGGCAGGATTTCGAGATGGTGGAGCTGAGGGTGGGCACCCTGGTGCGGGTCGAGCCGTTCCCCGAGGCGCGCAAACCGGCCTACAAGGTATGGGCGGATTTTGGCCCTGAACTGGGGATTCGCAAGAGCAGTGCCCAGATCACCGCCCTCTACCAGCCAGAGCAGCTGGTAGGCCGCCAGATCATCGCCGTAGTCAACTTCCCGACCAAGCAGATCGGCCCGTTTCAGTCTGAATTTCTGCTGACCGGTTTCTATCGGCCGGATGGCGCTGTAGTGATGGCTATCCCCGAGCAGGCGGTGGAGAACGGCGCCAGGCTGGGCTGAGCTGAGCTCACACCCGAACAGAGACAAGAGAGGCGACCCAAGGTCGCCTCTCTTTTTTGGTTTCTGCTGCGAGTCGTTACTTCAACAGGCTGAAGATCAGCGCCGATACCGCCAGCGAGCCGGTCAGCAGGATAAAGCCGTTGGTCCAGCCGTGACGGAAGCGGGCCAGCGCCTCCACCTTATAGATGGCAATCACCGGCATGATAAACAGGATCATGGCGATCACCGGGCCGGAGAGGGTTTCCATCAGCCCCAGAATGCCCGGGTTGATGACGGCGGCACCCCAGATAGAGAAGAACATCAGGGCGATGCCGACTTTGTCCGCCTTGGCCAGCGGCAGGCCGGTGGGCTTGGCGATCAGGCTTTTCAGGCTTTCGCGGGCACCGAGGAAGTGGCCGAGGAAGGAGGAGCTGATGGCGATAAAGGCGATGAGCGGCCCCAGAGTCACGATCACCGGGTTGTCGGTGATGTTGGCGAGATAGGAGAGCACAGAGACGTTCTGGGCCTTGGCTTCTGCCAGCTGGGCTGGCGAGAGGCTCAGCACGCAGGAGAAGACGAAGAACAGCACGAAGCCTACCAGCATCACAGTTGTGTTGCGCAGGATCAGGCCGCTCTTGGCTTCGGCCTGCTCGCCATATTCACGGCGCTGCACGTTGGCAAAGCCGGAGATGGCGGCGGCGTGGCTGAAGGCGAACACGGTGACCGGCAGCGCCAGCCAGACGGTGTTGAGGAAGCTGACCCCTTCAAACGCGGTCACTTCCGGCCATTGCCACTGAGGTATCAGGTAGCAGGAGAGGGCCGCCAGAATGGCCGCCAGCGGATAGACCATAAAGGCGAAGGCACGCAGCATCGCTTTCTCACCCGCCAGCATCACGGCGATCATGGCAAATACCAGCAGGCCGGAGAGCATCACCCGATCCGGGGTCGCCATGCCGAGCTGGTTGACCATGAAGCTCTCTACCGTGTTGGTCAGCCCGACCCCGTAGATGAGCAGGATCGGGAAGATGGAGAGGAAATAGAGCGCCGAGATGAGGCGACCGGCCATCTTGCCGAAGTGCTCCTCCGCCACTTCAGTGAAGTCGGCGTGGGGGCGCGAAGAGGAAAGCACGAAGCGCGCCAGCCCTCGGTGGGCGAGGAAGGTCATGGGGCCCGCCAGTACCGCGACGATGACAAGGGGCCAGATGCCGCCCAGACCCAGATTGATAGGCAGGAACAGGATACCGGCCCCAACGGCGGTGCCAAACAGGCTGATGACCCAGTGGGTGTCGTGACGGCGCCAGCGGGTGGTGCTGGCTGTGGTGGAGCAGGAACCGGATAGCTCCTTGGTAGCCTCTACAGATAAACTCATTACTAATTCACTTTTTGTTAGTGTTTTAATCTGAGTTCATTGTGGTTTATCGGGATTTAATTCTCAAAAAACGAGACTGAAACATATCACTGCCATTGCGGGGTTTAGCCAGCGAGATTGGGAATGGAATCTGGTTCACAGAATGGAACAAAACTGATATTGGTGATTTTTGTGAAATATAAAACCAAAATTTGATCTACTATCATTTTTTTATTTTGGCTAATCAGGTGTTTTCAGGATTACGTGAAAATTGCACCATTTCTCGCCGACCGATTGTGATGTTTCACTATCATTTTGCCGCTTTGCCAGCGTATCACGCTGTTCAAGAGCGCCTTGACCAGCGGATCACACCGGCCATCACCCCGGACAACGACTCTGAAAAAGCAGGCGGCCATCGTACCGCCTGCTTGTCTGGTGTGATGATATCGCTATCCGCCTAGTGGGCCAGAATGCTACCCCAGGCGAGGTCCGGATCCCCCATCACGATAAAGTCAGGGTTCTCCAGCGACTCGGTTTCGTTGTAACTGAGCGGCTGCAACGCCAGGCTGAGGATGCGGCCACCAGCCGCCTCGACGATGCACTGGGCTGCGGCGGTGTCCCACTCGCCGGTGGGGCCGAGCCGCACGTAGCAATCGGCCGCCCCTTCCGCCACCAGACAGGATTTGAGGGAGCTGGAACCGAGCGGGATCAGCTCGTAGTTGATGGCCGGGTTGAGGCGGCGGGTGAGGTTCTCCAGCTTCTGGCGGCGGCTGATGGCTACTACCAGCGAGTCGGGCTGGTCATGCTCGTGATGCATGGCGCTGATGGGCAGTACCTCGCCATTCACCTCCTTGAAGGCGCCGTAGCCGCGCACCGCCCAGTAGAGCACGTTGGACTCGGGAGCGTAGATGACCCCGAGCACCGGCACATTGTCCCGCACCAGGGCAATCAGGGTGGCGAAATCGCCGCTACCCGCGATAAATTCGCCAGTGCCGTCGAGGGGGTCCACCAGCCAGTACTGCCGCCAGTTGGATCGCTGGCTGAAGGGGATGTCGGCTGCCTCTTCGGTCAGCACCGGCACATGGGGGGTGAGCGCCGACAGCGCCTGTTTGAGGTAGGCATCGGCAGCAAGATCGGCACTGGTGACCGGGGTCGCATCCTCCTTCAGCTGACGCTCGAACTGACCGCCATGATAGATGTCGTGAAGGATCCTTCCGGCTTCGCGGGCAATCTCCTTGACCCCCGGCACCCAGGCCAACAACTCCTGCATCTCGTTATCCTCTGTCTGTTAACTGCCCGTCTGCGGGCTACTCTGCTTGCTCCGCCAGCCACTTTTGGGCCAGGAGCAGGGCACTGATGCTGCGCGACTCGGTGAAGTCGGGTCGCGCCAGCAATTCGTCGATCCGGTTGAGTGGCCAGGGGATCACCTCCAGCGGTTCGGGTTCGTCGCCGATCCGCTGCTCGGGGAAGAGGTCCCGCGCCAGCAGGATATCCATCCGGCTGGAGAAGTAACCGGGCGCCAGCGACACCTGTTTGAGCAGGGTGAGGCTGTTGGCGCCAAAGCCCGCCTCCTCCATCAGCTCCCGGTTGCCCGCCTCGAAGGCATCTTCGCCCGGGTCGATCAGCCCCTTGGGGAAGCCCAGCTCGTAGGAGTGGGTGCCTGCGGCATATTCGCGCACCAGCAGCAGGGTGTGGGCATCGAACAGCGGCACCACCATGACGGCGCCACGATTACCGCCGCGCATCCGCTCGTAGACCCGCTCTTCGCCGTTGGAGAATTTGAGGTGTAGCGATTCCACCTTGAACAGTCGGCTCTCGGCCACGATATCGGCCTTGAGGATCTCCGGCTTGCACTTGGGGTGATCCAGTTGGTCGGCTGAGATGTGCTCGGGTTTGCTCTTGTGGGGGTCGCTCATCGGACGCTGGCTGCTCGTTAAAAAATAGTGCTTCAAGAGTAAACGACTCTCACACCGAACACCACGGGCCAGGGATGGCAAAGGGGGAGGAAAAATCCGTTATACTGCCGCCCCGTTTTCCGAGATCCGCGATCAAGAGGCCCGATGCCACACTCCCGCTCCACCACCTTGCCCTGGCACCAGATAGATACCGTCTTGCTCGATATGGATGGCACCCTGATCGATCTGCATTTTGACAACCACCTCTGGCAGCAGCTGGTGCCGGAGCGTTACGCCGAGCGACTCGGGCTGCCGTTGGATGAAGCCAAAGCGCAGATCGACGTCCACTATCACGCCGTCAACGGCACCCTCAACTGGTACTGCGTGGATTACTGGAGCGAGACCCTGGGGCTCGACATTCGTGCCCTCAAGCAGGAGCTGCTGGCGAAGATCCAGTGGCGACCCCACGCCATCCCCTTTCTGGCCGCGCTACGCGCCGCGGGCAAGCAGCTGGTGCTTTTCACCAACGCCCACCCCGCCAGCCTGTCGGTGAAGGATGCGCAACTCGGTCTTGCCGACCATCTGGATCTGATGGTGAGTACCCACGAGCTGGGCTGGTCGAAGGAGAGCCAGCACTGCTGGCAGGCGCTGGCCGAGCGGCTGGCGTTCGATCCGGCCCGCACCCTGTTTGTGGATGACAGCGAGCGGATCCTGCGGGCTGCCGCCGACTACGGTATCGGCTATCAGCTGGCGATCCAGAATCCGGACAGCTGCAAGCCGGAGCAGAGCATCACCGCTTTTCCGGCGATCCGCGATTATGCGGAGTTGCTGCCGCTGGCAATCTGAATTTGCTGAAACGAAAGAGGGCTGCATCATGCAGCCCTCTTTCTTTGATTTGAATTTTGGTTATCTGACGCCTGATGGCGAAAAATCACAGCTCCCGAAACGGGCGCCGTTTCTCTTCCTCGATGACGATCGCCTCCAGATTGGCGATCCGCTCCTGCAGCTCCCGAATGACCAGATCCTGCTTGCCGAGGCGGTCGGTAATGCGGGCATCCCCCATCTGATAGCGAGCCCGTTTTCCGAGATATCCGAACAATACGCTGATAAATACGATCAGGACTATGCCTGTCCACATGGTCATGTCACGACTCCTTGTCGTTATCAATATGGTCATCATAAACGACGAAAACGCTGATGGGATCCGTTCTGTTTTCTCACAGCCGCCAATTGGCCGCAATGGGGCCCGTTTCGCCTTTGTGATGCAGTTGGCTATTACTGCCAGAGCGGGCGGCCAAGCCACCACCTTGTTACCCGGGTGGCTATTGCTGCCAGAGAGGGCGGCCAAGCCAGAGGGCCCACAGGGTGAGGTGCAGCAGCACGATAAACCAGAAGACCAGCCGGTAGCTGCGCTTCTGGGTCTTGTGGCGCAGCCACTGGCGGGCAACCAGCGCCCCCGGCCAGCCGCCGCACAGCTCCAGCAGATGGAGCCTCGATTCGGGAATGCGCCACTCACCCCGTACCGCCTGCCGCTTGTCCCAGGCGTAGGCGGCTACCGTGAGCAGGCTCATGGAGAGCAACACGGCCAGCGGCCACCACTGCTGGCCGTCGAGGCCGAGCCAGAGGGCGGCGCCCAGTGGCAGCAGCGCCAGCGCCATCATTGGGCCAGCTCCCAGCAGCGCTCCTCGTCCTGCTTGAGGGGGCGGATCACCTTGGCCGGATTGCCCACCGCCACCGAGTCGGCAGGGATGTCGCGGGTCACCACGGCGCCTGCGCCAATGATGGATCGCGGCCCTATGGTAACGCCGGGGCAGATGATGGCGCCGCCGCCAATCCAGCAGTCGTCACCGATCCGCACCGGCTTGTTGTAGGCGGTCCAGTTGCGTCGTTCCAGATAGTTCATGGTGTGGGTGGCGGTGTAGATCTGCACGTTGGGGGCCAGCAGCACATGGCTGCCGATGTGCACTTCGCCCACGTCGAGAATGGTGACGTTGAAGTTGAAGAAGGTCTTCTCGCCGATATGAATGTTGCGGCCGAATTCGCAGGTGAACGGCGTGCTGATCCAGCAGGAGTCGGGGCAGTGGCCGAACAGCTCGCGGCAGATCTGCTGGCGCAGAGGGGCATCGCCCGCCGATGAACCATTGAGCCGGGCCAGCAGCGCCTGACCGCGGATCCGGTCGTTGGCTATCTCCTCGCTCTGGCTATCCAGTGCCCCGCCTGCCAGTACCTTGTCCCAGTCGCTCGCCATTGCTACCTCCCCATGCTGCAAGAGCAGGCAGTATACGTGACTGTCAGGGGCGCCGTCAGTCTGTCACTTGTTGCAGGTGATCCTCGTCAACCTGCGGGCCAGACGAGGGGCAGGATCAGCAGGGCCGAGACGAAGTAGGGGAGCAATACCCGCAGCCCGAGACTGCGACCGCCGATACCGAGGGCCAGCAACCCCTTCACCAGCGAGTTGATCAGCCCGGCCAGCAGAATGCCGCGGGCCGCTACCTCCAGCGCCAGCTCTTTATGGGAGAGTTGGGAGAGCGACAAGGTGATGGCATCCACGTCGGTGATCCCCGAAACCAGCGACAGCAGATAGACCCCGGAGTTGCCTACCTTGTCTTGCAGCAGAGTTGCCATAAAGCCGATCAGCGCCAACAGCAGGCCGAACTTGATGGCGGTGGCCAGATCGAGCGGGTTGCTGGTTTCCGGCTGCACCGGGCCGTCTGTCAGCTCCTCGCGCTGGCGCCAGAACCAGAAGGCAAAGCCGTACACCGTGGTCGCCAGCAACACAAGCGGGGCGGCGAGGCGCATCGCCAGTTCGCTGTGAATCAGCAGCACCAGTACCAGCAGCCGCAGCCACATGGTGGCCCCCGCCAGCAGGATGCCGGTGGCCAGCAGTCGCTCCAGCCCCCCCTGCTCCTTGTTGAGGCGGGCGAACTGCAGGGTGAGGGCGGTGGAAGAGGCCAATCCCGCCAGTATGCTGGTGAGCACCAGCCCGGCGCGGGTGCCGAGCAGACGAACCGCGAAGTGGCCACAAAACGAGATGCCGGCGATCACCACCACCATCAGCCAGATCTTGAAGGGGTTGAAGGCATCGAGGGGGCCCATCTCCTCGTTGGGCAGTACCGGCAGCAGTACCAGCGAGATGAGCAGAAAGCGCAGGGTGGCGTGGAATTCGGTTTCGCTGAGAAACAGCATCCCCTGCTGGATCTTGCCCTTGAGCCCCATCAGCAGTGCCGCCAGCACGGCGCAGGCGACCGCCTCGCTCGGGCTCAGCAGTACCGACATCAGCCCCAGCAGATAGGTGAGCAGCATGGCTACCGAGCTGGTGAGGCCGAACTCCCCTTGCCAGCGCTGGGCCAGCCAGACCGAGAGGCCGCAGCCGATCACCACCGCTAGCAGGCCGAGCAGCGGTAGCCAGGGGCCCAGGGTGGGCAACAGCAAACCGCATACCCCGCCGAGCAGGCCGATGAGGCCGTAGGTCCGCATTCCGGCGATGCGCTGGTTGTCCCCCAGCTGGCGCACCTGCCAGCCCCGCTCCAGCCCGATGATAAGGCCGATGGCCAGCGAGACCAGGGCTCCGTTGACCGGTTCTGCATTGATCCACATAACGACTTCCTTTTCGTCATCTGCCAGCCTTGTTCCCATGATGGCACAGCGAGCAAGGGGCCAGAGAGGCATGGCTCACAGAGTCTGCGTCCGGCTCCCGGTGCGGGTGGCTGAGTTGATATGAGCAAAAGAGATAAGCAAAGAGTTATTTCTTTCTTCTGGGCATAACAACTCCACGGCATGCTGTTCTCAACCCAACAAGATATGGAGTATCACCATGAAACTGCGAATGACCGCCCTGACCCTGCTCTCTCTGCTGGCATTTGGCCAGGCCAATGCCGCCGAGATCCGCCTGCTCAACGTCTCTTACGATCCGACCCGCGAGCTGTTTCAGGAGTACAACGCCGCCTTTGCAAAGGAGTGGAAGGCCAAAACCGGCGACGACGTGGTGGTGAGCCAGTCTCACGGTGGCTCCGGCAAGCAGGCCCGTGCTGTGGTGGATGGGCTGGAGGCCGACGTGGTATCGCTGGCGCTGGCCTACGATGTCAATGCCATCGCCAAGGCGGGGCTGACCGCTGCCGACTGGCAGAGTCGTCTCGGCAACAACGCCTCGCCCTATACCTCCACCATTGTCTTCCTGGTGCGCAAGGGCAATCCCAAGCAGATCAAGGATTGGGATGATCTGGTGCGCAAGGATGTCGCCATCGTGACTCCCAACCCCAAGACCTCCGGCGGGGCACGCTGGAACTATCTGGCCGCCTGGGGCTATGCCCTGAAGAAGAGCGGCAGTGAAGAGGGGGCCAAGCAGTTTGTTGGCGATCTCTTCAAGAACGTGAAGGTGCTGGACTCAGGCGCCCGCGGTGCCACCACCAGCTTTACCGAGCGCGGTCTCGGTGACGTGCTGCTGGCGTGGGAGAACGAAGCCCTGCTGGTGCTTGGTCAGGCGGGTGCCAGCGACAAGTTCGAGCTGGTGGTGCCTTCTGTCTCCATTCTGGCGGAGCCGCCGGTCGCGGTGGTGGACAAGGTGGCCAGGAAGCACGGTACCGAAGCGGTGGCCAAGGCCTATCTCGATTATCTCTACTCTGACGAGGGGCAGCATATTGTCGCCAAACATCACTATCGCCCCAGCAACCCGGCGATCCTGAAGGAGACCGCGGCCCAGTTCCCGCAGCTTGCCCTCTTTACCGTCAAGGATCTGGAAGGGGATTGGGAGAAAGCCCAGAAGAAACACTTCGCCCAGGGTGGTTTGTTTGACCAGATCTATCAGCCGGGTCGTTGATAGCTTCGTTATCCATCACTGAACTGGCCCCTGTGCCAGCCGATAGGAGCACCAAGATGAACAAGATCCTCCTGGTTCCCGGTCTGCACAACAGTGGGCCGGATCACTGGCAAAGTCGCTGGCACGAGCATTTTCCCTACTGGCAACGGATGACGGGTCTGCCATGGGAGAAACCGGATCTCACGGTCTGGAGTGCCAAGCTGGCGAGCAAGTTGAGAAGTCGCCGCAGTCGGGTCCATCTGGTGGCCCACTCTTTCGGTGCCCTGACCGCCATCGCGGCAGCCAGATTGCAGCCGGAGAAGGTGGCCTCGATCTTTCTGGTGGCGCCCGCCGATCCTGCCCGTTTTGGCATTGCGGATGAGGCCTTGGCCGGGCCGCTGCAGGTGTCGGCCCAGCTGGTGGCCAGCCGCAACGATCCCTGGATGAGCTTTGAACGGGCCGAGTACTGGAGCCGTCAGTGGCAGGTGCCGCTGTTCGATGCCGGTGAGGCGGGCCATATCAATGCCCAGTCAGGTCATGGGGATTGGCATCAGGGGCTGCATTTGCTAGGGGCACTCTACCGCCGTGGTGAGCTGGTGGTGGCACCGGTCAAGACCGCATCGCCCCGGCCGGTCGTACTGGGCTTTCGCTAGGTATCTGTGAAGTGGTTGGAGGGTTGGCGAGCGCGCTGTTCGCTGGCTACTCCATGCCCCCGTTCTTTGAATGCTCCGCTCCGTATTGCTCCATTTCTTAGGTCTTTTATTTATATAAAAGACCTTTTTTTATTTGGAGTGCGCCAAGAGCCTTGTGACTCTGCGGTTAGACAAAAAAGTGATTAGCAAAGTCGCAATTGATGTTTGTTGCCGATGAGGGGAGTGCGCAGAATCACCATATCGAAAATTCTTCATAACAGATGGATGTGTTATGCGATTTGGTTCTTATTCTGTCCTGCCCGGTTTTGGCCCCACCCTGGGGTTCAGCCTGCTCTATCTGGGCCTGCTGGTGCTGTTGCCGCTCTCGGCCCTGGTGCTGTTTGCGGTCAACAACCTGACCGCCGCCGAGTTCTGGCAGGTGATCGGTTCACCCCGGGTGCTCGCCTCCTTTCGCCTGAGCTTCGGTGCGGCCTTTGTCGCGGCGCTGCTCAACAGCCTGTTTGGCCTGATCCTGGCCTGGATCCTGGTGCGCTACACCTTCCCCGGTCGTCGTCTGGTGGATGCGCTGATCGACCTGCCGTTTGCCATGCCGACCGCCGTGTCCGGCATCGCCCTGTGCGCCATCTTCGCTCCCAACGGCTGGATCGGCCAGTTGCTGGCGCCGCTCGGCATCCAGCTCGCCTATAACCCCATTGGGGTGGTGATTGCCCTCACCTTTATCGGATTGCCGTTTGTGGTGCGTACCCTGCAGCCGGTGCTGCGGGAGGCTGAAACTGAACAGGAGGAGGCGGCCGCCAGCCTCGGCGCCGATCGCTGGCAGACCTTTATGCGGGTGCTCTGGCCGACCCTGATCCCGGCCCTGCTGACCGGCTTTGCGCTGGCGTTTGCCCGCGGGGTAGGGGAGTACGGTTCGGTCATCTTTATCGCCGGCAACCTGCCGATGGTCTCCGAAATCGCGCCACTGATGATCATGAGCCACCTGGAGGAGTACGACTATGCCGGTGCCTCTGCCATCGCCGTGGTGATGCTGCTGATTTCGTTCATTTTGTTACTGCTAATCAACAAGTTGCAGGCCTGGAGCTGGTCTCGCATCGGAGGGAGCCGGATATGAGTTCATCTGCTATCGCCATTGAGGCGGCCTCTGTGGAGGTGACCCCCGCTCGCAAGGCGCCGGTCGTGATCCATGAACCCCAGTGGGTCAAGTGGCTGCTCATCACGGTTGGTCTCGGCTGGTTTGCCGCCCTGTTGCTGCTGCCGTTGGCAACCGTCTTTATTCAGGCGCTGACGCCGGGGCTCGCTTTTTTCTGGCACGCCATCAGCGAGCCGGACGCTCTGAGTGCCCTTGGCCTCACCGCGCTGGTGACCCTCTGCGCCGTCCCACTCAATCTGCTGTTCGGGATCGCTGCGGCCTGGGCCATCGCCCGCTTCCGCTTCCCCGGTCGGCAGCTGCTCATCACCATCATCGATCTGCCCTTCTCGGTGTCGCCGGTGATCGCCGGTCTGATGCTGGTGTTGATGTTCGGCAGCCGCGGCTGGTTCGGTGACTGGCTGAGCGAACACGACATCAAGATCATCTTCGCCACCCCGGGGATCATCTTGGCCACCACCTTCATTACCGTGCCCTTCGTGGTGCGCGAGCTGCTGCCCCAGATGGAGGCGCGCGGCCCGGAAGAGGAAGAAGCCGCCATCATGCTGGGGGCGAGCGGCCTGCAGATGTTCTGGCGCGTCACCCTGCCCGGCATTCGCTGGAGCCTGATGTACGGCCTGCTGCTCTGTACCGCCCGTGCGGTCGGGGAGTTTGGCGCGGTGTCGGTGGTTTCCGGTCATATTCGCGGCCAGACCAATACCCTGCCGCTGCATATCGAGATCCTCT
Source organism: Aeromonas sp. Y293-4 (assembly GCF_027705905.1). NCBI lineage: Bacteria > Pseudomonadati > Pseudomonadota > Gammaproteobacteria > Aeromonadales > Aeromonadaceae > Aeromonas > Aeromonas sp. Y293-4. Next base: position 185,198 of record NZ_JAPDCI010000008.1, on the reverse strand, counting down.
ACAACGAGTACCAGACCGGCGCCGCCTTTGCAGTGGCAAGCCTCTTGGCTCTGTTCGGGATCTTCACCCTGCTGGGTGAAACCCTGTTGGCCCGGCTGCGTGCCCAGCCCACCAAATCTCACTGATCACCGTTTTAAAGAGGCAGCCATGAGCATTCAGGTTCAACAACTCAACAAGCATTTCAATCAGTACGCGGCGCTGGCAGACATCAACCTCGACTTTCACGACGGTGAGCTGGTGGCGCTGCTCGGCCCCTCCGGTTGCGGCAAGACCACCCTGCTGCGGATCATCGCCGGGCTGGAGCAGGCCGACAGTGGCAGCGTCATCATCCGCGGTGAGGACGCCTCGGATCTCCATGTGCGCGAGCGCAATGTCGGTTTCGTGTTCCAGCACTACGCCCTGTTTCGCCATATGACAGTCTTCGAGAACGTGGCGTTTGGCCTTAGAGTCAAACCGCGCAGTGAGCGCCCGGCCGAGGCGGCCATTCGCGCCCGGGTCAAGGAGCTGCTGGATCTGGTGCAGCTCAGCCATGTGGCCGAGCGCTATCCGACCCAGCTCTCCGGCGGTCAGCGTCAGCGGGTCGCGCTGGCTCGCGCGCTGGCGGTGCAGCCCAAGGTACTGCTCTTGGATGAGCCCTTCGGTGCCCTCGATGCGCAGGTGCGCAAGGAGCTGCGTCGCTGGCTGCGCGAGCTGCACGACGAGCTGCACGTCACCAGTCTGTTCGTCACCCACGATCAGGAAGAGGCGCTGGAGGTCGCGGATCGGGTGGTGCTGATGAATGCCGGACGGGTCGAGCAGATCGGCACCCCGGCCGAGGTCTACGACCAGCCCGCCAGCTCCTTCGTTCACAGCTTCCTTGGCAGCGTGAACCAGTTCCGCGGTCGGGTGGCGGAGCAGGGATTCGGTGTCGGCGAGCAGCTGCTCGGCGGGCCGTCAGCTTCTCATCTGGCCCACGGCAGTGCCGCCATCGCCTATGTCCGCCCCCATGAACTGGAGATCTTGCCAGCCGATGCGCCGGGCGGGATCCGTGCCACCATCACCCGTCTGCTGCCCATGGGGCCACGCATTCGGGTGGAGCTGCGTGGTGACGGTGAGACCAAAGGGGCTCACTATGAGGCGGAGCTGACCAAGGAGGCGGCCAAGCTGTTTGTCCCGGGTCAGGGGGTGAAGCTGGTGGCCAGACAGGCGCAGTTCTATCCCGATTATCAGATTTGATGCTGTGTTGCGGGCGGTGTGGCCGCCCGGTTCAGGCGCTCTGCCGGGGCATGATCCGGCCAAATAACAAAAATGAGAGGGGCGAGCAGATTGTGTCGCCCACTCTTCGCAGGAGGCGACAAGGTGAATTTTCAGCAGTTACGCATTATCCGGGAGGCTGCGCGGCGGGATTACAACCTGACCGAGGTGGCCAACGCCCTTTTTACCTCGCAATCCGGGGTGAGTCGCCATATCCGCGAGCTGGAAGAGGAGCTCGGTATCGAACTATTTATACGCTACGGCAAGCGGCTGCTCGGTATGACCGAGCCTGGCAAGGAGCTGCTGGTGATTGCCGAGCGCATTCTCAATGACGCCAACAACATCCGCAAACTGGCCAGTACCTTTGCCAACCGCGACTCGGGCCGTTTGCTGGTGGCGACCACCCATACCCAGGCCCGCTATGCCCTGCCGCGGGTGGTGAAGGCGTTTCGCGAGCAGTTTCCGCTGGTACAGCTGGAGCTGCGTCAGGGCAGCCCGGAGGAGATAGTGCGGCTGGTGCAGACCGGCGAGGTGGATATCGGCATCAGCAGCGAGCAGCTCGACAAGAGCGAAGGGGTGGTGGCATTTCCCTACTACCGCTGGCACCACAATATCGTGGTGCCCGAGCAACATCCACTGGCTGGTGAGCGGGAGCTGACGCTGGCGGCGCTGGCCAACTGGCCCATCGTCACCTATCAAGCCGGGTTGACCGGGCGGGTGCGCGTGGATGAAGCCTTTGCTGCGGCTGGCATCGAGCCACAGATCCTGCTGACGGCGCAGGACTCCGATGTCATCAAGACCTATGTCGAGCTGGAGATGGGGGTCGGCATACTGGCCGACATGGCGTTCGACGCACAGCGCGATCAGGGGCTGGTACAGCTCGATGGCAGCCATCTGTTTGCCCCCCACACCGCCTGGATTGGCCTCAAGCAGGGGCAGTTCCAGCACAACTTTGCCTGGCAGTTTATCCAGCTTTGCAACCCCGAGCTGGCGCTGGCGGATATTCAAGCCCGCGCCATGGGCAGCGAGCCTGCCCTCGACTTCCAGATTTGAATAGGAAGAGATGACAAAAGGGGAGCCAATGGCTCCCCTTTTGCTATCCGGTGGCGAGTTACTTCACTTCATCCCACGCCATCTGCCAGTGGGAGCCGATGCCCGGCTCGTACTGGGTGGCAGTGGTGGTCCACTGCTGGCAGTAGCCGCTGTAGGGGAAGGGCTTGCACTGATAGACCTTGCCATTTTTCGGCTGCTGCACCTTGGTGCCGGCGGCATAGGATTTGAGCGAGTTCGGGAAGACGAAGTCGTATTCGCCGCTGCTCTGCTCCTTGAACATCAGATCCATGGTCTGCTGAATGGTCTCGCCGCCCGCTTTCGGGGTGGCCTTGATCACCAGCTGGTGGTGACCTGCCTTGAGCCCTTCCAGCGCCATGGTAAAGGTGTGGCTGCTGTCCTTGATGTCGGCACTGCTTTCACCCTTGGCGACGCCGCCGTGGTCATAGAGGGTGTTGGTGACGGCCAGATCGCCCTGTGCGGTGACGGTGAAATCGAGGGTGGCCTTGCCGTTGTCCAGCACATAGTCGCTGGCCAGACCGCTGACGCTGATGCTGTCCACTACCGGCGGCTGCAGCTGTTGCAGGTCAATCTCGACCCGCTTCAGTTTGCTGTCTCGATGCAGATAGACGGGGTTCATACCGTAGACCGGATTGAACTGGCCATCGGCTCCTTGCTGACCGGCGCGGATCAGGCTCTGCTCGGCGTTGATCTTGCTGGCGAGGGCATGGGCCCAGTTGTTCTTCTGGCCCTGCTCGGCGGTGGTGATGGTCAGCACGGTCTGCAGCTCGGGGCGCTCGCCGTTGGCATCGAATACCCGGGTCATTGCCTTGTCACCCACTGCGAGATCGATGGAGGGGTAGATGGTGCCTGCCTGGCTCCACTCCAGCGGTGGCTGGCTGCCATCTTTGAACTTGGCATCGATGATGTTGTAGAAGCTGTTGCTGGTGTCGCCCACTTCCCACACGCCGAGGATCACCTGATAACCGGTGCGCTCCGGCAGGATGCAGTTATGGGTCACCTGCTTGGGCGGCTGCACCATGTTGCCGTCGATGACGCAGAAGGGGGTCAGGTCGAACGAGGCGCGGGTGAGCGGCTGGTTGGGGTTCCAGTCCTGCTTGGTGAGGTAGTAGCGCCAGTTACGGGTGACGTGGTTGGCAGTGAAGGTCCAGCTGATGGCGAAGGGACCGGGCTGTACTTCACGCTTGGTCCAGCGGTCGCTGGTCTGGATGTTCAGCTCGCTCCAGCGCGGGCTGCCCGCCGAGGCGATTTGTCCATCCTGCGGGCCGGTTTGCGGGAAGCCTGATGGGCCCTCCACGCTCTGGGGCTCCCACTGCACGCCGCCACACTGGCTGTTGCCACCGGTTTTGCACAGGTAGTTGCGGCTCTCGGGCTGGCTGATGTAGCCGTGGGCCAGGGCGCTGCCGCTGGCCAGCAGGGCCAGCATCGCCGCGATGTGATTGAGTTGGATTTTTGCTGCCATACATTCCTCTGTTCGATAGATGTGGGCAGTCAGTTGGCCGAGGAGATCCCCGATGCACACTTGCGTGTGGCAACCCCGCTATCCTGGACAAAACGTCTGTAGACCGGAGGCTTTGCGTCCCGACCTTTCGGTCAGTTTGCCAAATGACTAGATGGTTAGTGATGGGCCAAATGTTCGGCCATCACCATTGTGCACCGCATTGATTAATTATTTGAAGTTAAATGTTTAAATGCACCGTTCAACGGCACATGGATCATTCTAACTAGCTGTTTTTAAATTGTTCTCTTATCTGTGAATGGCGTCGAATACCGTTGAATATGCCGATAAGGTGCATGCTAATTGCGTGTTGTTGGCGTAAAAAAACCTGCCAGCTGGGCTGGCAGGTCGGGTGACAAGGCGACACGGGTTGACGCCATCAATGACGGGCGCGCTGCTCTCCGGAGGGGGGAGACACAGGAGTCATCATTGGCGCTGTAGCTGACTCCTTGCCCAGTTTGAACACCGCAAGCCGTTCATCAAGGCTGCGGGAGAGACCGGCCAGCAGTTCGCTCTCCTGCGCCAGTTGCGAGGCGGACTGGGACATCTCCAGCGCCGAGTCGTTGATGCCGCTGACGTTGCGGTTCATATCCTCGGCCACCATGCTCTGCTGCTCGGCGGCGGTGGCGATCTGGGTCGCCATGTCGCTCACATGCTGGATGTGGTTGACGATCAGGGTGAGATCCTGGCCCGCCTGCTGGGATTGATCGACGCTGCTCTCCGCCAGCTTGCGGCTGGCATCCATGGCATTGGCTGCACTGACGGCCCGTTGTTGCAGTTGGGCAATGGTGCTCTGGATCTCCTCGGTGGACTGGCGAGTGCGGCTGGCCAGTTGGCGCACCTCGTCGGCCACCACGGCAAAACCACGGCCCTGCTCGCCGGCGCGGGCTGCCTCGATGGCGGCGTTGAGGGCCAGCAGGTTGGTCTGATCCGAGATGGCACTGATGACCGCCGTCACCTCGCCGATCTGCATGACCCCCTCTTTGAGCTGATTGACCTGTTGGGTCGCCTGCTCCACTTCGCTGGCGAGCGCCTTGATGCCGTTCACGCTGGCGTGCACATCCCGGTTGCCGAGGCCAGCCTCACCGGTCGCCTCCTGGGTATCGCGCGCAGTGTTCTCGGCATGGCCCGCTACGTCAGAGATGGTGGTACTCATCTCGTTCATGGCTGTAGCGAGTTGGGCCAGCTGATCCCGCTGGTTGGTGACCGCCTGATTAGTCTGCTCGGCGGAGGCGGCAATGCGCAGAGCGGCATCGGCCACGTTGCGGGCCCCCTGACTTGCCTCCAGCAGCGCGTGGCGGATGGCATCGAGACTCTGGTTGGTGCAGCGGGCGACCACTCCCAGCTCATCCTTGCCCTGTACCGGGATGCTCACCACCAGATCCCCCTTGGCGACCCGTTGCATGGCGTGGTTGATCTGGCTGAGGGGGGAGACGATGGAGTGGGTGATGCGCCAGCCCAGCAGCCCCATCAGCAGGATCACGATGGCGGTGGCGGTACCCATCTTCATGTACTGGGCCCAGATGGTCTGCTGAATATCCTGCAGCAGCATGCCGGAACCGAGGATCCAGCCCCAGGGCTGATAGCCGGAGACCATGGAGAGCTTGTCGGCGGTTTCACCCGATGGGCCTGTCCAGACATATTGCAGGGTGCCCTGTTTGCCCCCTTTGGCGATATCCACCATCTGATACCAGAACTGCCCGGCGGTGGCGGCACTTCCTTCACCCATCTTCTGGCCGACCAGTTCGGGACGGATAGGGTGAACCACCATGGTGCGGTTCTCGTCGATGACGAATAAATAGTTGTTGCCATCAAAGCGGGTGTTGGTCAGCAGCTTGCGCGCTTCCTGCTGGGCCTGCTCTGCTGGCAGGGTGCTGGCCAGAAACTGGATCTGGCTCATGGCCTGCTCCAGTACCGCATTGAGCCGCGCCTCTCGCTCGCTCATCAGATTGCGCTGGAGCGCGTTGGCCGAGATAAGCAGCAGCGAGACAAAACCGACAAACGCCAGTGCGAGCAGCAAAATCAATTTGCGGCTCACGGTAATATCACCGAGCTTGAACATGACTAAACCCTCATTTCCCTGTTGATTTTATGTGGCTCTGTACCGCGGCAGCCAGTTCGTAAGAGTTAACAACTCATTTACTTTCAGTCTCTTGCCGAGCTTTCTCAAATGAGCGTTTTAACATCAGTATAGTCAGCAGACAGCAACCCCCACTTTTTGGTAGCGTGTTGATGCGCATCCCTGCGCAATTTTTGCCAAAGAGTGTGAATGGTTTGGCATTTCTTCAAAAAAAGGAGTGGGCCCCGCTGCGGGTGACCCCATAACAAGAGGGAATTTATGAGTTCCATTGCCAGGAATTACTTCAACCAGCTCAACGCCGACTACCTGCAGGTACACAGGCGCAAGGAGGATCTCTTCTGGTCCACCTATATGGGCACCAGCGATGATCAGGCCGGTTTCACCGCGGCCGAGCAGGCCTACAAGGCCTTTTGTGCCAATCCGGCCCGTCTGCCCGAATTGCGGGAGATGCTGGTGCAGGCCGACGAGGATGATCTCAAGCGCGGTCTGCAAGGCTGGATCGCCTTCTTCGAGTGCAATGTGATTGAAGATCCCGCCGCTGCCGCCCTGATGGATGAGCTGGTAGCCGCCGAGGCGGAGCTGTTCGCCCGCCGCAAGGGGCTGAAACTGACCCTGCTGGATGAGCAGGGTCAGCAGGTCGCAGGCAGCCTGCCTGCCGCCAGTACCTCCCTTGCCGCCAGCCCGAACGAGGCGGTGCGCCAGAGCGCGCTCGCCATGTTCCGCACCCTGGAGCAGTGGGTGGTCGGCAACGGTTTTCTCGAGGTGGTGGCGATCCGCAACCGCTTTGCCCGTGCCATGGGCTATCGCGACTACTTCGACTACAAGGTGCGCAAGAACGAGCAGATGAGCCCGGAGCAGCTGTTCGCCATCCTCGACGACTTTATTGCCCGCACCGACGCCCGGTTGCAGCAGAGCCTGGCCGAGCTGAAGGCCGCCAAGGGGGAGGCGGCCCTGCTGCCCCATAACCTGCGTTACAGCGTGAGCGGCGATGTGACCCGCCAGCTAGATCCTTACGTGCCCTTCTCGCGGGCGCTGCGGGATTGGGTTGAGAGCTTCCGCCGGCTCGGCATCCAGTATCGTGGTGCGACCCTGACCCTGGATTTGCTGACCCGTGAGGGGAAATACGAGAACGGCTTCTGCCACGGTCCGGTACCGAGCTTCTTCCAACAGGGGGAGTGGGTGCCGGCGGTGGTCAATTTCACCAGCCTGGCCGATCCGGCGCAGGTGGGCAGCGGCTGGAGTGGCCTCAACACCCTGTTCCACGAGGGAGGCCACGCCGCGCACTTTGCCAATGTCACCGGCAACGCCCCCTGCTTCTCACAGGAGTTTCCGCCCACCTCCATGGCCTATGCCGAAACCCAGTCGATGTTCTGCGACAGCCTGCTGGACGATGCTGACTGGCTCAAACGTTACGCCAGAAATGCGGCGGGAGAGGCTGTTCCCGACGCCCTTATCAAGGAGATGATTGAAGCGCGTCAGCCGTTTCGCGCGTTTAACGAACGTCAGATCGCGCTGGTGGCCTACTTCGAGCGGGATCTCTACGCCATGGATGAGGCCGAACGTACTCCCGAGGCGGTGCTGGCGCTGGCCCGTCAGTGGGAGCGCAAGATCCTCGGGGTGGAGAGCCCGCGCCCGTTGCTGGCCATTCCGCACCTCCTTAATCAGGAGTCGGCCTGCGCCTATCATGGCTACCTGCTGGCGCTGATGGCGGTGGAGCAGACCCGCGCCTTTTTCCTCAAACGTGATGGCTACCTCACCGACAACCCGCGTATCGGGCCGGATCTGGCCGCCCACTACTGGGGGCCTGGCAACGGCATGAGTCACGATGAGACCCTGCGCAGCCTGACCGGCGAGGGATTCAGCGCGGTGCCGCTGGCCGAGGCGTGCAACCTGAGCGCCGCCGAGGCGTGGCAACAGGCGCAGGCCTGCATGGCCGCCGCCCAGCAGCGCCCCGCAACTGGCGAGGGAAGCCCGCTCGATGCCCATATCCGGGTGGTACACGGCGCCGAGCTTATCGCCGACAACAGCGAGTCGGAAACCCGCATGCTGGCCGACTTCGAGGCGTGGATCCTGAGCCACAGCGCACGAGCCTCTGTTGCGTAAGCTGGAATGCTCCCGGTTCTTGAGCCGGGGGCACTCTTGGCGTGGTTCTGATGTCTGTTCGCGGCGATGACTGGCTGGTGCGACTTTAGAAATGCTGATGACACAGGCTGTCGCATGATGGTTTTGGTATGCGGATTTCAGATTAAATATGTATTCATATGAACAAGTCTCTACAGAGCAGGCCATAAGCTCATAGAACCTTATCGCCTCATATCTTTGTTTATTTTGTTAATGGTGTTTTTTGTACTCACCTTTGTGCATAAAGATTGATCTATTCATCTGTTTGAGAAACATTCTCATCTTACTGGATTGACTAAATTGTCCACAGCTGCAAAATCGCCCACCTTGCCACTCCCGATGTGAATCGGGTTCGGAAAGCCTCAGATCTCCGCCCGGAGATGGCTGGGCCGCACATAGGAAAGGTGTGGCCGCTGCCCGCCTTTCACCCTCGAAATCAGCACACAAGTCAGGAAGCCCTCTTGCTCGTCAGGCAGGAGCGGACGGGTGTGTATATCCGCATGGCCGTGCAGGGACAATACGACCAGCGTTTGTTATGGGTGGTATGTTGCGAATGAATCGCATCTTTTTGATGTTGGCGCTGCTGCCCCTGCTGGTGTGCGCCAGTGAGGTGGACAGAGTGCGTGAAGCCTGGGTGATCAAGGCCCGGGCGGGAGAGCTGGATGCGGCAGCGCACGGGCTGGATGCTCTCTATCGACAAAGTGGTGATGGCAAGGTGCTCGATGACCTGATTGCCGTGCAGCTGTGGCGGGGTGATCGCAAGGGGGCGCTGGCCGCCTGTGAGCCGTGCGAGCTCAGCCCCATCAGCAACAGTACGCTGGAAGGGGTGGCACGTGCCGCCCGCGACGAGAAGCGCTACTCCGAGGCGATCAGCTATTACCGCATCCTGCAGGGACGCGATCCCGCCAACCGCAATGGCTGGCTCGGGCTGTTTCTCACTGCCAGTGATCAGGGCAACCGCGAGCTGGCCCGCCACGCTGCGGGTGAATATGAGGCCAACTTTGGCCGCGATCAGGCGATCCTCGAAGCCCGCATCTATGCCGCCCGCCAAGGTGAAGATCCCATGGGTGAGCTGCTGGCCCGCCAGCAGTGGCTGGAGCTGGAGCCGGACAACCCCGAACAGGTGCTGGCACTCTATCGGGTAGCCGTGAGTCTGGGGGCAGGGCCTGCCGCTGCAGAGCTGATGGGCCGTTACCCCAAGCTGTTCAAACCGGTCGACCGGCTCTGGCTCGACTACTACCAGGCGGTCAATCTGCTGCGGATCTCGGCCCAGACCGAAGATCCGGCGCTGGCCCGTCGCTCCCTTACTCGCACGCTTGCACTGCAAGAGCGGATCCTGGCCCGTGCCCCTCACGATCATGTGCTCTACATCAGTGCCCGTCGCGATGTAGTGGTGACCCTGGTAGCCCTTGGCGATTTTGCCCGGGCCGAACGGGAGTCTGCGACGCTGCAGGCCGAGGGGCCATTGCCTGACTATGTGCTGGAGGCGCGCGCCGATGCTCTGGCCGGGCTGGGACGGGTGGATGAGGCCTCCATGATTTACCAGCAACTGGCGACCCCCGCACGGGCCAAAGACAAGCGCCTGCTGGAGAAGCGCTTCTACGCCTATTCGGATGGCGAGCGCTATGGCGCGGCACAGGGTCTGCTGGCCGGTTGGCAGGAGCCACCGACTCGCTGGGATTTCACCGGCAACATGCGGATGGCCAACGACGACTACGAGAAGGTATTGCAGCTGAAAACCTTGCTGCAGGCCTGGCGTGGTCAGGCGGGCGCCGCAGAGGCTCAGTTGGAAGCGTGGCTGCAAACCGCGCCAGCCAATCCCTGGCTCTGGCTGCAACTGGGGGATATCCGCCGCTGGCGGGGTCATCCCGACGGGGCCGAGCAGGCGTATCGGCAGGCTGTGCGCTGGCTGCCTGTCGGACGCACCGTGCTGGCCGAGCCCGGCCGCCTCAATGCCCGGCTCGACAAGGGCGACTGGCAGGGCACGCCGCAGGCTGTGCGCACCCTCGGCAACCTGACCCGGGATCGTCAGGAGTTACAGCAGCGGCTGACTCTGGAGCAGGCCCCGCAATTTGTCACTGACCTGACTCATGGTCGCAACGAAGGGGGCTCGGTGCAGGCCAGTCGTGACTGGAGCTACGACAGCCGCCTCTACAGTGCTCGCACTGATGGCGGTGATCGACTGTTTGTCCGCCGTCAGGGCAGCTTTGGCGAGTTCGACCAGCAGCCCGAGCGCGCCGCCTATACCGGGCTGGGGGCCGAGATCTTTTTCTACCCGCTGCAGCTGACGCTGGAGGGGGGCACGGGCAGCGAGCTCAACCACAAAGGCTATCTGTGGAGTCGCCTCGACTGGCGGTTGAATGATCACTGGACGCTGGGCACGGCCATCAACCTCAACAGTGTCGATACCCCGCTGCGGGCATTGGCGCGTGGCAACTACGCCGATCAATACCAGCTCGATCTGGGCTGGCGTCAGGATGAGACCCGCGAGGGGGCACTGCGGCTGGAGCGGATGGATATCAGCGATGGCAACCGGCGGCTGACGGCCTCCGGCTGGCTGCGTCAGGATCTCTGGCGCCGGGATCGCTGGTGGTTCGATACCACCTTGCGTGGTGCCGCCTCACGCAACGAGGCGGTGGAAGTCGACTACTTCAACCCCCAGCAGGATCGCAATCTGGAGCTGGAGCTGGCGGGGCGCTATCGACTGCCGCTGGACGGTCGTCGCTCTTTGCTGCAGAGCCTGACCATGAGTGGCAATCACTACTGGCAGCAGGGCTATGGCAGCGATCAGGGGTGGCAGCTCAGCTATCGCCATGACTGGATCCTCTCTCCCGCTCTCCGCCTGGGCTATGGCCTGGGCCGCCGTCAGGCCATCTATGACGGCAACCCCGAGTTCGGAAATTTCATCTTCGCCAATCTGCAATGGAGTTTCATGTGATGAAACGCTGGCTTGCTCCTTTCGTTTTGCTGCTTGCACTGCTGCCTTCGCTGACGCAGGCGGCCCGTCAACCCGATGACTACGTGGTGCTCTGCTACCACGATATCGTCGATCTGAAATTGACCCCCAACCTCAAGCTCTATCCCCAGACCATCCGGCGCGACACCCTGATCCGCCACTTCAACTGGATCAAGCAGCAGGGCTATCACCCGGTCAGCTTCCAGCAGATCCTGGATGCCAAAGCGGGCAAGGGACCGCTGCCGGAGAAGGCGATCCTGCTCAGCTTCGATGATGGCTACGAGAGCTTCTACCGGCTAGTCTATCCGCTGCTCAAGCTCTACAACTATCCGGCGGTCTTTGCGCTGGTGGGCAGCTGGCTGGATGTGGCCGATGACAAGATGGTCCCGTACGGCAATGACAAACTGCCGCGCAGCTACTTCGTCGGCTGGCCGCAGATCCGCGAGATGCAGGACTCCGGACTGGTGGAGCTGGCCTCCCACACTTTCACCTCCCACTACGGGCTGCTCGCCAACCCGCAGGGCAACGTGCAGCCGGCGGTCACCACCGCAGGCTGGAGCCAGAATGGCTACGAGAGCATGGCCGACTATCGGGCCCGGATAAAAGCCGACTTTGACGCATCGGCCAGTCAGCTCAGGGAGCAGACCGGTCGGGCCCCACGGATCCTGGTCTGGCCCTACGGCGCCTTCAACCAGACCGCGCTGGATCTGGCCCGTGCGGCGGGGATGCCATACACCTTCACCCTTGCGGAAGGGCTCAACAAGCTGAGTGACTCGGGCAGCACGGTGCGCCGCTATCTGCTGGAGGAGGACACCAGCCTCGAAACTCTGGACGAGATCATGGGGGGCAACACCTGGGAGCGGCAGGTGGAGCGCTTGGTGCACGTGGATCTGGACTATGTCTACGACAAGGATCCGCAGCAGATGAACAAGAACATCGACATGCTGCTGGACCGGATCAAGGGTTACGGTATCACCACCGTCTATCTGCAGGCCTATGCCGATGACAACGGCGACGGAGTAGCGGAGGCGCTCTATTTCCCCAACCGTCATATGCCGGTCAAGACGGATCTCTTCAATCGGGTGTCCTGGCAGCTCAAGACCCGTGCCGGGGTCAAGGTGTTCGCCTGGATGCCGGTGATGGCCTACGACATGGGGCCGAACCACGCCTATGTCACCGACAGCCGTACCGGCGCCCCCGCCAAGGGGCAGTATCTGCGCCTCTCGCCCTGGGATCCTGCCAGCCGTCAGCTGCTGCTGGATATCTATGAGGATCTCGGTTTTTACACCAAGTTCGATGGCCTGCTGTTCCATGACGACGCCTTCCTCAGCGACTACGAGGGGCCGATGCCGCTGGCTCGCACCCCGAATGCGCTGCAGGCACAGGGGGAGCAGAAGACCGATCTGCTGATCGACTTCACCATGGCGCTGCGTGATGCCGCCGCTCGTTACCGGCAAGGGGGCGCCGATGGTCTCAAGACTGCCCGCAACATCTATGCGGCGCTGGTGACAGAGCCGCAATCCCAGCAGTGGTTTGCCCAGAGCATGGCGGCGTTTGCCAAGGCCTATGACTACACCGCTGTAATGGCGATGCCCTATATGGAGCAGGCAGAAAACCCCGATGAGTGGCTGGCCAGGCTGGCGGAGGATTCACTGGCACAGGTGCCGGCCAATCGGCTGGTGTTCGAATTGCAGAGTCGCAACTGGCGCACCGACCAGCCTATCCCCGATGCCGAGCTGGTGCGCTGGATGCAGATCATCCAGCGCAAGGGGGTGACCAACTTTGGCTACTACCCGGATGATTTTCACAACAACCAGCCGGATCCGGCCGTGCTCAAGCCGGTCTTCTCGGTGCAGACCCAGCCTCAGCCGACCCAGCTGCCGGCGACGCCGGTCGCAGTCAGTACCGCTAAAGCCACCCAAGGGGAGGCGATGCAGTGAAGGATCTTCTGGAAGGGATAGCCATCTTTACGTTGGCCTATCCCAGTCTGATGGCCATGGTGTGGGTTTGTGGCGGTCTCTATTACTACTTCCAGTGGGAGCGAAGGGATATCGCGCTGGCCAAGCGGGGGCTGGAGCTCCCCTATTACCCCAGGGTGACCCTGATGGTGCCTTGCTACAACGAGGGGGCCAATGTCGAGGAGACCATCGGCCACCTGCTGCGCCAGCGCTATCCCGATTTTGAGGTGCTGGCCATCAACGATGGCAGCAAGGACGACACAGGCGCGCGGCTGGATCGGCTGGCGCAGCAGGATCCGCGCCTGACCGTGCTCCACCAGCACAATCAGGGCAAGGCGATGGCGCTCAACAACGGGCTGGCGGTGGCCAGCGGGGAGATCCTGGTCGGCATCGACGGGGATGCGGTGCTCGACTATGACGCGGTGCGCTGGATGGTGAAGCACTTCATCGAGAGCCCGAGGGTCGGGGCGGTCACCGGCAACCCGCGGGTGCGCACCCGCTCCACCATCATCGGCAAGATCCAGACCGGCGAGTTCAGCTCCATCATCGGCCTCATCAAGCGGGCCCAGCGGATCTACGGCACTGTCTTTACCGTCTCCGGGGTGGTGGTGGCCTTTCGCAAGTTGGCGGTCGAGGCAGTCGGCGGCTGGAGCAATGACATGGTGACCGAGGATATCGACATCAGCTGGAAGCTGCAGCTGGCCGGCTGGCTCATCCACTATCAGCCCCAGGCGCTCTGCTGGGTGCTGATGCCGGAGACGGTACGCGGTCTCTACAAGCAGCGGTTGCGCTGGGCGCAGGGGGGCGCCGAGGTGTTTCTGCGCTACGGGTTGCAGGCGATGTGCTGGCGCAACCGCCGCTTCTGGTTGCTGCTGTTGGAGTATCTCTCCAGCGTGGCCTGGTGCTACAGCATGTTGCTGCTGGCGCTGATCTGGCTGATTGAGCCTGACTTGAGCGGACTGGCGGTGGGTCATCTGTTCCAGTGGACCGGGGTGATGATGACCGCGATTTGCCTGGTGCAGTTCGGGGTCAGCATCTTTATCGACAACCACTACGACAAGAGCATGGCCCGCAGCTTTATCTGGTGCGTCTGGTATCCGCTTATCTACTGGCTGCTCAATCTGGTGACCGTGGTGGTGGCGGTGCCCAAGGCGATCCTGCGTCGCCGTGGCCAGCTGGCGGTGTGGGAGAGTCCTGACAGGGGAGAGTCGTTCCGTGACAAAGCATAAGCTGGCGAACGAGATGATCATCAGCAACGGCGCCCGGCGCAGCTGGAAGTACCGGCTGCGGGATCTGCTGATCTTGCTGGTGACCTGGGGCGGCTGGCTGTTTCTGGCGCTGCAACCCTGGTTCAACTATCTGGAGACGGAGGAGGATGAGAGCTTTATCGGTTCGCTGGATGCCATCGAGGTGGGACAACTGTTTCTGGCCCTGTTGTTCGGCATCTTCCTGTTGATCCACTCCTGGGCGAAATACAACAAGCTGCTGCACCGGCTGGTGGGCAAGCGAGCGGCCTCGAAAGCGCCGTGAGCATGAGGGGCCAGTCGGCCCCTCATTTTTTATCACCGATAAAGCACTGCGAAGCGGGCGGGGTACCCGGAGCGTTTTTTTCGGGCCGGTTTGCCATCGTGATGTCGCCGACACTCCCAAAACCAGTCGTTTTGCCCCTAATTTTTCATTCATCAATAACTTTATTTCCGCAATTTTCACAGATGGCATGTCGTTCAAAGCGATCCATGTTGGCCAGAAAGGGGCCGGCGGCCCAGCCGGTAATGAAGTCTTTGATAAATGCTGTGCGCTTTTGCTCCGGTGTCGGCTGTTTGCCAAAGGATTTGTCGACCAGCACCACGACATGGTTGGTCTCGCGCTGACAACTCGGGCAGTAGCGTTGTTCAGTGGATGAAAGCAAGGGGGATCTCCTTGTCTGGAAGAGTGGGCAGCAGGTTTTCCGCCGCAGATATGTAACGTCCCCATTTGATTCCTTTTCCTGGCAGGTCGTCAATCACAGCGGAGGTGGATTGTGCGCCATCTCCTGTGAAGAGGGGCGAGCCAACAAGGGTGATCACGAGGGGCCAGTCGGCCCCTCTTTTGTTTCCGTTTGTCACACATTGCCACACAAGCTTCCCCCTCTGGCAAAGTCTTGTGACCGGACGGGTGTGCAATGGTGCCATGAGCAGGGAGATGAGGCCCTGCCGCGATGGAACCGGGGGGCATGTTATGACGAACAAATGGATGTGGTGGCTGTTGCCATTGCTGGCGGTCGGAGTCTGGTGGCTCGGGTATGCGGGGGATGCCAACGGAGTGTGGCCCTGGCGCCATGAGATGTTGTTACTGACCGGCCTGCTGGGGATGACCTATATGGCCATTTCGCTTTTGCTGGCGTTGCGCCTGCCGCAGTTGGAGGTGTGGTGTGGCGGTCTGGACCGGATGTTGCGATTGCACCGTCAGACGGCCATCGGCGGTGCATTGGCGCTGACCGCCCACTGGCTGGTGGTGGAGGCGCCCAAGTGGGCAGTCTCGGCGGGTTGGCTGAGTCGTCCCGCCCGGCGTGGGGCCAGTGCAGCTGGAGCTAGCGCAGGTAATGGCATCTCGCTCCATGCCCTTGGCAATACCCTGGGTGAGTGGAGTTTCTATCTACTGATCGCGTTGGTGGTAGTGAGCTTGCTGGCGCTGGTGAGTTATGGCCGTTTTCGGCTGATCCACCGTCTGGCGCCGCTCATCTATCTGGCGGGGTGGGGGCACGGGCTCTGCCTGCTGCCTCAGGTGGGAGCCATGACGCCTGTTGGGGTATCGATCTGGTTGATCGGCGGGATCGGTGCTATCGGGGCCCTCTACTCCCTGTTGGGACAAGTGGGGGCGCGGGATCGCCATCCAGGCCGGGTCGTTGCGGTGCGCACGCTGGCGGATCACACCTGCGAGCTGACCATGCAGCTGGAGCGGCCGCTCGCCCATTACCGCCCGGGCCAGTTTGCCTTCTTCGAGTTTGACGCCAAGGAGGGGCCGCACCCCTTTACCCTGGTGCGGGTGTCAGCGGATCGGCGCCAGCTGGTGATCGCGGTGCGGGCGCTCGGGGATCATACCCGTCAGCTGGTGGCAGAGGCGCGCGCCGGGGATGGGGTGGTGGTGACCGGGCCCTATGGCGCCTTTGTCGCCCCGCAAGGGGGAGGTAGAGCCCTCTGGCTGGGGGCCGGGATCGGTATCACACCGTTCGTCGCCTGGCTGGAGGGGTTGGCTGCCCGTGGGGAGCGCAGCGAGGGGATCACCCTGATCCAGTGTGCGCCGGATCTGGCAGGCGCCGTCTACCACCGGCGGTTGGCCGAGCTCTGTCATCGCACCGGCGTGCGCTATCAGCTGCATCTGGACAAGGCGGCCGGGCGACTGGATCTTGCCCGCATTGCGCAGGATGCCCCCGAGCAGGTGTGGTTTTGCGGGCCGGAGGGGATGGCAGATGCCCTGACCCGGCTGTTGCCGGACGGGCATCTGCATCGCGAGCTGTTTCGCTTTCGTTGAGCTCGATGGGGGCCGTTATTTGGCGCTGGCTGACAACTGCTTGAGGGCGGCTTGTACTGCCGCCTCCAGTTGCGGGTCGCGCCCGGCCACCATGTCGGCGGGGGTGAGGGGCACCTGCAGGTCCGGGATCAGCTCCTGATTCTCGTAGAAGGTGCCGTCCGGTTTGCGCAGCCCCAGGGTCGGAATGCCGTAGGAGAGCCCCGGGATCAGCCTGGAGTCGTGGCTGTAGACCATGGTGCCGGTGCCGGGCACCGGATCGCCGACGATGGGGCCGACCTTGAGGGCGCGGTAGTACTCGGGGAAGGCGGAGCCTTCCGAGTAGCTGCCAGCGTTGACCAGCACCACCGAAGGCTTGGTCCACTGGCGAGTGGCGGCATCGGTTTCCCCCTTGCCCTGACGGGGCCAGCTGCTGGCCATCCCCTTGGCGCTGCCGCTGCCGGTCAGAAACTCCACCAGTGTATTGGCGAGATAGCCACCGCTGTTGAAGCGGACATCGACGATCAGCGCATCGCGATTGCGCTGTCTGCCGAGGGCATCCGCCACCACCGCATCGTAGACCTCGCTATTCATTGCCGGCAGATAGACGTAGCCGACCCGTCCTCCGCTCAGGCTGGCCACCAGTTCCCGTCGTTTCTCAATCCAGCGATCCTGTTGCAGCTGGTACTCCTGCTGCTTGTCGATGGCGGTGAGCACCACTTCGTCAGTTTGCTTGTTGCCCTCCTGCTGGAAGGTGAGGGCAAGCCGGACGCCAGCCTGATGGTTGAGGGCCCGATCCAGCTCGGCCAGATTGGCAATCGGGACGCCGTTGATGGCGAGCAGGCGGGCGCCCGGGGCGATATCGCTCTCCTGATCCAGCGGGCCTCCAGAGAGCAGGGCGGTGAGCATCACCCCTTGCTCGCCATCCTGCCAGTAGCCGCCCAGGCTGGCGGTCTCGTCCGCCATGCGCGGGAAGGAGGCGGGGCCGCTGCCCCAGGTGTGGGAAACATTGAGCTCGCCAGCCAGCTCCGCCAACAGGTTGCCAAAGTCCCGCGGGTTGCCGATGCCCGGCAGCAGGCAGCGGTAAGCGGCGACATAGCTATCCCAGTTCACCCCGTTCATGTCGTCCAGATAGAACTCGTCCCGGGTGAGCCGGGCGATCTGATCGAAGGCGGCGGTCATGCGTTCCTGCCAGCGGCTGGTGGGTTGCAAGGCGAAGGGGGCGCTGGTGGCCTCGCCGGAGTCGAGGTGGATCCGGGTGATCTCCCCATCCCGCACCAGGGTAGCCAGGGTGCCCTGCTGGTTGAGGCTTGCCAGCGCAGGGCCTGGCTGCTCGCCAAACAGTTCGCTGGTTTTGCCCTTGCGCAGATCCTGGCTGTAGCCCTTGATCTCGCTCTCGCTGTTGACCCCCATCTCTTCCACCAGATAGATCACTTGGTCGCCGATGATGCGGCTGGCGAGCAGGGTGCCGGTGGGTTGCAGCAGCAGTGCTTCGCGATGGTTGAGACGATCGTTCTCAAAGCCGTATCCCCCTTTCGGCGGTTCCAGCTCGGCAATGGCATCGGCTCTGGCGGCGCGGCTGCTGTAAATGCCGAGCAGGTTGGTGACGAGGGGCTCGCCATCGGGCCCCAGTGCGCCAAATCGGGTCGATTGCCAGTAGAGAATGGCGCCATCCTGGCTCCAGCCCGGTTGCCCATCCTGATAGCCGTTGAGGCTGACATTGACCGGTTTGGCCTTGGGATTGGCCGTGTCGATCACCGCGATCTCCTGCTCTGCCGCATCGGGGCGGAAGGTGAGCGCCAGATGGCGGGAGTCGGGGGCAAAGGCGAGATGCACCTCGTGGCGCGAGGGGTTGAAGCTGGCAGGCACCAGCTCCCGCTGCTTGTTGCTCGCCAGATCGAGCAGGTGGATGGCCTGGCCATCTACCACGAAGGCGAGCTGTTTGCCATCGGGGGAGAGCACCGGACGGCTGATCCCCTTGCCGGGAATCGCCAGCAGCAGACTCTCGGTCAGAGTGCCGGGATCGCTGAACAGCAGATCCGGATCACCCTTGCGCAGGCGATAGAGGGCGGCGTGCCCCTGTTGCTCCGACAGATAGATGAGGGCGCGGCCCTGCTCGGCGAAGAGGGGGCTGGACTGCTCGCTCGGATCGCGGGTTAGCTGGCGCACCCGCTCCCGCTCGGGGTCGACGGCAAACAGGTTGCCCTCGCTCACCAGGATCAGCTCGTCCGCCTCTTCGCTGACCAGCGCTTCGCCTGCCAGGGTCAGGGCCTCGCTCGCCTCATCCGGCGCGCTCGCCACTTGCGGGGTGAGGGTCAGCTTGCGTGGCTCGCTGCTACTGGCATCGAGGCGATAGAGCTCGCCCAGCCATGACCAGACCAGATCGCCATTGCGAGAGGCGCTGAGCCCCCGCACCGGATGGCCCTGATAGTGGGTCAGCTGTTGCTCCTTGCCGCTGGCGAGATCCCGGCGCCAGACGTTGAAATCGCCGCTGCGCTCGCTCAGGTAAAAGAGGGTATCTCCCTTGTCGCTCCAGACCGGATCGGTGGCCGCCACCCGATCTTCGGTCAGCTGCTTGTGCTGCTTGCCATCAAACAGCCAGAGACGGGGCACCGCAAACGAGTGCTGATGCTTGCGAAAGGGTTGATCCGCCGCGGGCATCTGATAGGCGATCCGCTCCCCGTGGGGGCGGGCGAGGGTCGCAGGCAGCGGCAGATCGGCCTGAAAGGTGCCGCCAGTGATCGGGGTCCAGTAGAGCTCGCCCCATTGGTAGCCTTCCGCGACAAAATGGTCGGTATCGGGCGTCCCCAGGCGCTGGCTGCTCAGCAACAGCCGTTTGCCATCGGCGCTGAAGGCTTGCGGCAGATCGGTGCGCGAATCGCGAGTGAGGCGCACCATCTCGCCGCCGCTGGCAGGCACCACGAACACATCCTCGTTGCCGTAGAGATTGGCGGCAAAGGCGAGCTGTTTGCCATCCGGTGACCAGATTGGCCGCTGGCTCAGGTAGTCGCTGCCGGTGAGCGCCGTAGCGGGGCCACCCTCGGCACTGGCGACAAAAATGCGCCCCTGCCAGGTGAAGGCAAGCTGCTTGCCATCGGGGGATAGGGCGGGCTCGCGCAGCCAGAGCGCATCGGCGGCGACACTGGCGGGCAGCCAGAGCAGAAGTGGCGAGAACAGCAGGGTGGCGAGGCGGCACGAAGAGCGCATGGCATGATCCTGTCGGGGAGTGGAATGTTATCTTCGCCGATCATTGCCCCGGGTGCCAGCGCGATAATTTTTTGTATCTTGTTGTTTTAACTGTTAATTACCAATGCCAAATGACGGCGTTCAAGGAAGATGGCCTTGCTGCGGCAAGATATGTTTTGCCGGGCATATTGAGTATTGATGGCGATCCAATATCATGGCGCTCGCTCGCCGCTCGGCGGGCATCGTTCAGATGATCTGGTAACAAGAAAAGCCCGCACCAGAGGCTTGTCGAGGGATGGAATGAGAGCCGTATTACTGTGTTTGTTGGGGCTTTGGCCCGCATTGAGTTTTGCCTTTACCGAAAAAGCCGATTTGGTGGTGGTCAAGAAGTCGACCTATAGCCTGACCCTGATGAAGGATGGCAAAGAACTGAAGCGCTACTGGATTGCTCTGGGCCCGGCGCCCAAGGGGCACAAGCAGCAGGAAGGGGATCAGCGTACTCCGGAAGGACGCTACACCCTCGACTACAAGAAGACCAATTCCGGCTACTACAAAGCCATCCATATCAACTATCCGAACCTGGATGACATCAAGCGCGCCAATGAGCTGGGTGTTCGTCCGGGTGGCATGATCATGATCCACGGCCAGCGCAACAGCATTGGCAACCGCAGGGTTCAGCCTTCCAACTGGACCAACGGCTGCATCGCCATGCTCAACCACGAGCTGGATGAAGTGTGGGACGCCGTTGATCCGGGTACGCCCATCGTCATCGAGCCCTGATCCGCACAACGGGGGCCTTGTCGGCAGACAAGGCCCCCGTTCTGTTTGGGGTGTGATCCTCTCTCGCGGATGTCTTTTTGAGACATTCGTATTGTTGTGAATGTCACTTCAAAAAAAGCCTGCAAATGGTGAGGATATGGGCTCTATCCGTGAAGGAGTGTCCCATGTCTTTGATCGAAACCTGTCAGCGTATCGTGCGCGATCCCCATCTCTCCGCCGCCCAGAAGAGCCACGCACTGGCGCTGGCCGCCGAGAATGCGTTGCCCTACCCCGACCTGCCTGCCGCAGTCGCCGAGGCGATGGAGCAGGGATTTATCTGCGACATGTTCGAAGGGCACGCCCCCTACAAGCCGCGTTATGTGCTGCCGGACTATGAAAAATTCCTGAGTCAGGGCTCTTCCTGGCTGGAGCTGACGGCGCCGCAGGATTTCGACGAGGCGCTCAACGCCCTGCGCATCCTCTATCACCATGTCCCCTCCGTCACCGGCATGCCGGTCTGGCTGGGGCGGCTCGACCATCTGCTGTTGCCGTTTGTCGGCGAACTGGATGATGAGACCCTCTATCGCAAGCTGAAGGGGTTCTGGATCTATCTGGATCGGGTGCTGCCGGACGCCTTCATGCACGTCAACATCGGGCCGGATGACAACCGCATCTGCCGCCTGATCCTGCGTATCGACAACGAGCTCAAGCAGGTGGCGCCGAACCTCACCTTCTTCCACGATCCGGAGCAGACCCCCGACGATCTGCTGCTGCAGGCGGTGAAGAACATCGCCGAGTGCAGCAAGCCGCACATCGCCAACTACCCGATCCATCGCGACACCTTCGACCAGCGTGGTTTTGGTATCGTCAGCTGCTACAACGCCCTGCCGCAGGCGGGTGGCGCCAATACCCTGGTGCGCATCTCCCTCAAGCGGGTCGCCGAGCAGTGTCAGGGGATCGACGACTTCCTCGGCTGCCTGCTGCCCCACTACTGCCGCTTGGCCTCTCAGCTGATCGAAGCGCGGGCCGCATTCCTCCACGATGAGTCCGGTTTCTTCGACAGCTTCCTGGTGAAAGAGGGGCTGCTGGATGAGGATCGTTTCGTCCCCATGTTCGGCATCTACGGCATGGCGGAAGCGGTCAATATCCTGATGGATAAAGAGAATCTGCCGGATCGCTACGGCCATGGCGAGGAGGCGAACCAGCTTGGCTATCGCATCTCGGCCCAGCTTTCCGCCTATGTGACCACGACCCCGCAGACCCATGCCTGGGGTGGCCGCGCTTTATTGCATTCGCAAGGTGGCCTCAGCATCGATGTGGCTGTTACCCCCGGGGTGCGCATTCCCTACGGGCATGAGCCGGATCCGGCAAGCCATGTGCTGGCACTGGCGCCGCACCACACTTATTACCATTCGGGGATCAGCGAGATCCTGACGCTGGATCCCACCATCCGCCAGAACCCGCAGGCGCTGTTGCAGCTCTGCAAGGGGGCGCTCGCCATCGGTATGCGCGAGTTCACCGCCAACGTGGCCGACAGCGATCTGGTGCGGGTGACCGGCTACATGATCCGCAAGAGCGACGTAGCTCGTTTTGCAGAAGAAGGCTCGCGGTTGCAGACCACCTGTCTCGGTGCCGAGGCGAGTGAAGTGACTGCCATCCGGCAGCGGGCACCGCGAGTAGTCGCTCACGAATCGACTATCGGCGAGTATTGAGTTCGCACCGATGGCTGATGTTTTGCCAACACGCAGCGCCCTGGTAAGCAGGGTGCTGCCATTCTCCTGTGTCGATGGGCCGGGCAACCGGCTGGTGCTGTTTCTGCAGGGCTGCAACTTTCGCTGCCCCGGCTGCCACAACCCGCACACCATAGGGTTATGCGACGATTGTGGCGACTGCCTTGCGGTCTGTCCTAGCGGCGCCCTCTCCATGAGCGAGGGCAAGGTACAATGGCAGGCAACGCTCTGCACCGATTGCGACGCTTGTCTGGATGTCTGCCCGCGCAGTGCCAAT
The DNA here is from genome assembly GCF_027705905.1 of Aeromonas sp. Y293-4. Lineage (NCBI taxonomy): Bacteria > Pseudomonadati > Pseudomonadota > Gammaproteobacteria > Aeromonadales > Aeromonadaceae > Aeromonas > Aeromonas sp. Y293-4. The sequence continues at coordinate 162,843 of NZ_JAPDCI010000008.1, read as the reverse complement.
CCCAAGACCTCCACCATGACGGTGGACGACGTGTTGGCCCTGCTGCGCCGCTACGGCCCCTTGCTGACCGGCATTACCGTCTCCGGCGGCGAGGCGACCACCCGGCTCCCCTTTGTGGTTGCGCTCTTTACCGCCATCAAGGCCGCGCCGGATCTGGCCCATCTCACTTGCCTGCTCGACAGCAACGGCTCGCTGGCCGAAACCGGCTGGCAGCGGCTGCTGCCGGTGCTCGACGGCGCCATGCTCGATCTCAAGGGGTGGCGTGACTCGGTGCATCACTCCCTGACCGGCTATGGTCGCGAGCGGGTGCTGGCATCGCTGCAACTGCTGGCACGCCACGGCAAGCTGACCGAACTGCGGCTGCTCCATGTGCCGGGCAAGAGCGATTTTCTGGATGCGAGTGGTGAGCTGGACGAGGATCTTGCCGCCTTCTTGCAGCAGCTTGGGCCTGTGCCCATTCGCCTCAACGGCTTTCGCCACCACGGGGTGCGGGGGGAGGCGGCGCAATGGCCAGAGGCTCACCAAACCGAGCTGGAACAGCTGGCCAGCCGTTTGCGTGCAGCGGGATTGGGGCCTGTCTCACTGCCTGCCTTGATGGGCTGAGTGGCTGCGTCATCCGGTGACCGTCATGGTGTGAGGTGCGGCATGGAAAGGCCGCAACTGTGATTTCTGTCTATTGGAGGGGGCGAGAACGGCGGCTAGAATAATGGCCATCTTCTTACCCCTCAATGACAGATAATCATGAGTGAAAGCAAGGCGTTATATCGGGTTCAGTTTATTTGCCACAGCGAGCGCTACGAAGTCTATGTGCGCGAAGTCAATCAGGGCCAGCTGTTCGGTTTTATCGAGATTGCCGATTTTGTCTGGGATAACCATACGGCGCTTATCGTTGATCCCAGTCACGAGAAGCTCAAGAGCGAATTTGCCGATGTGCGCCAGACCCTTATTCCCATGCATCAGGTGCTGCGCATCGATCAGGTGAAAAAGCAGGGGGCTGCCCGCATCACGGATCTGGGCAGCAACGTCGCCTCCTTCCCCAGCCCCATCTATACCAAACGTCCCTAGTCCCTACTTGCCATTGATGTTTCGCCGCGGTGAAACATCAATCTCTTCTCCTTGTCGCCCGGCTCAGGGCTCAATCAATTCGCGACCCAGTTGCAGGATCCGCTGGCGGAACCAGTGACGGGCCGAGCCATCACCGGCCGGGCCATACCAGACCAGACTGTGACTCACCTTGCCGTAATCGAACGGTGCCGGACGCATCACCAGATCCGGCTGACTGGCCATACAGGCCGCCCAGCCACCGATGGCGGTGAGGATCAGGTCAGTCTGGGGTAGCAGGGCCGCCGCGCTGGCAAAATCGGGCAGGGTGGCGCCAATCTGGCGACGCACCTGCTGCTGGGCCAGGCTCTGCTCGAAGAAGGGGTTGGCCAGCTCCTGATCCCGGATGGCGATATGGCGCCAGCTCAGGTAGGCATCGAGATCCCAGGGTTTGGCCAGCGCGGGGTGGTCTTTGCGCAGCAGGCAGACTAGTTTTTCTTCCCGCAGGGTCTCCCACACCAGCCCGGGCTGGCGCGGCAACGGCTGGCTCTGGTCATGGGGCAGGATCACGAAGTCGAGTTTGCCCGCTGCCAGCGCCTCCAGCCCCTGCTCATCCTTGTTCCAGATCTCCGGCACCATGCCCGGCACCTCTTTCATCAGCTGACCCAGAATGGGGCCCACCGGCCAGGTCATCACGCTCTCGCGCAATCCCAGCCGCAATGTGCCCTGCCACTGCTGCGGGTTGAAGGCGTTCTGGCGAGTGAGGCCGTTCAGCTCCCCCAACAGCCTGTGCAGGGTGGGCGCCAGTCGCTCGGCCATGGGGGTGAGCAACAGCTGGTTTCCCTGACGGTAGAGCAGTTGATCCCCCAGCAGATCCCGCAGCTGGTTGAGGGTTTTGCTGACGGTGGAAGGTGTGGTGCAGAGCCGCTCGGCGGTGCGGGTGACGCTCTGGTTGTCGAGCAACAGGTGCAGGGTGACCAGATGGCGACCTCCCAGCCTAGAGAGAGCGATCAGATCCATAGTGGCTCCTGAAATTGATGAAGATAAACAGGCTTGGAATCAGAAAGATTCAACGTGACCTGCTGGCATTCTCTCACAGCAGGGGGAGGGTGAGCAGACCCCTCAAGAGGTGACTGCGAACGCAACAGACAAAAAAAGCCCCGCCAAAGCGGGGCTGATGCAGATTAGCCCTTGAGCACCGCGGCCATGGCGTCAGCCACATAGTCGACGTTGCGGCTGTTGAGGCCCGCCACGCACATGCGACCGGATCGCACCAGATAGACGGCGAACTCCTCGCGCAGTCTGTCCACCTGCTCCGGGGTGAAGCCGGTGTAGCTGAACATGCCGCGCTGGTTGATGAAGTAGCTGAAATCGCGGCCCGGCACCTTGGCGCTCAGCACCTCGAACAACTTCTGGCGCATCGCCTTGATGCGGGTGCGCATCTCGGTCACTTCATCGACCCACATGGCGTGCAGCTCCGGCTGGCTCATCACCGCCGCAGTGATCTGGCCGCCATGGGTGGGAGGGCTGGAGTAGTTGCGGCGCACGGTGGCCTTCATCTGGCCCAGTACCCGGCTTGCCTCTTCGGCATCCTGACAGATGACCGACAGGCCGCCGCAGCGCTCGCCGTAGAAGGAGAGGTTCTTGGAAAACGAGTTGCTGACGAAGAAGCTGACACCGGCGGCCACCATGGCGCGGATGGCGTAGGCATCCTCTTCCAGCCCGTCACCGAAGCCCTGGTAGGCGATGTCCATAAAGGGGATCAGGTTCTTCTCGACCACCAGCGCGATCACCCGATCCCACTGGGCACGGGAGAGATCCACCCCGGTCGGGTTGTGGCAGCAGGGGTGCAGCAGCACGATGCTCTTCGCCGGCAGGCTGCTCAGGCAGTCGATCATGGCATCGAACTGCACGCCGCCAGTGGCCGCATCGTAGTAGGGGTAGTCATGCACCTTGATGCCGGCTCCCTCGAACATCGCCTTGTGGTTGTCCCAGGTGGGATTGCTGACCCACACCTCGGAGGTCGGGAAGTAGCGCTTGAGCAGATCGGCGCCAATCTTCAGCGCGCCTGAGCCACCGATGGTCTGGATGGTGGCGATACGTCCCGCCTTGACCGCTTCATGGTCGGCACCGAACAGCAGGTGCTGCACTGCAGTGCGGTAGTTGGCGGCGCCTTCCATCGGCTGGTAGGGGCGCGGGGCCGGGGCGGCGGCGCGCTGGGCTTCGGCCTGCTGCACCGACGGCAACAGCGGAATGCGGCCCTGCTCATCGTAATAGAGGCCGATCCCCAGGTTCACCTTCTGCTCGCGGGTGTCTTTGTGGAAGGTCTCGACTAGCGTCAGGATGGGGTCGCCAGCATAGGCATCGACGTGTTCAAACATGGGGGATCCTTGAAATTGACTGTCCAGTAAAACCGGCGGTCAGCCGGGCTGGACATCATGGCGCAAAGCTGGCGGTGGCTCAAGCCCGACGCTGGTAGAGCCTGAAGGGATGGCGCCGCTATCCTGCTTACTTCAAATAGGATCGCAGGACGCTGACTACCTGATCCAGATCCTCCAGCCGCTCGGCCGGGGTGGCATCGGGGGCGCCGAGATGCTCGCGCATATGCCCCTCCAGCACCTCCAGCATCAGGCCGTTGACGGCGCCGCGGATGGCGGCGATCTGCTGCAAAATGGCGGTGCAGTCGCTCTCCTGCTCCAGTGCACTCTCCAGCGCACCGGCCTGTCCCTTGATGCGGCGCACCCGTGCCAGCAGCTTCTTTTTGTCGTGAATGGTGTGGGACATGACGGATCCTCTCGATCAATAAAACTATACTGGGGTATAGTATATTGCATCATCGCTCTCAGGAGAAATCCATGTCATCCCTCGCTCAATCCCACTGCCATCAACCCGTCATCCACGAGGGCAATCCGCTGGCCGAACAGAAGACCCGCTGGGCCGTATTGCTGACCGTCATCATGATGGTGGCGGAGATTGGCGGCGGCTGGTTCTACAACTCCATGGCGCTGTTGGCGGATGGCTGGCACATGAGCTCCCACGCGCTGGCGCTCGGTCTCTCGGTGCTGGCCTACCGCGCCGCCCGCCACTTCGCCCGCGACCACAGATTCAGCTTCGGCACCTGGAAGATCGAGGTGCTGGGTGGCTTCACCAGCGCCCTGTTGCTGGTGGGAGTGGCCGGGTTGATGTTGTTCGAGTCGGTGTTCCGGCTGCTGGATCCCAGCCCGATCTACTATCAACAGGCGATCGCTATCGCGCTGGTGGGGCTGCTGGTGAACCTCGCCTGTGCCTGGCTGCTCAAGGATGATCACGGTCACCATCACCATCACCACGGCCATGGACATGACCACCATCATGAGCATCACGATCACGACCATCATCATGACCATGACGATCACCACGGCCATCAGGATCTCAACCTGCGCGCCGCCTATATCCACGTGCTGGCGGATGCGGCCACTTCCGTGCTGGCGATTCTGGCGCTGGTGGGGGGCATGCTGTGGGGGGCTGACTGGCTCGATCCGCTGATGGGCATAGTGGGGGCCGTGCTGGTGGCTGTGTGGGCCTGGGGACTGCTGCGCGACTCCGGTCGGGTGCTACTGGATGCCGAGATGGATGCCCCACTGGTGGCGGAGATCCGCGAGGTGATTGCCGAGCTGCCGGAGACCGAGATCCGCGATCTGCACGTCTGGCGGGTAGGGCAGCAGCAGTATGCCTGCGTGCTCTCTTTGCTGATGGTCAATCCGCTACCGGCGCAGCAGATCCGCGAGCGGCTGGCGATCCATGAAGAGCTGGTGCATGTGACCATCGAGATCGCCAGCGAACAGGATAAATAACGGGGGCCGTTGGCCCCCTTGGTTTCAGTGCCGTTGGCACTCTGATGTCAGTGCGGCTGCCCGGTGATCTCATTCTGGGGCTTGTGTTGCCACACAGCACCGAGCAGCAGCTTGAGCAGCAGTCCGGGCGGGTTGTCCAGCAGCTTGCCCGACTCCAGCAGCAGCTGGCCATCGGCGCGAAACCCGAGGCTGGCATCTATGGTGCCATCCTCCGAGACCACCTGGATCAGGCCATTGAGGGCGGAGCGCTCACCGGGCTGACAGCGCAGCCGCAGTTCGCGGGGTTCCCCCAGCAAGGTGAAGGCGCGGCTCAGCGGGGGCGAGTCTTCATAATCGGGCCAGTTGAAGAAGTGATACTGCTCGGCCAGGGTGCCAGCCTGCTGGCAGAACTGGTCGAATAGCTGCCCGATCGCCTGATACTCCTGATCGAGTCGTCTTGCCTGCTCTTCAATCCGCTTCATTGTTTACTCCTTGTCTATCCACTTGATCAGACATTGCTTTTCTGACCCCGTGACTGCCGTTTTCCAGATATGAGGCCAAATGGCTGCGAGGTCTGTGAGCCGGATCGAAGTTTCAGTCTGAAAACGTTATCTTGTTGAAACTGGATGGTTTTTTTGCCCTTCCGCTCACATTTGAATCGATTGCACCTGATTAATATGGCACCGCCTGGCAATGACCGGGTGCTCGACTATCGAGACTAACTACAGCGGGAATTATAAAAATATGGATATGAAAAAGACCAAAGTGGCGCTGGTAACAGCCTCACTGCTCGCGCTTTTGTCTGGCTGTAATGACAACAGCTCTGATGCCTCCGGTGTGAACCCCGTCCCCCCTACACCTGAAGTCACCGATGGGCCTGTAGCCCGTCTGCCCAAGATGGATCCCCCGAAAGAGTTGCTGGTTGCTGGCGAAAATCAGGTGGTCATTGCGCTGGTGGATACCCAGTCGGCAGCCAAGGGGGCCAAGGCACCATTTGACAGCCACAGCCTGCACCTTTGGAACAACGATGCCTGTAACGCTACCGCTGATAGCGGCCTGAATACCGGGTGGGATGACAAGAGCAAGACTCCTGCCACTGCCGACAGCTTTGGTCCGGCCTGGGTTGTTCCGCTCAAAAATGTGGAAGGGTGCATCAACTTTATCGCTCGCAACGGCGATCTGGCCAACCTGACCGGCAGCGATATGAAGGTGAGCTTCAGTGAGCATCCGGATCGCACCGTGGCCATCGTCGCGGGCAAGAAAGATCTGTTTGGCAGCCGTGCCGAAGCCTTTACCGCCGCCTTTGGCGTGGCGGGGGCCAGCGCTCATCTGATCGATGGCAATACCCTGATTTGGCAAGGGGGCAAGGACAAGCCCCACGTTCGCCTCTATTACACCGACTCGGGCACCATCAAGGCCAATGCCGATGGGGTGTTCGATTTCCCCTATATCAGCCTGACCGCGACCAGCCTCACTGCCGAGCAGCAGGCCAAATATCCGCACCTCAAGAATGCGGCCGCCTTTGCCCTGCCTGCCGGGAAAGATCTCAAGCCCCTGCTCAAGGGTGAGCTGGTGGCTATCGGCACCGATGCCGACGGTATCCTGCAAGGAGCCACCCTGGTGCAGAGCGCCGGCGCCCTCGATGCGCTCTATGCTCCCGAGGCGACCAAGCTGAGCTATGGCGCCGTGGTGGAGGGCAACCGGGTGACCTTCCGCCTCTGGGCGCCGACCGCCAAGTCGGTCAAGCTGGCCCTCTACAACGCCAGCCACCAGAAGAGTGGTGAAGTTGCCATGACCTTCGACAGCGCCAGCGGCAGCTGGAGTTACGAAGGGGGCAGCGAGCTGATCGGTCAGTTCTACCGCTACGACATGGAGGTTTACCATCCGCTGAGCCGCAAGGTTGAGCACTACGAGGTGACCGATCCCTACTCCTTGAGCCTCGCGATGAACTCCGAGTTCAGTCAGGTAGTGGATCTCGACGATCCGGCCCTGAAACCGGAAGGATGGGACAGCCTCAAGGCGCCCCACAGCCAGCAGAACCCCGCCGACATCACCATCTATGAGGCCCATGTTCGCGACCTGACCGGGAATGACGCCTCCACCGATGAAGAGAAGCGCGGCAAATTTGTCGGTCTGACCCAGCCCGACTCTGTACCGGTCAACCATCTGAAAGCGCTGGCCAAAAGCGGCGTCAGCCACCTGCACCTGCTGCCGGTGTTCGATATCGCCACCGTCAACGAGGATCCGGCCAAGGTAGCCAATCTCGGCGATGACTTCAGCAAGCTCTGTCAGGTCAATCCGGATGTGAAAACATCCAGATTTGGTGGCTATTGCGGTGGCGGTCAGACCGTGGGAGATGTGCTGGCCGATCTGCAAGGGGGCGACAGCAAGGATAATCCGCAGGTGCAGGAGCTCTCCGGCTATCTGCGCGGCGTCGACTCCTTCAACTGGGGTTATGATCCCTACCACTACACCACGCCGGAAGGATCCTACGCCACCAACGCCGAGGGTACCAAACGTATTCTGGAGTTCCGCGAGATGGTCAAGGCCATCAAGCAGAACATCGGCATGAACGTGGTGATGGACGTGGTCTACAACCACACCAACGAATCCGGGCTCGGCCCCAAGTCGGTGCTCGACAAGATCGTGCCCTGGTACTATCAGCGCCTCAATCCGGAGACCGGCTCGGTGGAGAACTCCACCTGTTGCTCCAACACGGCGCCGGAGCACGCCATGTTCGCCAAGCTGATGGATGACTCTCTGGTCACCTGGGCGCGCGACTACAAGATCGACGCCTTCCGCTTCGACCTGATGGGCCACCATCCGAAAGATCAGATGGTGCAGGCGCTGGCCGCGGTGAAGAAGGTCAATCCCGAGATGTACTTCTACGGCGAGGGGTGGAACTTCGGCGAAGTGCAGGATGACAAGCGCTTCGTGCAGGCGACCCAGAAGCATCTGGGGGGTACCGGTATCGGCTCCTTCTCGGACCGCTTGCGCGATGCGGTGCGCGGCGGCAGTCCGTTCGACGGCGGCGATACCATTCGCAAGACCCAGGGCTTTGGCAACGGTGCTTTCGTCGATTCTAACGAAATGAGCAAGGTGGATCTGGCGACGGCCTTGCACCAGTCCGATCTGGTGCGGCTCGGCATGGCGGGCAACCTCAAGGAGTTCGTGCTGACCGACAAGGATGGCATACCGAAGAAAGGCGCCGAGATCGACTACAACGGTCAGAGCGCCGGTTATGCCCAGGATCCGGTGGAAGTGCAGAACTATGTCGACAAGCACGACAACCAGACCCTGTTCGACAACCTGATCTACAAGGCGCCTGCCGGAGCCGATCTGGTGAGGATGCAGGGGGTCTCGCTGGCGACTGCCATGCTGGGTCAGGGCATTCCCTTCACCCACGCCGGTGTCGAGTTGCTGCGTTCCAAATCCATGGAGCGGGACAGCTATGACTCGGGCGACTGGTACAACAAGGTCGACTACACCCTGGGCGACAACAACTTCGACAAGGGGTTGCCGCGCAAGGACAAGGATGGCGACAACTATCCGCTGATTGAGCAGGTGCTTGGCAAGCATGCCAAGCCGGGCTCGGCCGAGATGGCGCAGATGGTGAGCTTCTATCAGGAGCTGGCGGAGCTACGCAACTCTTCCCGTCTGCTGCGTCTGGGCAGCGGCGCCGAGGTGATCAAGCGGGTCGACTTCCGCAATACCGGCCCGGATCAGGTGCCGGGCCTTATCGTCATGACGGTGGATGATGGGGTCAGTGCCGGAGCGGATCTGGATCCGGCCATCGACGGTCTGGTGGTGATGATCAACGCCAGCAACCAGAGCCAGAGCATCGGCGACTTCCGTGACGGCAACGATCAGCCCATCGATCTGAGCGGTATGGTGCTTAGCAGCAAGCATCGCGCAGTCGACAGCATCGCCAGCGGCGCCGCCTATGATAATGCCCAGCTGACGCTGGGGGCCTGGTCTGCCGCCGTGTTCGTCAAGCCGCAGTCTGGTGCACAGGGCGCGGGCCTGCCGGTCAGCAAGAAGACCGACCTGAGCACCCTGCCACCGTTTGGCAACACCGATGTTTATCTGAAGGGGTTCCTCGATGAGTGGGGCAACACCAACCAGATGACCTTCAGCGGCAACTTTATGTACGAGTTCACTACCGAGGTGAGCACCGACAAGCTGGGTACCACCAACGTCAAGATCGCTGACGCCAGCTGGGGGCCGGTCAACTACGGCAGCTGCAACGCCGGTGACAAGCTGGTGGTCGGCACTCCGCTGACCCTTTGCAAGGGGGGAGAAACCGGCAATATCGGTGTCGATCTGGCCAAGGCAGGCAGCTACAAGTTCGTCTTCACCGCCATGAACAAGGACAAACCGACCCTGAGCGTCAGCTTCACCGAGCCGGTGCAGAGCTGCAAGGTGCTGGATACGGTGGCGGGCAATCCGCTCGGCTACAACCTGTTCGTCAAGGGTGAGCTCTCCAGCTGGGGAGCCCAACCTCAGTACCAGCTGAGCTACAAGGGGATGGACGGTGATCTCGCCATCTATCAGGCGGCGTTCAACTACGCCGGCAGCACCGAGTTCAAGGTCGCCAACGAGGACTGGAGCAAGGAGTACCTGCTCAACGGTGGCGGCGCGGTGAACGCTGAAACCGGCTATTCGTTCGCCTTCTCCAAGGGTGGCAGTGCCAATAACAGCATCACCCTGCCGCAGGGGCTGTGGAGTGTGTTGGTGAAGGTTGACCCGGCTGGCGTCAAGGCGGGTACTGCCGTCATTCAGGAGTGCAGCGTCAAGTAAGCAAGCCATTGAGTCCGGGGAATGGCTCGGCGTCCCCGGGTTGAATTCCACCTCGCCAAGGGTGGGATAACTCCGAGAGAGTAAGCAAAGCGCGACTGCCGACCGGCAGGCGCGCTTTTTCTTTTACGGGGTGCCGTGAGAGAAATGAGAGGAAAAAGAAAAGCCGCCCCGGTTGGGGCGGCGGTTGTTATTTCACGGTTTCTGATTGTGCTGGATTAGCGCTTGCGCAGCAGGCGCAGGGCGTTGGCGGTCACCAGCGCGGTGGCGCCGGTATCGGTCAGCACCGCAATCCACAGGCCGGTGATGCCGAGCAGGCTGGTGACCAGAAAGATGGCCTTCAATCCCAGTGCCAGCGCGATATTCTGGTGAATATTGGCCAGTGCCGCCCGCGACAGCCGGATCATCGCGGCAATACCGCCGAGCTGGTTGTGGGTCAGCGCCGCATCGGCGGTCTCCAGCGCCACATCGGTGCCGCCCCCCATGGCGATGCCGATACTGGCCCGCTTCATGGCGGGGGCATCGTTGATGCCATCGCCGATCATCGCGACTTTCTGCAAGCTGGCGAGCTTGGCGATCTCTTCTACCTTGTTCTCCGGCAGCAGACCGGCACGCCAGCCCATGCCCAGCTCGGTGGCGATCGCCTCGGCGGCACGGGGGTTATCCCCGGTTAACATAATGCTGTTGAGCCTGAGTCGGTTGAGCTCTTGCAGCGCGGCCGCCGCCTCGGGCCGGATCTGATCCCGCAGCGCCAGCAGGGCGACTGGCAGCGCATGGTCGCCGCTGCTCCGGCAGAGCACCACAACGGTCTTGCCCTGCTGCTCCAGCGAAGCAATCTGGGTCTGCTGTTCCACATTCAGGGGCGCCACCCGGCTCGGTGCCAGCAGTTGCCACAGTTCACCGTTGATGCGTCCCTCAACCCCCATGCCCGGCAGTGCGCGCAGGTCGCGGGCCTCCGCCAGCGTCAGCCCCTGTTCGGTCGCGTTGGCAACCACGGCGCGGGCCAGCGGGTGGTGGGAACCCTGCTCGATGGCTGCCGCCAGTGCCAGCAACTCGGCCTCCGGCTGGCCATTGAGGCTGACCAGCTCGGTCAGTTGCGGCTTGCCCAGCGTCAGGGTGCCGGTCTTGTCAAAGGCGACGGTATCGATATGGGCCAGTCGCTCCAGCGCGGCACCACCCTTGATCAGCGCTCCCTGACGGGTTGCCGCTGCCAGTGCGGAGGTGACCGCTGCCGGGGTGGAGATGACCAGCGCGCAGGGGCAGCCGATCAGCAGCAGTGCCAGTCCGCGATAGATCCACTCGTCCCAGCTCTGGCCGAAGGCGAGCGGCGGGACAATGACGACCAGCAGGGCGATCAGCATCATGGTCGGGGTGTACCAGCGGCTGAAGCGGTCGATAAAGCGCTCGATGGGGGCGCGCTGGCTCTCGGCTTCCTCGATGAGGTGCAGGATGCGGTCGATGGCGTTGTTGCCGGGTTCGGACACCACCTCAAGACGCAGCACCCGATCGGCCGCCAGACTGCCGGCAGGCACCTTGTCACCCTGACGGCGTTCCACCGGAATGGATTCGCCGGTCAGGGCGCTCTCGTCAAAGGCACCGAGGGCATCGAGCAGACGAGCATCGGCGGGCAGGCGGGCACCCGGGGCGATTTCGATGATATCGCCGGGACGCAGCTCGTCGGCACCGACCTCTTCCCGCACCTCGCCCTCGGCAGTGGTACGGATCCGCAGCGCCTTGTCGGGCACCAGCGCCATCAGGGCGGTGACCCCGGCCCGGGCGCGCCCGGCGGCGTAGGCTTCCAGATGTTCCCCCAGCATAAACAGCAGCAGCACCATGGCCGCTTCGGCGGTTTCACCGAGGAACAGGGCGCCAAGCGCTGCCACCGTCATCAGGGTTTCGATGGCGAAAGGGGAACCGCTTTTGGTCAGCGCCCACGCCTTGCGAGAGATAGGCCACAGCCCCCACAGGGTCGCCAGGGTAAATAGCGGCTGACCGAGCTCGCTCGGCAGCAGGGCGGCGACCAGCATCAGACCCGCCAGTGACAGGGGCTGCCAATATTTGCCCAAAAAGTTACCGAATAGATTGCCCTGCAGGGGCTGTTGTGAAGCTTGCTTGCGGCCAGCTGTCTGTTTGTCAGCGCTTTCCCCCTTGAGCTGGAAACCGGTGGCCAGCACGGCGGCGGTGACGGGATCGGGGGAGAGGCCTGGGGCCAGATCCACCACCAGCTTCTCGGTGGCAAACAACACGCGCGCCTGTTGCACGCCGCTCACCCGGCTGACGGCGGTCTCGATCTTGCGGGCGCAGCTGGGGCAATCCATCCCCAACACCTGCCAGCTGTGGCGGCTGTTGCCTTGCGCAGGCGCAACCAGCGGGTCTGCAGGTGGCATATCGTGCTCGTGATCATGTTCATGACCGTGAGCCGGCGATAAGGGGGCGCTGCAGCACGCTTGATCGTGACAGCTTTCTCGGGGAGGCTCTTCATCCCCGGGGGATTCATTGCCGTCACGGGATGCGTGCTCATGAGGCGTCGGGGTTGAACAGCAACTGACGGGCGTGGTGTTGTCGCAGCAGTGGCTACCGTGGTGATGCTCACTCTGGCCGGGGGCCGCCTTGCTGACGGCTTTGATGGGGGCGGTGTGCTGATGATTGCAGCAGGATTTGCTCATGATGAGTCCCTCTTGATGGATCCCGCCCCTGCGAGATCCCTGATTACTGAGAGAGAGTCTAAACCTTGGTGTTAAGTCCAAGGTCAACCCCTTTATATCCCTTGTTTTCGCGGGTGTTTGTCTGGTCTCGCCGCCCCTATACTGATCACCCGGATTTTTACTACACCAATAAAGGACATAACACATGAGCAACTCAGTCACTCTGCAAGGCAACCCGGTCTCCGTCGCTGGTCACTTCCCGGTCTCCGGTGAGCAAGCCAAGCCCTTCTCCCTGGTGGCCAAGGATCTCTCCGACGTGACCCTTGCAAGCTTTGCCGGTCAGCGCAAAATCCTGAACATCTTCCCGAGCGTCGATACCCCGACCTGTGCGACCTCTGTGCGCAAGTTCAACGAGCAGGCCAGCGCGCTGGAGAACACTGTCGTGCTGTGCATCTCCGCAGATCTGCCGTTCGCCCAGTCCCGCTTCTGCGGCGCCGAAGGTCTGGACAAGGTAGTGACCCTCTCCACCCTGCGCGGTGCGGCCTTCATGGAAGATTACGGCGTTGCCTTCTCTTCCGGTCCGCTGGTCGGTCTGACCGCTCGCGCCATCGTGGTGCTGGATGGTGACAACAAGGTGCTGCACAGCGAGCTGGTCGCCGAAGTGGCCGACGAGCCGAACTACGCTGCGGCGCTGGCCGTGCTGTAAGGCTGCAAGCCATAAAAAATCCCGCTTCGGCGGGATTTTTTATGCGGGAATTGTCCGTTCAGGGCGTAGCGGGCGGGGTGGTTGCCGGTTCGACCTTGGCGGCAGGGGAGGGTTGCCACTCCACATAGGGGCGGTGGATCTTCTCGTAGATCTCGGCCAGTTTGCCGGTGGCGGCCAGCTGATCAATGGCTTGGCGGAGAAATTCGTCCATCTCATCACCTGCAGCCCCTTTCTGGATGATGAAGACATCCTCGAAATCCCCGAAAAATTCTCGCCTGATATTGGTCAGCCCCAGCTGCTTGAGCATCAGGTCGGCCTCCTCTTGTGCCCAGACAAAGGCGTCGATACGGCCGCGTGAGAGCTTGCGCAGTGACTGCTCGATACTCATCGAGCGCTGCACCGGGAAGGGCATATAGTCGGGTACGGCCTCGATTAGCAGATCCCGTTTGGTGGGCACTATGCCGTAGGCCATATCTGTGGTGACCGGATAGGCGGTATTGCTGTAAATCACATGGGCAACTTTGCCAAAACTGCGGGTGCTGAAGCGATAAGCCAGCATATCGATATCCTTGAGGTTGCGGATGGCGGGCAGCCCCAGATCAGCCTTGCCGGAGATCACCCCAGCCATGGCACGGGCGATGGGGTAGATGGTGATCTTGATGGTCACATCGGGGTAGAGATCATCGATGGCGTGCACCAGGTCGACAAAGGGGCCTGTCTTGTCGGCATTGATCAGCCCAGGCAGCTCGCCAAGGTGGGCATTGAGGATGCGCACAGGTTTAGACTGCTCGGGGGCGGCGTCGTTTTCCGGAGTCTGTGACAGGCCGAGGGTGGCGCTGCCGAGCAGGGTGACCACGAGCAGCAGAAGGGGGATGTGTCTGGTCATGGCGTGTCTCTCTTGGTGATGGGTCAGCTAAAGTGTAGTCAGCCCGTCGCCAGCGCCCCCGGCCAAGCCATCATGGATAGGGTTTTACTTCTCGGCCCCCGCTCACTAGACTTCGCCTCCCACTTCTTTGTTGACGTAGCGCCATGACCTTTAGCGAACTTGCCCTTCATCCCGACTTGCTTGCCTCTTTGCCCGTCACTTTGCAGACGCCGACCCGCATCCAGCAGCTTGCCATTCCGGCTGCACTGGCGGGGCAAGATCTGCTGGCACTGGCCCAGACCGGTAGCGGCAAGACCCTGGCGTTTGGCTTGCCGCTGCTGCAACGGCTGGATCCTGCCTCCAGCCAGGTGCAGGGTCTGGTGCTGGTGCCAACTCGCGAGCTGGCGATTCAGGTCACTGTTGCGCTTAAAGAGGGCGCCGAGGCGCTGGGGCTGCGTATCGTGACGTTGTGTGGGGGCGTTGCGCAGGAGCGGCAACAGGCCGAGCTGGCGCTGGGGCCACAGCTGCTGGTGGCGACGCCGGGGCGGCTGCGGGATCTGCTGACCCAGCAACTGTTGGGGCTGGATGGTTTGCAACTCTTGGTGCTGGATGAGGCGGATCGCCTGCTGGAGATGGGCTTTGCTCCCGACATCAAGGCGCTGCTCGGCTTTATTCCGGCGGATAGCCAGACCCTGCTCTTCTCCGCCACCTTGCCTGCCGAGCTGGAGGAGCTGGCCAACGGCCTGCTGCGCGAGCCTACCCGTATCGAGGCCACCCCCCTCAACAGCGTGGTGAACGAGATCGAAGAGCGGCTCTATCTGGTCAACAAGAGCAGCAAGGTCCCGGCGCTCATCAGCCTGCTCAAGGAGCAGGCGTGGCCGCAGGTGCTGGTCTTTATCAGTGCGCGGGATGATGCCGATGGGGTTGCCAGAAAGCTGGCCAAGGCGGGCATTGCGGTGGCCGCCCTTCATGGCGAGAAGGAGCAGGCGGTGCGCGAGCAGGCGCTCGGCGATTTCAAAGAGGGCAAAATTCGGGTGCTGGTGGCCACCGACCTGATGGCGCGTGGCATCCATGTGGAGGCGCTGCCAGTGGTGATCAATCTGGACTTGCCCGCCAGCGCCCCTGTCTACGTACACCGCATCGGTCGTACCGCTCGGGCTGGCCGCGAGGGGCTGGCCATCTCGCTGGTTTGTCATGGCGAGAGTGACATGCTGCAAGCCATTCGCACCCTGACCGGCCGCGAGCTGCCGTTGGGCGATCTGGTGGGGTTCCCTGTCACCGACCAGCCTGCCAGCGGGGAAGGCAAGCGCCCCCCTCGTGACAAGCAGGCCAATCGCCGTACTCAGGCCAAACGCAGCGTCAAGCAGTTCAAGGGCAAGCGCTGACCTCAGGGTTTGCCTTGCTCCCGCGCGAAGAAGTCACGACGCCACTGGCTCAACACCTCTTCCTTGTGTTGTTGCCACAGCGCAGGCTCCATCT
This sequence comes from Aeromonas sp. Y293-4, assembly GCF_027705905.1. Lineage (NCBI taxonomy): Bacteria > Pseudomonadati > Pseudomonadota > Gammaproteobacteria > Aeromonadales > Aeromonadaceae > Aeromonas > Aeromonas sp. Y293-4. The sequence goes on along the minus strand of NZ_JAPDCI010000008.1, from coordinate 147,498 downwards.
CCTGTTGGCTGGCCGCCAGTTGCTGCTCGAGCTCGGCCAGCTCTCGCTGGTAGCGGCTGCGTTGATCGAGCTGTTGCTGGCGCGCCTCGGCAAATGCCAGCGTGGCTTCGGCCTGCTCTGCGGGCAGGAAGTGATGGGCCAGGGTGGCCAGCTCCTCATCTCCCCACAGCTGACGAGCTTGCTGCAGGCGGGCATCCGGGTTGAACAGCTCCACCGCCAAATCCGGATGATCCGATGCCCACCGATCCTGCAAGCGGCTGAGGGCGTCCAGCCGCTCGGCCAGCGGCAACTGCTCGCTCTCCTGTGCCAACTGATCCAGCGCCAGGGCATAGCGCCCCTGTAACCGGATCAGGCTCTCCCCCTCGCTCAGCCACTCGGCCTCTGTTGCTTCCAGATTGATCACACGCTGCGCCAGCGGCAACTCGCTGTCGCTGATCTCGCTGGCAAGCTGGTTGATCAGTTCATCCGGCATCGCCTGCCAGCTGCTGGGCACTTCTTTGCTTTTGCCATCCATTCCCTCAGCGTTTGGCATGTGGGGAGGCGGGCTTCCTAGTTCTGCTGGCAACTGCACATCGGCCAGAGAGGGCGTTGCCGACCGTTCTGGCGATAGCGGGGACTGCTCTTCCTGCCAGCCCAGATTCACCAGCAAAAGGGTCAGGATAGCCAGTGCCAGTATCCCGTAACGGCGAGTCATCGGCTGATCTCTCCCTTGACCGGGAAGTGGTCTGAGAGGTTGCTGGCGGGCCAGAGGCCGCCATCGCTGCTGCGCGGGATCCAGACCGTGTTGAGGTTGTGGCTGGCGCTGCCGTACTCCCGACTCACTACCAGATAGTCCAGATACTCGACGTTGGCGCCACCGGAGAGCGGGCCACCGGCATAGGGGTTGATCCTGGGATCGAAAGTGGCTTCGGTGTAGCCGCCATAGGCGGGTTCATGGGCGTTCAGATTGGCCAGCATGTTGGCGTAGTCATCGGCAAACTTGCGCTTGTTGACGTTGAAGTCGCCGCCGTAGATGACGGTGTCCGTGGTCGGGATCTTGAGGCTGGCAGCCAGAGAGCGGATCTGATCGAACTGGATCTGGCGCAGCTTGCGCGCCTCGTCGGTGTCGAAGCTGGCGGTGTGGGTGGCGAACAGGTGCCACGCCTTGCCCCCCTTGATCACCTCGGCGTACATCACCCCCTTGTCGGCGAAGCAGTCGGTACCGGTGCATTGGGGATAGACCAGCTGGGCCTCCCGCACTATGGGATAGCGGCTGACGATCACCACGCCGCCGTCATGAATGTTGACCCCGGGCTTGTCGAGTACTTTGGTCTGGTAGGGATATTCTTTCGCCAGCGCCTGCAAAAAGCCCTCGCGGCGGCCATCGAATACCTCTTGCAGCAGCAGGGCGTCATAGCCCTTGAGATAATCAGGCAGCAAGGTCAATCGTTCGCCGATGCTGGAGGCGATCACCGGCAGTGCCCAGACGTTGTAGCTGGCCACCTTGAGCCTGTTTTCTGCCGGTTCCGGTTGCTCCCGTTTTTGGGGGGGCGTGATCATATAGTGCAGATCGTCGTAGCGGCCGGTGAACTTGGCGGCAAAGGCCAGCTCTTGTGGCCCGGCAACGCGGTGGATCGCCCGATCGTTTTGCCAACCGGATGCGCCGGTCGGCGTTTCGCCACCGTGCTGCAAGGTGGTGTTCCACCAGGTTCCCTCCATCAGCTGGTTGAGCCGATAGACGTCGCCACCCGCTGTGGTCACGCGGGTTTCGAACAGATAGCTCTTGCCCGCTTTTACCCCCTCATAGCGATTGAAGCTGAGTACCATGGCGCTCTCCCACGGGCCCAGCTCGGTGCGGTGCTGGCTCCACTGACTGCCGGGTTGCAGCTGGCCGCTGCCGCTTTGGCTGATGTCGATCTGAAGCGGTTCAGGACTGTTGTTGGTGAGATAGACATCGGTATCGGCCCGTGCCAGTTGCGGGAACTGGCTGACCAGCAGCAGGGCGGCATAACTGAGGGTTTTCTGCATCACAGGATCCTTTTGGTTGCAGGGCAATGGAAAGTGACTGTTATGGCGAATGCAGAGGTCAGTTTGTTTACATTTTGGTTACAAGTAAATGAATTGGTTTTGTTTGGAGCTTTGTGGAGGTGTAAAGCGAGCGAGGCAGCACGCTTAAAGAGAGAGGGAAGAGCGAGGGAAGGCGCCTGTGTCAGGCGCCTTCAGGAGTTAGCGGTGGGCCAGCGGGTAGGTGAAGAGCGCCAGATGGGCGAAGTTGAAGGCAAAGTGGATCAGGATGGCCGCGGAGAGTCGCCCGCTGAGCTGGAATGCCAAGCCGTAGCAGCAGCCTGCCAGGGTCGCAAACAGCGCCAGCAGTGGGCCACCGGGCAGGTGGATGGCTCCGAACAGTAGCGCGGCCACGACGATGCCAATCCAGGGGCGGTAACGTTCGGTCAGCCCCTGCTGGATCGCGCCGCGAAACAGCGCCTCTTCCGCCACACAGGTGAACAGCAGATTGTTGAGTGCAAACAGCCACCACCAGTGGGGCAGACCCACTTCCGGTTTCAGTGCCCCCAACTGCCAGGCGATGACCAGCAGGGCACCCAGTGGCAGCAGCAACAGGGCCAGCGGGCGCCAGCGGATTGCGCCCCCCTTGCCCAGCAGCATCGGGCAGGCCAGCAGCAAGCCAAAGAGCAGCAGCGGCTTGTCGAGGTTCAGATACATGTTGAACGGCACGCTGGCGGGACCTGCCAGCGCCTGATCCAGCACCTTGAGATTGTTGAAGCCGGGGATGAGGTGCAGTGTCAGTGCAATCGCCCAGAGGATCAGCACCACTCTGGCCACCATCGCCCGGCGGGCGGGGAGGGTTGGCGTACGCCACGCAAGCAGTAATCCTGCGACCGAGACCAGCAGGGCGGGTAGCGTCATTCGGTCAAGCCACAGTGCCTGCAGCAGGGAGAGTCCCAGCAGGGCAAAGGCGGGAAGACGTTGGCGGAAGAGGGCAAGCAGCACGGCTAGTGCCAGCGCGCCCCAGATAAATGAGTCGGGGAGGGGTAACATTGGATCTCCTTGAACGAGGCAGGCGGCAACCTTAACAAGAGGGCGTCAGCAGGACAACCGCACAGGAGGTGGTCGGATCCCTTCTCTATACTCATCAACAGGGTAAAGGGAGAGCAGCTGATGAAGCACTGTCTGTGGTTGTTGTGTTGTTGGTGTGTCTGGCTGCAGGCCGCACCCTTGCTGCTGGTGACCGGTGAGTTCACCCCTTATACCGGCAAGGCACTGCCTGCAGGCGGCGAGAGCACCCGGCTGGTGACGACCCTGCTGCAAGAGGCCGGGTATCGAGAGCTCCAGGTCGACTACCTGCCCTGGCCCCGCGGCTATCAGTTGACCCGTAATGGGTTGGTCGCGGCCACCTTCCCCTACGCCTGGACTGCCGAGCGGGCCAAGCTCTTCCACTACAGCGCTCCCATTCATATAGATCGCCTCTCCTGGTTCACCTATCGGGGGAGCGAGGCCATTCAGGCTGGCCGCTGGCAAGGGTTGCGTGTCTGTATTCCGCTGGGGTGGAGCACCAGCCATGCCGACGGGGTGATCAAGCGTTTCGGGCTGGATCTGCAGCGCCCCAAGACCCTGGCACAGTGTCTGCAACTGCTGGATCGCAAACGGATCGATCTGCTGCCGATGAACGAGACGGTGACCCGGGATGCCAGCCGCCAACTGTTTGGCGATCCCTGCCATCTGCAGGCATTGCCCCACTTTCGCCAAAGCGACACTTTTTATCTGATCATTTCACGGCAGTACCCGGAGGCTGCCAGCCTGCTTGAGCGCTTCAATCATGCCCTGGCTGCCGCCCGTGCCGATGGTCGCTATGACCAACTGGTCTCCCGAGCCGGAAAGGGGATCGATTGCCGTTGAGAGTACCTGGGCGGAAAACAAAAAGCCGGAGCAGTGGCTCCGGCTTTCTTTATGCCTTCAGGGGCGATTAGCGGCCTGATTCGGCGATCACGCGGGCGATGATATCGGCGCGCTTGCTGGCTTCCAGTTCGCCCAGGGCGATCAGGCCAGCCTTGAAGATGACGTTCTTCGGCAGGCTGACGTCGTCCAGCGTGGCGATCGCTTCAACGTGCATGCCGTTCAGACGGCTGGCATCGCGCGGGCTCAGGTTGACCTGAGTGTTCATCACTTGCTTGCCTTTCTTCTTGGCAGGTGCAGCCGCTTTCTTGGTGGATTCCTGTTCTTCGTCTTCCGGCAGTTCGTCATCAAAATCGTAAATAGACATAGTCAATCCTGTTGAGTTAGGCAAAAGGGCACATTTGCCCGACATTGGGTCAATCAGCCCATATCCTCGTTACGGATAAAGGCGCGCCAGGAGGTGAGCACCTGGGCAAAATCTTCCAGCCCGCACATGGCCAGCTGTTCATCATCGTAGTAGGCGAGATCGTCAAGATCCTCACCCAGCTCGATATTGAGGGCGTTGGCTTTCACCTCCGCCTCTTCATGGGTCAGCAGCAGGGAGTAGTCACCGCCGTTGAGCCGGTATTCGACTCGGGTGCGGTTGGAGAGCTGATCAATGATGGAGAAGAGCTCGTCGAGCTTCTCTTCATCTTTGCCAACTTCGTCGATCAGCCACTGACCGATGGCTTCATGGCCCATGGAGAACCGGGCGCGATAGCCACCAAACGGGTCGCGGCGAAATTCATAATCCATAGCACAGTCCAGATCGGAGGGATGGGCCATCACGGGCAGGCGGGTGCAAGCACGCAATTCCTGCTCCATGGCGGGGCACACATCGGGTAAAGTGGCCTATTCTAGCGATCCCCCTCTCGCTTGTCTTGATGATGTGGCATCTTTGCGCCCATGTGCCCTGAATCGGCCCGTAGTGGCGCTCTCAGATCAGTTCCTTGCCCGGAGATGTTATGCAGCTAAACGATAACCTTGCCCGCCAGATCGTCGCACGGGCGATGAAGATCCTGTCGTTCTCGGTCAACGTGATGGACGAACATGGCCTCATCATTGCGTCCGGCAATCCGGCGCGGATCCATCAGCGCCACGAAGGGGCCGTGCTGGCATTGACCGAGAACCGGGTGGTGGAGATCAGCGAAGCGACTGCCTTGCAGCTCAAAGGGGTGCGACCCGGCATCAATTTACCCATCTCCTATCAGGGGGAGCTGATCGGGGTGATCGGCATCTCTGGCGATCCGGAGGAAGTGCGTGCTTACGCCGAGCTAGTGCGAATGACCGCCGAACTGATCCTGGAGCAGGCGGCGCTCACCGAGCAGTTGCAATGGGACAAGCGCCACAAAGAGGAGCTGGTGTTGCAGCTCATTCGGGGCGAGGGGCGAGTCGATCAATTGCAGCAGGCGGCCCGCTTTCTCGGACTGGATTTGGCCCAGCCTCGGGTGGTGGCCGTGCTGGCCCTGGAGGAGGCGGATCCGGCTCGTCTGCGAGAGCTGGTTCATCAGCTGGAGAACCCGGAGCGGGACAATCTGGTCGCCATCAACGGGCTCGACGAGATAGTGGTGCTCAAACCTGCGCAATTGAGTGATGGCGTCTGGCAATCGGCGCAGGAGCGCAGCCGGATCAAGCAGTTGCTGGCTCGCATTCCCCACTTCAAGGTGCATATCGCGGTGGGCGATTACTTCGCCGGGATCGACGGGCTGGCGCGCTCTTATCAGACGGCGCGAGATACCCTGCGCCGTGGCCTGCGGCAGGCGCCGCGCAAACAGGTCTACTTCTTTGAGGACTACCGTTTGCCAGTGCTGCTGGGCAGTCTGGCGGACTCCTGGCAGGCGGATCAGCTGCGCACACCGCTGCAGAAACTGGCCCGGGAAGATGGCAAGGGGGTGCTGCAGAAGACCCTGCGCCACTATTTCTTGCAGGATTGTGATCTGCATCGCTGTGCAGAAGCGCTGTTCATTCACCCCAATACCCTGCGCTATCGGCTGGGGCGGATAGAGCAGATAACCGGGTTGAATTTCAACAAGTTAGACGACAAATTTTTGCTCTATCTCGGCCTTAATCTCGACTTGTGATTGTGAAGTTGGACAAAAAACCACTTTTAAATGACGCAATTTTTGGTTTTTAAGCCAAAGCATTCTGATTGCAGATCTCCATAATGGCGGCCATTCACTCCCATTGAAGGTGTCCGTCATGATCCCGGTTACAGCCCTTGGCGCCATCGCAGCGCTCTCCATCGCCATCATCCTCATTTTGAAGAAGGTGCCGCCCGCTTACGGCATGATCGTGGGGGCTTTGGCCGGTGGTCTGATTGGCGGTGCCGATCTGACCCAGACCGTCGCCCTGATGATCGGCGGGGCCCAGGGGATCACCACGGCGGTGATGCGGATCCTGGCGGCCGGTGTACTGGCGGGCGTACTGATCGAATCGGGTGCGGCCACTACCATCGCCGAGACCATCGTCAAGAAACTTGGTGAAACCCGCGCCCTGCTGGCACTGGCGCTGGCGACTCTGATCCTGACTGCAGTCGGCGTATTCGTGGATGTGGCCGTTATCACGGTCGCCCCCATCGCGCTGGCCATCGCCCGCCGTGCCGACCTCTCCAAGGCGGCCATCCTGCTGGCGATGATCGGCGGCGGCAAGGCGGGCAACGTGATGTCCCCCAATCCCAACGCCATTGCCGCGGCTGACGCCTTCCATCTGCCCCTCACTTCGGTGATGGCGGCGGGCATCATTCCGGGTCTGTTTGGTCTGGTGATGGCCTACTGGCTGGCCAAGCGGCTGAACAATAAGGGCAGCAAGGTTGCTGCTGATGAAGTGGTGAGCTTTGCCGGTGCCAAGTTGCCGGGCTTTGCCGCCGCCATCAGCGCGCCGCTGGTCGCCATCCTGCTGCTGGCCCTGCGGCCGGTCGCCGGTATCGTGGTGGATCCGCTGATTGCACTGCCCCTCGGTGGTCTGGTTGGTGCCCTGATGATGGGTAAATTCAGCAAGGTGAACCAGTTTGCGGTCTCCGGCCTCGCCCGCATGGCACCGGTCGCCATCATGCTGCTGGGTACCGGTACCCTGGCGGGCATCATCGCCAACTCCGGCCTGAAAGATGTGCTGATCAGCGGCCTGACCGCCTCCGGTCTGCCCTCCTACCTGCTGGCGCCCATCTCCGGTGCCCTGATGTCGCTGGCAACCGCCTCGACTACCGCCGGTACCGTGGTGGCCTCCAACGTATTCAGCTCCACCCTGATTGAACTGGGGATCAGCAGTCTGGCCGGAGCGGCGATGATCCATGCCGGTGCCACTGTGTTTGACCACATGCCCCACGGCTCTTTTTTCCATGCCACCGGTGGCAGCGTCCACATGGGGGTAGGTGAGCGCCTGAAACTTATCCCTTACGAAACTGCAGTCGGTCTGACCATTGCCACTGTCTCCACCCTGATGTTTGGCGTGTTTGGCCTCGCCTAAGGAATTGATATGAAAATTGTTATTGCCCCCGATTCATTCAAGGAGAGTCTGAGCGCCATGGCGGTGGCTGATGCCATCGAGGCCGGTTTCAAGCAGGTGCTGCCGAACGCCACCTATGTCAAATTGCCGATGGCCGATGGCGGTGAAGGCACGGTGCAATCGCTGGTGGATGCCACCGGTGGCCGCATCCTGCCGGTCGAAGTGACCGCACCCCTAGGTAACAAGGTACAGGGTTTTGTCGGCCTGCTGGGTGATGGCCAGCGCGCCGTTATCGAGATGGCTGCCGCCTCCGGTATCCATCTGGTGGCGCCCGAGCAGCGCAATCCGCTGCTCACCTCCAGCTTCGGCACCGGCGAGCTGATCCTGGCCGCGCTGGAGATGGGGGTGAAGCACCTTATTCTCGGTATCGGCGGCAGCGCCACCAATGACGGCGGTGCCGGCATGATCCAGGCGCTAGGCGGCAAGCTGCTCAAAGCGGATGGTGCGCCTATTGCTCTGGGGGGCGCAGGTCTCAGTGAGCTCGCGACCATCGATCTGAGCGGTCTGGATCCGCGTCTGAGCGAGCTGGTTATCGAGGTGGCGTGTGATGTGAACAACCCGCTCTGCGGCCCGAAAGGCGCCTCCGCCGTGTTTGGCCCGCAGAAGGGGGCGACTCCAGAGATGGTGGCGCAACTCGATGCCAACCTCTCCCGTTATGCCGACTGCATTGAGCAGGCCCTTGGCAAGCAGGTGAAGGATATTCCGGGGGCGGGTGCCGCCGGTGGCATGGGGGCCGCGCTGGTCGGCCTGCTTGGTGCCGAGCTCAAGCCCGGCATCCAGATCGTCATCGAAGCTCTAAAACTGGCCGATGAAGTGGCCGATGCGGATCTGGTCATTACTGGTGAAGGTCGCATCGACAGCCAGACCATCCATGGCAAGACGCCAATCGGTGTCGCACGCTGTGCCAAGCAGTTCGGCAAGCCGGTGATCGGTATCTCCGGCTGTCTGACCGATGATTGCGGCGTGGTGCACGAGCACGGGCTGGATGCGGTGTTCGCCGTGGTCAACCGTGCCATGTCTCTGCCGGAAGCGCTGGAGACCGCCAGCACCAATATTCAACTCACTGCACGCAACGTAGCGGCGCTCTATCAGCTCAAGGGCTGATCCGGTTCGGCCGATGGGCGCCATCGGCCACTCTATATCCCCGTTTGGGGCATCTCCCATCCCGCGAGATGTCTGACTGCCCTGGCACTTATTTGCCGATCCATCGTGATCGGCTCTTTTCTTTCTGCTCCTTTGTCTTGCCACACTTTTGACTCCATGGGTAAGCGCGGTTTTGATAGGCGCAAATCTCCCTTTACGGCATAGTGGTCGTACCAAGTACAAGGAGAGACGCATGTTCCTGCTGACCCTGGGGGTTGCGCTGTTTACCCTGATCCATCTCTACCCCTGTTTTGCGGTGGCCCATCGGGCACGACTGCGCGAGCGGCTGGGGGATAATCGCTACAAAGGACTCTTCTCCCTGCTGGTGTTTGTCGCCATCGCCTGCATCATCGCCGGTTGGCGCTCGGCCAGCTCGCTGCCGCTCTACTTCCTGCCGGAGTGGGGGCCGATGACCATGACGGTGATGATGCCCTTTGCGCTGATCCTCTTCTTCTCCGGCCAGGGGCCCAACCATCTGCGCCGCTGGCTGGTGCATCCCCAACTGCTCGGTACCCTGCTCTGGGCGGTGGCCCATCTGCTGGTCAACAGCGAAGCGAGATCTCTGGTGCTGTTTGGCGGCATCGGGCTGTGGGCGCTGGTGAGCATCATCTGGATTTCGGTGCGGGACTGGCAGCAATATCCCCGCCCGGCGGCTAACTGGACGGGCACTGGCATCAGCGTCGGGGCAGGCCTGGCTGCCACTGCGCTGCTGGTATTCTGGGGCCACGGCTGGCTGACCGGCATTCCATTGCATTGAGAGTGAACTGCGGCTCTGGTAACCGCGTATGATGGACAAAACAAAAGGAGTCTTGGCGATGAAATGGTTCACTCTGTTGCTGTTATTGGGGGCTGTCGCGGCCTCTGCGGCGTGCCCCGATTATTTCAATGTGGAGATGCGGGAACTCAACAATGCCCAGCGCCACAACCTCTGTCAGCTGACCGAGGGCAAGGTGGTGCTGGTGGTCAATACCGCCTCCTACTGCGGCTACAGCGGCCAGTTTCGCGATCTGGAGAAGCTCTACCAGAGCTACAAGGATAAAGGGCTGATTATTCTGGGTTTCCCCTCCAACGATTTCTGGCAGGAGGCGGGCAACGAGACCAAGACCGCCGAGGTGTGTCGCCGCGACTATGGCGTCACCTTCCCCATGTTCAATCGGGTGGCGGTGCGGGGTTCCGATGCGGTACCGCTGTTCAAGGGGCTGGCTGCAGCCGCTGACGGGGATGAGCCGAACTGGAACTTCCACAAGTATCTGGTGGGGCGCGATGGCAAGCTGATCGCCAGCTACGGTGCCAATCAGAATCCGGCTGACGATCCCCTCAAACTGCAGATCACCCGGGCGCTGGGGTTCTGACCCTACCCCTTGGCGGGCGGCTCTGGAATAATGGGCTCCCGCCACTCAATCCGGTTATCTTGTGCTGCAACGTCTTCCTCAAATGGTGATCTTCGATGCGCTGGTGCGCGAGCAGGGGATCTCTGCCGCCGCCCGTCGTCTCGGGGTTTCCAAATCCCATATCAGCAAGCAGCTGGCGCTGCTGGAGACCACCCTTGGCGCCCAGCTGGTCCAGCGCACCACCCGCCGCTTCGTCCTGACCGAGCTGGGTCAGGAGTACGCCCGTCACTGTCATGCGCTGGTGGCGGTGGCGCAGGAGGCGGACTCCATGATCGCCGAGCGGCGTGGCAAGGTGAGCGGCGTGCTCCATCTCGGGGTGGGCCAATCTTTTGGCCGTCTGCACGTCATTCCCCATCTCAAGGCGTTTCAGGATCGCTATCCCGAGCTCGAGCTGGAAGTCTCGCTGTTCGACCACAGAACCAATCTGGTGGATGAGGGGCTGGATCTCTGGCTCACCACCTATGAGGACAAGCCGGAAGGGCTGGTGGGACAGCGGCTGGCCGACATCGGCTTCGTGGTGGCGGCTTCGCCGGATTACCTGCTGAGCCACGGCACGCCGCTTCATCCCAAGGATCTGGCCCAGCACAACTGCATCACTTACCAGAGTCGGGAGCGGCGCTATCACCAGTGGTCGTTTCGCCAGGGCAAGGAGCGCCAGACGGTGCAGGTGGCGGGCAACTATCGGGTGGATATGGCGGAGGCAGTGCGGGATGCGGCACTGGCCGGGCTCGGTATCGCCTATATTGCCAACTACTTGCTGGACAAGGAGTTACAGAGCGGCAAGCTCATCCCTGTGCTGCCAGGGTGGCGACCGAACCAGCAGATGGCGGTACACGCCGTTTATGCCCGGCGCGAACATCTGGATCCCAAGATCCGTCTCTTCATCGATTTCCTCAAGGCCCGCTTTGGCCCCGACCCCTATTGGGAGCAGCGACTGGCCCCCTGGCTCGGGGGTAAATTGTCCGGCGGTGAGGAATGATTGTTTCCATATAAGAACTCTCGATTTCTCCTGATACTAAAATCGAACCAAATCAGCCAGTTGGCGCAACCGATATCGTGCAAACGTTTTTTCTAACAGGGTTGTAACCAAGCGGACTTGCAGTGACGTGGGGAGAGGCGCAGAATCCGCGCCCATCTTTTGCCCCACCTGATGGAGTCCCTATGATTGCCTTGCTCGGCATCCTGAGTATCCTGGCGCTTGCCGTCATTTGCTCTGATAATCGTCGTCGTATCCCATTGCGAACAGTTGGCCTTGCCCTCTGCCTGCAAATCATGTTTGCCGGTCTGGTGCTCTGGCTGCCTGCCGGTCAGCATGTGCTGAACGGGGTCAGCGAGAGCGTAAGCAGCGTGATTGGTTATGGTCAGGAAGGGATCGCCTTCCTGTTCGGTGATCTGGCCAAGTTCAAGCTGGGCTTCATCTTTGCCTTCAACGTGTTGCCGGTCATCATCTTCTTCTCCGCGGTGATCGCCATCCTCTACCATATCGGCATCATGCCGCGGGTGATCGCCCTGCTGGGTGGTGGCTTGCAGAAATTGCTGGGCACCGGCCGCGCCGAGAGCCTCTCCGCGACCGCCAACATCTTCGTCGGCATGGTGGAAGCGCCGCTGGTGGTCAAACCCTACCTCTCCAAGATGTCCGACTCCCAGTTCTTCGCTGTGATGAGCTGTGGTCTCGCCTCCGTCGCCGGTGGCACCCTGGTGGGCTATGCCAGCCTCGGGGTTGAGCTGAAATACCTGATCGCTGCCGCCTTCATGTCAGCCCCTGCCGGTCTGGCGATGGCCAAGATCCTGGTGCCGCCGGGAGCTGAAGAGGTCGATCACCATCAGGATGTGGAGATCCCCCGCGCCACCAACGTGATTGAGGCGGCGGCCGATGGCGCCATGTCTGGCCTCAATATCGCGGTGGCGGTCGGTGCCACCCTGCTGGCCTTCGTTGGCGTGATCGCCATGCTCAATGGACTGCTCGGCTGGGCTGGTGGTCTGGTGGGGCTGGATCTGAGCTTCCAGATCATTCTGGGCTGGCTGTTTGCCCCCGTCTCCTGGCTGATCGGTGTGCCCTGGGATCAGGCGCAAGCCGCTGGCGCCCTGATCGGTACCAAGATCGTGGTCAACGAGTTCGTCGCCTTCATCGGTCTGGTGCAGGATCAGACCCTGAGCGAGTCGAGCAAGGCCATCGTGACCTTCGCCCTGTGCGGGTTTGCCAACATCTCCTCCATGGCGATCCTGATCGGCGGTCTGGGTTCCATGGTGCCGGAGCGCAAATCCTTCATCGCCCGTTACGGCATGCGCGCCATTCTCTCCGGCGTGCTGGCGAACCTGATGAGCGCCTGTCTGGCCGGTCTGTTCCTTGCCCTGTAATAGCAGCTGTACGGAATAGATGTAACAAGGGCGCCCTGATGGCGCCCTTGTCATATGGATAAAATGAAGCCCTGACCTTGGTCGGGGCTTCTTGTTGCTACTCAGTCGACGTAGAAGGTCTGCTGGAAGCTGAGGTTCTGTTGCTGCCCACCGCCCATGATCTTCAGGGTGAACTGATAGGTATCTTCGTTGCGGTAGGGGAGGGTCGCCAGATAGTAGATGGCATCGCCCTCTTTTACCTCCTGAAAGTTCAGGGTGCGGATGGTACCGGTCAGGTTCTTGGCCTCACCGGTGATCCCCACGGCTTGCGCCACTTTCTGCTTGTCCTGTACCGCGATATTGATGATGGCGTTGTAGCGGCTGCGCTCCAGTCCATACGCCTTGGCGACCTCTGGTGTGAGGAAGCTGGAGTTGAAGGCGTTGTAGTGCACCAGCCAGGGGCCCAGTTCCTTCATCTGTTCTGCCTTGAGCGGCAGGGTCATCAGCAGTGCCAGCAGGCCACTCATCCAGGCTGTTTTCATCTGTCATCCCTCTCATATCTACGGTTGGCGCAGGCCGATTCATTCAGCCTTGCGTGTCATTCAGCAGCGCACTCACTTCTTGCGGCAACTGTTTGGGGCTATCGATGGCGACGGTTTTGTGTCGCCCCAGCTCGCCCCGCACTATGGTGATTTGTCCCTTGGCCACCTTGAACTGCTTGGCCAGAAACTTGATCAGATGGCTGTTGGCCTGGCCATCGACGGGCGGCGCCGTGATGGCCACTTTCAGCTCTTCACCATGCAATCCGATGATCTGATCCCGACTCGCCTTGGGCTGGATCACCAGATGCAGTACCAGTTCATCCCCTTGTTGCAGGACGGCTGGCATCAAATCATCCACCACAGCTGGCCGAACAGGTCACCCAGCAGGTAGTTGATGGCTTGCAGGCCGATAAAGGCGACCAGCACCGAGAGATCAAGTCCGCCCAGTGCCGGCAGTACGCGGCGGATAGGGGCGAGGAACGGCTCGGTCAGCTGATGCATCACGTATTCGATGGGGTTGCGGCCCTGGCTGACCCAGCTCAGGATGGCGCGGATCAGCAGTACCCAGAAGATCATCGAGCCCGCTTTCTTCAGCACGGTCAGCGCGGCAAACAGGCTGATGCTGAGCCAGTCCGCCAGCAGTACGTTCATGCTCTTGAGCAGGGCCAGCTTGAGGAAGGCGACAGCCAGCGCCAGCACCACGGAGGCGAGATCGATGCCGCCAAAGCCCGGGATGACACGGCGCAGCGGGATCACCAGCGGATTGGTCAGCTTGACCACCATCTGGCTCATCGGGTTGTAGAAGTCGGCGCGGGCCCACTGCAGCCAGACGCGCAGCAGGATCACCATCAGGTAGAGATCGAAAACGGTGTTAATCAGAAAGTAAGCAGTGTTCATCTGGGCTCCTGTTAGAAGAGGGTTTCCATTTCGGTGGCACGAGCGACGGCCGCCTGCATGGCTTGCGCAGTCAGCGGCATCAGCCCCTGCTGCTGGAATGTCTTGATGGCTTCGGCTGTGGTTCCACCCTTGCTGGTCACCTGCTCACGCAGGGTCTGCAGCGACAGCTCGGGATTTTGCTCCACCATGGCGGCTGCGCCCTGCGCGGTCTGCTGCACCAGCAGGCGTGCCTGTTCGGGCGAGAAGCCCAGTGCCTCCGCCTCTTCGGCGATGGCCTGCATAAAGAGGAAGAAGTAGGCCGGGGCACTGCCCGCTGCGGCGATGATGCCGTTGATGCCGGACTCCTGCTCCACCCAGAGGGTCTTGCCGACCGCCTGCATCATCTGCTCGGCAAACTCGCGATCCGCGGCGGCAATATGCTCGGGCGCATAGAGGCCGGTCATGCCCAGACCCAGCAGGGCAGGGGTATTGGGCATGGTGCGGATGATGCGGTCGTGGCCACCGGCCATCTCGCCAAGGCGCGCCACCTTGATACCGGCCGCGATGGAGATGAGCAGCTTGCCCTCAAGGGATCCCAGCTCTTCAACCAGTGCTGCCAGCATGCCGGCCATCAGCTGTGGCTTGACTGCCAGCACGATCACTTCGGCGTCTCGGGCCGCCTCGGCATTACTCTGGGTGATGCGAATGCCATGTTCGCTCGCCAGCGCTTCCAGCTTGGGCAGACTGGGGTTGGCAGCAGTGATCTGCCCGGCGGGATAACCCGACTTGACCAGTCCGGCGATGATGCTGCGGCTCATGTTGCCCGCGCCGATAAAGGCCAGCGTTCTATGCTGCATCAGATGCTCCTGTAGCATATGGGGTCGCGGCGAGGTTGGCGCTGCCTGCACCACCTGACGCCAGAATTCGGTGTTCCATCAAACGCTCCTGTTGATGAAGTCGGGCAAGAGGCGGACGTATGGGTTATCCGCTGGCCTTGCCTATGAGTAGTCACGGGCGCCGAAGATGGCGGTGCCGACCCGCACCATGGTGCTGCCGTGGGCTATCGCCAGTTCAAGATCCTCGGTCATGCCCATCGAGAGGGTATCCACCGTGGGGTATTGTCGCGCAAGCTCGGTGAACAGAGTCTGCATACGGGTCATTTGGGCGGCCAGTACGCCCTCGTCGCTGGTGTGCTCGGGAATGGCCATCAGCCCCCGCAGCACCAGTCGCTCACTTTGAGAGACCAGCTCGGCAAGGCGGAAAATCTCTTGTTCCGACGTTCCGGATTTGCTGCTCTCTCCGCTAATATTGATTTGCAGACAAACATTTAGCGGTGCCATTGTAGTTGGGCGCTGGTTGTTGAGGCGGTCGATCAGCTTGTCCCGATCCACGCTCTGCACCCAGTCAAACCGTTCGGCGACCAGTTTGGATTTGTTCGATTGCAAAGGGCCGATAAAGTGCCACTCTATGTCGCTATATTCCGGCTGCTGGCGCAAGGTATCGATCTTGGCCGCTGCTTCCTGAGCGTAGGATTCGCCAAAGCAGCGCTGACCTGCGGCATGGGCGGCCATGATGGCCTCGACCGGCTTGGTCTTGCTCACGGCCAGCAGGCGGATCTGCTGCAGGTTGCGGCTCGCCCGTTCGGCGGCCTGGGCAATACGTTCCTTTACCTGAAACAGGTGCTGGGCAATCTGGTTCATATTTCGTTAGTGATCTTGTGATGGGAGAATGACAAGTCTATGGATATCACAGAGTTATTGGCTTTCAGTGTAAAGCATAAAGCCTCGGATCTACACCTCTCGGCCGGGGTTCCCCCGATGATCAGGGTTGATGGTGAGGTTCGCAAGATCAATTTGCCCGCCCTGGAACATCGGGAAGTGCATGCCCTCATTTACGACATCATGAACGACCATCAGCGCAAGGAGCTGGAGGAGAACTTCGAGGTCGACTTCTCGTTCGAGGTGCCCAATCTGGCCCGTTTCCGGGTCAACGCCTTCCAGCAGGCGCGCGGTTCGGGCGCGGTATTTCGTACCATCCCCAGCACGGTGCTGAGCCTCGAGGATCTCGATGCGCCGGAGATCTTCCGCAAGATCGCCGAGTTCCCGCGGGGTCTGGTACTGGTGACCGGCCCGACCGGTTCCGGTAAGTCGACCACCCTGGCGGCCATGGTCAACTACATCAACGAGAACTTCCATCACCACATTCTCACCATCGAAGACCCCATCGAATTCGTCCACGAGAACAAGCGCTGTCTGGTGAACCAGCGGGAAGTGCACCGTGATACCAAGAGCTTCAGCAACGCCCTACGCTCGGCACTGCGGGAAGACCCGGACATCATTCTGGTGGGCGAGATGCGCGACCTTGAGAGCATTCGTTTGGCCATGACCGCCGCCGAAACTGGCCATCTGGTGTTTGGCACCCTGCACACCTCGTCGGCGGCCAAGACCATCGACCGTATCATCGACGTCTTCCCAGGTGCGGAGAAGGACATGGTGCGCTCCATGCTCTCCGAATCCCTGCGGGCGGTTATCTCCCAGACCCTGCTCAAGCGTATCGGTGGCGGTCGGGTGGCGGCTCACGAGATCATGATGGGCATTCCGGCGGTGCGTAACCTCATTCGGGAGGACAAGATTGCCCAGCTCTACTCGGTGATCCAGACCGGGATGACCCACGGCATGCAGACCATGGATCAGAGCCTCAAGCAGCTGGTGAGTCGTGGCGTGGTGGCATCCCTCGATGCCAAGGCCAAGGCCGTCGATCCCAACAGCATTTAAGAGACTCGCACCCAGGGAGGGATAGATGATGAATCTGGATGATCTGCTGAGCGAGCTGGTCGAGCGAAAGGGATCGGATCTGTTTGTGACGGTGGGCTCGCCGCCCACCCTCAAGGTGAATGGCCATCTTGTGTCGCTGGGGGGGGAGGCGCTCGACAAGAAGGGGGCACTGACGCTGGTCAGGGATACCCTCAGCAGCGATCACTTCGAGCGCTATATCCGCACCAAGGAGGCCAACTACGCGATCTATCGCGAAGCGCTTGGCCGTTTTCGGGTCAGTGCCTTCTGGCAGCAGGAGCTGCCCGGCATGGTGGTGCGGCGTATCGAGACCCGCATTCCCACCTTTGAAGATCTGCAGCTACCCAAGATCCTGCAAGAGGTGGCGATGGCCAAGCGGGGGCTGGTGCTGTTTGTCGGCGCCACCGGGGCGGGCAAATCGACTACTCAGGCGGCGATGATCGGCTATCGCAACCAGCATGCCGATGGTCACATTCTGACGGTGGAAGATCCGGTGGAGTTCGTCCATCAGCATGGTCGCAGTCTGGTGACCCAGCGAGAGGTGGGGATCGACACCGAGTCATTCGATGTGGCGCTAAAAAGCTCGCTGCGTCAGGCACCGGACGTGATCCTGATCGGCGAGATCCGCAGTCAGGAGACCATGGAGTTTGCCCTGCAGTTCGCCGAGACGGGACACCTTTGTCTCGCCACTTTGCATGCCAACAATGCCAACCAGGCGTTGGATCGTATCCTCCATCTGGTGCCGCAAGACAAACACCGCCAGTTCCTGTTCGATCTCTCTTTCAACCTCAAGGCTATCGTCGCCCAGCAGCTGGTGCCGAGTATGGATGGCAAGCGGCGCTGCGCTGCGTTCGAGATCCTGCTCAATACCCCGCTCATCACCGACATTATCCGCAAGGGAGAGATGCATCGCCTCAAGGAGGTGATGACCAAATCCACCGAGCTGGGTATGCAGACCTTCGATCAGGCGCTTTTCAGCCTGTTCTGCGCCGGCCAGATTGGCTACAGTGAGGCCCTCGCCCACGCCGACTCGGCCAACGACCTGCGACTGCTGATCAAGCTCTCCGGTCGCGAACGGCTCGGCACCGGTACGCTGGACAATGTGACGCTGGATGAATGAATCATGGGGCCGCTCTGCCGTTCGGCCCCTCGCCATAAAGGAACGTTATGCTGATTGTGGTTTCCCCGGCCAAGACGCTGGATTACGAGTCACCGCTGGTGACACCCCGTTTCACCCAACCCGAGCTGCTGGATCACTCTGCCGAACTGATTAGTCGTGCCCGCCAACTGAGCCCTGACCAGATCGCCACTCTGATGAAGATCAGCGACAAGCTGGCCGGTCTCAATGCCGCTCGGTTTGCCGAGTGGCAGCCAGATTTCACCCCCGCCAATGCCCGTCAGGCGCTGCTGGCCTTCAAGGGGGATGTCTACACCGGTTTGGCGGTAGAGGATTTCAGCGAGGCCGATTTTGACTTCGCTCAGGTACACTTGCGGATGCTTTCAGGCCTCTATGGCGTGTTGCGTCCCCTCGACCTGATGATGCCCTACCGGCTGGAGATGGGGACCAAGCTCGACAATGATCGCGGCAAGGATCTCTACCAGTTCTGGGGGGAGGTGATCACTCACCATCTCAACGACGCGCTGGCAGCGCAGGGGGATGAAGTGTTGATCAATCTGGCCTCCGACGAGTATTTCAAGTCGGTACGCCCCAAGAGCCTGAAAGGGCGGATTGTCACACCGGTGTTCAAGGATGAGAAGAACGGCCAGTTCAAGATCATCAGCTTCTACGCCAAGAAGGCGCGCGGCATGATGGCTCGCCACATCATCAAGCACCGTCTGACCGAGGTGGAGCAGCTGACCGGTTTCAACGCCGAGGGCTACTACTTTGTGCCGGAAGAGTCGGACGCCAATACCCTGATGTTTAAACGCGCCGAAAATTAATTACAAAAAGAGGGAACCAATCTTTCGACCCGCGGGTCTGAATAAGTGAATCCTCTGTTGTAAGCACTTTTTATTCGCCGACGTTTGATACGTCGGCTTTTTTATTGCCGTTTTTAGTGTCCATCGATTGCCTTCGCCGGGACTATGTGGTTCAGATAGACTCAAGACAGGGAGCGAGTCGTCGTGAGGTGAATATGGAACAGAAAAATGCCATTCGGCAGGTTGCCGTCCCTTGGGCTCCGTCCCGCCAGCTACCGCCCGGTCTGGTTGTGGCCGAGCTGCATCAGGATCTCTGGAGCGACTCTCTGACCATCATGCTGGGGCGGGCACGCAGCATCGATCTACCCCCGCAAATCCTCTGCCGGGTCTATTTTCGCCATATCTACGCCCTGCGGGTTATCGAAGATTGCGATCTGGCCGAGGGGAAGGATAGCCACGCTCTCGAAGAGCAGATCCAGCTCATCACCCCATCCCGTTTTGCCAGCTGGTTCCATCAGGAGTCGGACGGTCTGCATCTGGATGAAGATCTGCAGCACTATCGCATCTCGACCTGGGATTATTGCGCCGATGTGCTGACCTCCTCGGCGCCGGAACTGCAGTTCCTGCCCCAGAGCGAGTAGCCAGCTGTTACTCAGAGGCGAAGGATGATCCTTCGCCTCTTGGTTTTTGGGCTGGTGCAGATTTTGTGGCGTTCAGGCCATTCAGCTTGGGTGGTGGCCTGTTGTGTCGGCACAAAAAAAGCGCCTCAGAGGAGGCGCGGGGAAAAAGACAGATTGGAAGCGTCACATGGGTGCTACTTGAATCAGCGAATGAGCCGTGCCATTCAAGTATGGAGCCATCATGCCAAGCTCAATCTGAAGTAGTTCTGAGGCGATTCTTCATTTTCTGTTCATCTTGTCAGCAAAACGTGGTCACTGACTGAAAGCCTTTTCATTCTGGTCGCGATATTGTCCCGTTCCTCTCCGGGGGCGCTCATCGTCTCATGGGGCCAGCTCGAATGCTGTGCCAACCTGTTCCAGTGCCAGCAACCAGCGCTTGATGGGAATGCCGCCAGCATAGCCGGTCAGCTCGCCGCTGCGTCCGATCACTCGATGGCAGGGCACGATGATGCTCAGCGGATTGCGGCCATTGGCAGCGCCCACCGCCCGCACTGCCTTGGGATTGCCTATCGCCTGGGCAATCTCGAGATAGCTCACGGTCTCGCCATAGGGGATATCGCACAAAGCGTTCCACACCGTTTGCTGGAACGGGGTGCCCTTCGCTGCCATGGGCAGATCGAACTGCTGCAACTTTCCGGCGAAATAGGCGTTGAACTGGGCAAGATAGGGCGCCAGCGCCTTGTCATCCCGTTGCCAGTCAGTTTGCGGCATGACGGGGCGTTCCCCGTGCATGAACTCCACGTGGCGCAGGCCATCCCGATCGATGGCGACCAGCAGCGGGCCGCGGGCGCTGTCGCAAAAACTGTATCTCATCGGCTGACATCCTTTGGGGGCTGGGGGTTGGCTCAGTCCAGAACTGGCTTGCCGCGGGCGGATTTGATATCCCCCTTGCGCTTTTTGGCATCGACCCGTTTGCGTTGGGAGCTGCGGGTCGGCTTGGTGGCATGGCGGGCCTTGGGGCGCCAGGCTGCTTTTTTCAGCAACTCCACCAGACGGCTCATCGCCTCCTTGCGGTTCATGTCCTGGCTGCGATGGCTCTCGACCCGGATCAGGATAAAGCCATCGTGTACCCGGCTGTCGCTCAGCTTGTCGAGACCCTCCTTGTAGAGGGGCGTCAGGCTGGGAGAGTTGCGGTAATCGAAGCGCAACCAGACGGCGGAGTCGGTCTTGTTGACGTGCTGTCCACCGTTGCCCTGTGCCCGCATGGTTTGAAATTGCAGCTCATGCCAGGGAATCGTGACGCTGTTGGAGATAACTAACATGCTGTTTTGCTCTTGTTTGGTGCATACCCGCTGGCCGCTGCAGCATGGTGCCTCATTATGGGGCGTGCTGGCCAGTTATAGGGATGTGCCTGGCGAATGGCGCCAACATTAAACTCTATCTATATGAAATAAAACAATAAAAATACTTGGCATAAGAATTGAAACCCGATTCATGACACACCATGGATTGGGAGCAACCAGATGAAGCTGATTAGTGCGATTATCAAACCGTTCAAGTTGGACGATGTCCGCGAGGCTATTGCCAACCTGGGGGTGGAAGGGCTGACCGTGTCCGAGGTCAAGGGATTTGGCCGCCAGAAGGGACACACCGAATTATACCGGGGAGCCGAGTATCAGGTCGACTTCCTGCCCAAGGTGAAGCTGGAGATTGCTACCGCCGATGATAACGTGGAAGGGGTGATCGAGGCGATCTGCAAGGCGGCCTATACCGGCAAGATCGGCGACGGCAAGATTTTTGTCTACGACTTGCTGCAAGCGGTGCGCATCCGCACCGGCGAGAGTGACGACGAGGCGCTGTGATGAACCGCATCAGTGACGTACAGATCTGTTGACCTCCCGATCTCGGGGAATCCCGATGGAGTGAGCGCTTATTGAAGCCTGATCAACATAACGTTTTGCTCAGAAGAGGCCGAATGGGATTCCATCCGGCCCTTTTCATTTATGGGCGATTAAATATGTGATGTGGCGACAGCGAGCTTTCTTGATCCGCTTATAAGATGTATGCAGAATGCAAACGGAAATCGTTATCACTCTGTATAGCTAATCAAGGAATGGATGATGAAAATGAAGATGTTGGCACTGGCTTTCTCTGCGTTGGCAGCTCAGTCGGCATTGGCGGCTGGGGAAGTGAATGTCTACTCCAACCGGCAGGATGAGCTGATCAAGCCCATCATCCAGCAGTTCGAGAAGGAATCTGGCATCAAGGTGAACGTGGTGTTCGCCAAAGAGGGATTGAACGAGCGTCTGGAGCGGGAAGGCAAACTCTCTCCGGCCGACCTGATGCTGACCGTTGATATCAGCCGTCTGACCGATCTGGTGGACAAGGGGCTGGTACAGCCGGTGGATAGCAAGATCCTGCAGGAGAACATCCCCGCTATTTATCGTGATCCGGAGAATCGCTGGTTCGCCCTGACCACCCGGGTTCGCGCCATCTACTCCAGCAAGGATCGCCTCGGCAAGCTCGATACCATCAGCTACGAAGATCTGGCCAAGCCTGAATTCAAAGGAAAAGTCTGCACCCGCAGCGGCAAGCATGAGTACAATGTGGCGCTGGTCTCCTCCATGATTGCCCATCACGGCATGGCCGAGACCAAAACCTGGCTGGAAGGGGTCAAGGCCAACCTGGCGCGCAAGCCGCAGGGCAACGACCGGGATCAGGTCAAGGCGATCAAGGATGGTATCTGTGACGTGTCACTCGGCAACAGCTACTATCTGGGCGCCATGTTGAAAGATCCTGCGCAGAAGTCCTGGGCGGATGCGGTCTATATCAACTTCCCGAACCAGGCTGACCGCGGTGCCCACGTCAACGTGAGCGGCGTGGCCATGACCAAGTATGCCAAGAACAAGGCCGAGGCCCAGAAGCTGATGGAGTTTCTGGCTGGTGACACCGCCCAGCACATGTATGCGGATGTGAACGCCGAATATCCGGTCAAGGCCGGAGTCGAGCCTTCCTCCATGGTCAAGTCCTGGGGCAGTTTCAAGTCTGACGCACTACCGGTCAGCGATTACGCCAAGCACCGCAAGGACGCCTTGCAGTTGCTGGATGAAGTGAAGTTCGACTTGTAATTAGATGGGGCCAACGGCCCCATCAACATCTGTGGTCTCATGAAAAATTATGGATGGATGACCGGCAGCTGGGCCATCGCCCTGCTGCTGGGTTTACCGGTTATAGCCCTGCTTTTCTCTGCCTTCTCGGCTGAGGGAGAGCTCTTTCGCCACCTCGCCGATACCGTGCTGCTCGACTATCTGGGCAATACTCTGGGGCTGGTGGTCGGCGTGGTACTGCTCAGCCTGCTGTTTGGCGTGCCTACCGCCTGGCTGGTGGCCATGTGTCAGGTACCGGGGCGGCGCGCCCTGCAGTGGGCCTTGATGCTGCCGATGGCCATGCCCTCCTATATCGTCGCCTACGTCTATACCGACCTGCTCGACTACTCGGGCCCGCTACAGGCCGGGTTGCGAGCACTCTTTGGCTGGAACAGTCCAGCCGATTACTGGTTTCCTGCCATTCGCTCCCTTGGCGGCGCCGCCTGGGTGCTGGCGCTGGTGCTGTTCCCCTATGTCTATCTGCTGACCCGCGCCTCTTTTCTCGAGCAGTCAGTCAGCCTGATCCACTCCAGCCGCCTGCTCGGCTGTACGCCGTGGCAGAGCTTTCGTCGTCTCAGTCTGCCGCTGGCGCGCCCGGCCATCATGGTGGCGGTGTCGTTGGTGGCGATGGAGACGTTGGCCGATTTCGCCACCGTCCACTTCTTTGCCATCAACACCCTGACCACGGCGGTCTACGACACCTGGCTCGGTTACGGCAGTCTGGCCACTGCGGCCAAACTCTCCTGCCTGATGCTGCTGGCGGTGGTGCTACTGATCGCGCTGGAGCGTCGCTCGCGCAGTCGGCAGCAGGTGTTCCAGAAGTCCATGGGCCATGAGCAGCCGCTGCGCTATCCGCTCAAGGGGATGAGTCGCGCTCTGGCCGGTTTCTGGTGCTGGGGGCTGGTGCTGGCCGGTTTCAGCCTGCCGTTCGTCATCCTGCTCGATTACGGCGTTCGCTACTTCGAGTTGTCGTGGACGCCGGAGTTTGCCCGCTTCGCCGGCAACAGCTTGGCTATCTCGGCGCTGACCGCCCTGCTGGCGATGGGGATTGCCCTGCTGCTTGGCTTCTTCCGCCGCCTCGATGGCGGGATAAGGAGTCTGCTGCCCCTGCGCATCGCCGCCATGGGCTACGCCATGCCGGGTACCGTGCTCGCCATCGGGGTGCTGGTGCCGCTTACCGCCCTCGATTTTGCCATCAACGATCTGGCCGAGTGGCTCGGGCGTCAGGGGCCGGGCTTGCTGCTGACCGGCACCATTACCGCCATCGTGTTCGGCTATTTGGTGCGCTTCGTGGCCATCGCCATCGGCTCGGTGGAGAGCAGCATGGGCAAGATCTCCCCCAGTCTCGACATGGCTGCCCGCTCCCTGGGGCAAGGGGATGGCGGCATGCTGCGCCGGGTCCATCTGCCGCTGGTGCGCCGCGGTCTGTTTGCCGGTGCCATGCTGGTATTCATCGAATCCATGAAGGAGCTGCCCGCCGCCCTGCTGCTGCGGCCGTTCAACTTCGATACCCTGGCGACCCACGTCTACCAGTTCGTCTCGGACGAGATGCTGGAGCGCGGTGCCCTGGGCGCTATCGTCATCGTGCTGGTGGGGCTGTTGCCGCTGATCTGGGTCAACCGCAGTCTGGACAGTCCGGGTCACTGAGTCGCCACGTCGGCCAATGAAATTGCATGCGGTGCGCTGAACCAAAAGGCTGCGCGCCGCCAGAAACGAGAGGAAGTCAGCCTTGTCCTGTTTGCAGGTTGAAAATGTCAGCTGCCGTTACAACGGTCGCAATGTGCTGGAGCAGCTCTCCCTGACGGTGGCAGACAACGAGATCGTCTGCCTGCTGGGAGCCAGTGGCTGCGGCAAAACCACGTTGCTCAAGGCCATCGCCGGGCTGCTGCCGCTGGCAGAGGGCTCGATTCGCCTCGGCGATACCCTGCTCGACGGGCCGGGTGCCAGCGTGCCGCCCGAGGCGCGCAACATCGGCATGATCTTTCAGGATTACGCCCTCTTTCCCCACCTGACGGTGGCCGACAACGTCGGTTTCGGGCTGACCAAACTCGACCGCAGTGCCCGCCAGCAGCAGGTGGACGAAGCGCTTGCGCTGGTCAATCTGCAGGGGCTGGGGGATCGTTATCCTCACCAGCTCTCCGGCGGCCAGCAGCAGCGGGTAGCCATCGCCCGGGCGCTGGTGTGCAAGCCACGGCTGATGCTGCTGGATGAACCCTTCTCCAACATCGACACCCAGGTGCGGATGAAGTTGATCCTCGAGATCCGCGCCCTGCTCAAGCAGCAAGGGATTGGCGCCATCTTCGTCAGCCACAGCAAGGAGGAGGCGTTTGCCTTCGCCGATCGGCTGGCGCTGTTTCGCGCCGGTAACATCGAACAGGTGGGCCAGCCGGAGCAGCTCTATCGCCGTCCGCAAAACCGCTTCGTGGCGGAGTTTCTCGGCGGGGTCAACTATCTGGCTGCCGAGGTGGTGGACAGCCACTGCGTGCAGACGGCGCTCGGGGTCATCTGTGGCAGCGAGCCTCATGGCCGGGCGGTGGGCGAGCAATTGCAGCTGATGCTTCGACCCCAGCAATTGCTGCTGGAGAGCGCCGCAGATGGCGAGCTCAAGGTGGTGGAGCAGCAGTTCCTCGGCCACCACTGCCGGGTGCTGTTCGAGTGTGGCGAACTGCTGCTGGAGGCTAGCATTGGCGAGCCCCTTGATGGGATGTGGGCACGGATCAAGGTTGCCCCCCATGGGCTGGTGTTGTTTGACCCTTTGCCCTGAACGCGTGATATCGTCGTGAAATCAAAGAACTGGATCCACTCTGGTTTATAATCGCGCAACGCAAATAGCCCGTAACGCTAACGCCTACTCAGGGGAGAGATATATGAAAGCCCAAGCCGGGATCTGCGCAGAGCCGAATCTGCACGCCCTCTATCTGATGTTCAATCGCACCGGCGATGCCGCCGAACTGGTCGGCCGTTTGGCCAAACTGCCCGCCCTGTGGCAGGCGGTCGCCGCCGATTTCCCCGATGCCGGTTTCAGCGGTCTGGTTGCCGTTGGCGCCGATGCCTGGGATGGTCTCTACCCTGCCGCCCGTCCGCCCCAGTTCCGCAGCTTTATGGCGCAATCCGCCAACGGTCAGGAAGCGCCCAACACCCCGTTTGATCTCTTTATTCAGCTGCGCGCCGATCGGGTGGATGTGCTGCACCACGCCGGTCACCGTGTGATGGCGCTGCTGGCCGGACTGGTCGAGCTGGCCGAAGAGGTGCGCGGTTTCCGCAATCTGGATTGCCGTGACCTGACCGGTTTCGTTGACGGCACCGAGAACCCGCAGGATGAGCACCGTGCCGAAGTGGCGCTGCTGGCGGAAGGCGAGTTTGCCGGTGGCTCCTACATCCACGTTCAGCGCTGGGTCCACGCCATGAGCGACTGGGAGAAGCTGGCGCAAAAAGAGCAGGAAGACATTATCGGTCGCACCAAGCCCGACAACATCGAGTATGAATCTGCCGCCAAACCGCTGACCGCCCACATCAAGCGGGTCAACCTCAAGACGCCGAAAGGGGAGTCTATGGAGATCCTGCGCCAGAGCATGCCCTGGGGCACCATGACCGAGCAGGGGCTCTACTTCATCTCCTGCTGCCGCACACCGCAGCACTTCAACGCCATGCTGGCCAGCATGTACAAGGGGGAGGGTAGCCACTTCGACCACCTGCTGCGCTTCACCAAGGCAGTTACCGGTGCCGCTTTCTTCGCCCCATCGGAGGGTTTTCTGATGGCGCAGGGCAAATAAGCCCGCCTGACGAAGCTGCAGAAAACAAAAATCCCGGCCTTGGCCGGGATTTTTCGTTCTGGCGTGAACGCTATGACGCGGTGGTGGCCATTACGGAGTCTGTTCGAACAGCTCGAGGGCGGAGAGGTAGAGCTCTTCGATATCGGTGTCGCTGGTCGGGGTGATGAAGATGGTGTCATCACCGGCGATGGTACCGAGGATCCCCTCTGCCTTGCCGAGGGAGTCGAGCAGGCGGGCGATCAGCTGGGCTGCGCCCGGGCTGGTGTGGATCACCACCAGTGCGCCGTTGTGATCGACGTCCAGTACCAGATTCTTGAGCGGGCTGGAGGTGGTGGGCACGCCCAGTTCCACCGGCAGGCAGTAGACCATCTCCATCTTGGCATTGCGCGTGCGAACGGCGCCGAAGCGGCTCAGCATGCGCGATACCTTGGACTGGTTGATGTTCTCGAAGCCCAGCTCTTGCAGGGCGGTGACGATTTCTGCCTGGGAGCCAAAGCGCTCTTCTTTCAGCAAGGCTTTAAAGGCCTTGGCCAGTTTTTCTTGCTTGTCGTTGTGTTTCATCTTGGTCTCACGAATGAGGAGGTGTGGCGGCCTGTGCGATACAGGCGGCAGATACGAACAGCGGGGCCATTTTGCATTCATATGCCGTTTTTTGCAAGGAAGCGGCGCTTGTTCTGCATATTGATTCAAAAATGGCTTGCATCAACCTTTATTAGGGATAGAATCGGGATGAAATTTTGAAAACTTATTCAATTGGGCTGTATGGGTATTGAATTAATAGGTATCGAGAAGTCCTGGCACAAGGTGCCGGTTCTGCAACAGGTCAGCTTTCGGACATCTCCCGGTGAAACCTTGGTGTTGCTGGGCCCGAGCGGTGCTGGCAAGAGTTCCCTGCTACGGATGATGAACCTGCTGGATACCCCGGATGCGGGTGTTCTGCGGATTGGCGAAAGTGAATTTTCTTTCCCGAACTCCCTCTCTGCTGCCGAATTCAACCGCCAGTCCCAACTGCTGCGTCGCAAGGTGGGCATGGTGTTCCAGCAGTACAATCTCTGGCCACATCTCACTGTGATGGAGAATCTGATTGAAGCGCCGGTCAAGGTGCTTGGCATGAGCAAGGAGGCCGCCATCGAGAAGGGGGCCTATCTGCTGGCCCAGCTGCAACTGGCCGACAAGCGCGATGCCTGGCCTGCCCGTCTCTCTGGCGGTCAGCAGCAGCGGGTGGCCATTGCCCGTACCCTGATGATGGACCCGGAAGTGCTGCTGTTTGACGAGCCGACTGCCGCCCTCGATCCCGAGATCACCAAGGAGGTGGCCGAGATCATCCGCAACCTGAGCCAGACCGGCATTACCCAGGTGGTGGTGACCCACGAGGTTGACTTTGCCCGCAAGGTGGCCAGTCAGGTGATTTATCTGGAGAAGGGGCGGATCATCGAATCCGGCACCGCTGCCATTTTCCAATCCCCGCAAACCAGCCGGTTTGCCGAATTCTTGATGCATTGATATTGAATCGATAAGGAAGCTGTCATGAAAAAGAGTCTGTTGTTGGTTGCTGCCATGGGCCTGTTGAGTACCTCCGTCATGGCCAAAGAGATCAAGTTCGCCACCGAGGCCACCTACGCGCCGTTCGAATACCTGGATGACAAGAACGAGTTTCAGGGTTTTGACATCGATCTGGCGCGCGCCATCTGCGAGCAGGCCAAGCTGGAGTGCAGCTTCCACAACCAGGCCTTTGACAGCCTGATCCCCAGCCTCAAATTCCGTCGCTACGATGCCGCCATTGCCGCCATGGACGTAACCCCTGAGCGCTCCGCGCAGGTCGACTTCTCCGACATCTATTACGAGAACTCGGCCGTATTCGTCGCCAAGAAAGGGGCCTTCAAGGGGCCGGAAGAGATGGTCGACAAAACTGTCGGCGTGCAGAACGGTACCTCTCACCAGTCCTATCTGGTGGATAACTGGGTGAGCAAAGGTCTGCTGACCGTGCCTTATGCCAGCTACCAGAGCGCCTTCCTCGACATGATGAATGGCCGTACCGACGGTGTCTTTGCCGATACCGCCGTCGCTGCCGACTGGCTGAAGCAGCACAAGGAGTATGCGGTGGTGGGGGCGCCGGTGACCGATGCCAAGTACTTCGGTACCGGCTTTGGCATCGCGGTCGCCAAGGGCAATCAGGAGCTGCTGACCCAGCTGAACAAGGGGCTGGCCGAGATCAAGGCCAACGGCACCTATCAGAAAATCTTCGACAAATACTTCGCGCAGTAAGCCATGTTGAGCCTGTTGTTGGATGCAGCCTGGATGACCCTCGGGCTGGCCTTGGCATCACTGGTCGGTGGCATGGTATTGGCACTGGCGTTCAGTGCCGCCGAGCTCAGCAAGCAGCGTGCGCTGGTGTGGTCGGTGGCCACCCTGACCACGCTGATCCGTGGCCTGCCCGAGTTGCTGGTGGTGCTGTTCATCTACTTCGGTTCGACCCAGGTGCTGTTCCTCATCACTGGCGAGTATGTGGAGTTCAGTCCGTTCGCCTGTGGCGTGCTGGCGCTCTCCCTGCTGTTCGCCAGCTATGCGACCCAGACCCTGCGGGCGGCGCTCAATGCGGTGCCTTCAGGTCAACGGCTGGCGGCGCTGGCGCTGGGTTTGAGCAAGAGCCACATCTTCTTTCGCATCGTGTTGCCGCAGGCGTGGCGTCACGCCTTGCCGGGCCTTGGCAACCAGTGGCTGGTGTTGCTGAAAGATACCGCGCTGGTGTCGCTTATCGGGGTCAACGAGATGATGCGTCAGGCCCAGATGGCCTCGGCCAGTACCTATGAGCCGTTCACCTGGTATGCCGCCGCCGCCCTCATCTATCTGGCCATCAGTCTGGTGAGCGAGTACGGCCTCGGGCTGGCTGCCCGCTACACCCGCCGCTACGGAGGCTAACTGATGCAAGAGTATCTCGTTACGTTGCTGGGCGGTCTGGTCACCACGCTGGAGCTGACCCTGTTCAGCCTGCTGCTGGGGATTGTGCTGGCGGCCCTGATGACCTGGGTGCTGGAGCTGCGCCTGCCGGTGGCGACCCAGCTGGTGCAGCTGTGGGTGCTGCTCTTTACCGGTACGCCGCTGCTTATCCAGATCTTCCTGATTTACTACGGGCCGGGCCAGTTCGAGTGGCTGAAAGCCAGCCCGCTCTGGCCGCTGCTCAAGCAGCCCTGGTTCTGCGCCGTGCTGGCGCTGGGTCTCAACACTGCGGCCTACTCCACCCGATTGTTCAAGGGGGCGCTCGATGCCATCCCGGCCGGTGAAGTAGAGGCGTGTCGTGCGCTGGGTTTCTCCTCCGGACAAACCCTCTGGATGAAGGTGCGCCACGCCGCCCGTCATCTGGTGCCTGCCTACTCCAACGAGGTGATCCTGGTGCTCAAGGGGAGCTCCCTCGCCAGTACCATCACCATCATGGACATCATGGGGCTGGCGCAGGGGTTGAACGCCCAGACCTACGATACCCTGGCGGTGTTCGGGGTGGCTGGCGGGCTTTATCTGGCGATGAACGGATTGTTAACAATTGGTTTTCGCTGGTGTGAAAAACGGGCGCTGGCATTCCAATCCTGAGACCTTCAAATCTACCTCTTTATGGTAAGGGGAAGTGCAGAAAAACTGTGCTTCTCCTCCAACTTTTTGTATTTCCCTCCAATTTTTGCTCCCGCATGTTTCGTGGCTCACAGAACCCGTGACTGCAACTGTTATCAGATTGTTTTTTATGGGGGGATCCATTAAGGTTGGGCGCACAACAACAAACAACCTTAAACCTACGCTTAAACATGGAGTTGATCATGAAAGTTGCCGTTCTGGGTGCCGCTGGTGGCATCGGTCAAGCCCTCGCTCTGCTGTTGAAAAACCGTCTGCCGGCTGGCTCCGAGCTGAGCCTGTATGACATCGCCCCGGTTACTCCGGGTGTGGCCGTTGACCTCAGTCATATTCCTACCGACGTCGCCATCAAGGGCTTCTGCGGTGAAGATCCGACTCCTGCGCTGGTTGGGGCAGATGTGGTGCTGATCTCCGCCGGTGTGGCACGCAAGCCGGGGATGGATCGCTCCGACCTGTTCAATATCAACGCCGGTATCGTCAAGAATCTGGTCGAGAAGTGCGCGGCCACTTGCCCGAAAGCACTGATCGGCATCATCACCAACCCGGTCAATACCACTGTGGCTATCGCCGCCGAAGTGCTGAAGAAAGCCGGTGTCTATGACAAGCGTCGCCTGTTCGGTGTCACCACCCTGGACGTGATCCGCGCCGAGACCTTTGTGGCCGCCGCCAAAGGGTTGAACATCGACAAGGTACGCGTCAACGTGATCGGTGGTCACAGTGGCGTCACCATCCTGCCGCTGCTCTCCCAGATTGAAGGTGCCTCCTTCACTGCTGAAGAAGTGGCAGCCATGACCAAGCGCATCCAGAATGCCGGTACCGAAGTGGTGGAAGCCAAGGCTGGTGGCGGTTCCGCAACCCTCTCCATGGGTCAGGCGGCTTGCCGTTTTGGTCTCTCCCTCATCAAGGGTCTGCAGGGCGAAGCCAACGTTGTCGAGTGCGCCTACGTGGAAGGCAACGGCGAGCACGCCACCTTCTTCGCACAGCCGGTACTGCTGGGCAAGAATGGCGTCGAAACCGTACTGGATTACGGTAAGCTGAGCGCCTTCGAGCAGGAAGCGATGGAAGGCATGCTGGCTACTCTGAAAGCCGATATCCAGCTGGGTGTCGATTTCGTCAAGTAAGCGGGTCAACCGTGCCAACAAGGGAGCTTCGGCTCCCTTTTGTATTGATGAGATCCGCCCGGCAGGCTAAGGGGATGGGGCTTGGTGCCGATAACAGAGTGCAGCAGGAGATCCTTATGATGAAACCCCTTACCCTTCTCGTTCTTGTCGGTGCATTCACCGCGCCCCTCTATGGTGCCGAGGCGGTATCGGCTGCCGTATCGAGCGATGCGCCTGCAGCAAGTGCATCGGCACCGACCGCAAGCAGTGCTGCGGTGGCAACGGCGCCTGTCTCTGCTGCTACGCCAGCCCCCTCTGAGGCAGTCCCCGTCTTGCTCCCGGCCGAGCCGGTCACGCCCGTTGCCAGCAGTGGTGAGGGGGCCGCGCCGCTGCCAAAACCGGCTGAGCCTGCCGCTGTGGTTGCGCCTCCCGCACCTCTGGCCACAGGCGAGTTGCAGGCGGTGCCGCTCTATCGTCAGGACGAGCTGCTCAACTGGATTGAGCAGGGGCGCCACCTCACTCAGGTGAAGCAGGATCGCTGTCAGCTGACTCAGGATATCGAAGCGCGCGCCTCGGTGATGAAGATCCCGGCCTATCAATTCCTCTGGGGGGATATGCTGGCGTGGGGTGTCTGTACCAAACCCAATGCCGAGATCGGGGTGCAATATATGTGGGAGGCGGCCAATCAGGGGTTGGCGCCGGCGCTGGAGCAGTTGGGCCGCTACTACTGGAAAGGAACTTTGGTGCAGAAGGATCTGGTGCGAGCCGAGACCCTGATGCGCGAGGCGGCCAGCCTCGGTTTTCTGCGGGCCCGCATCGAGTGGGTCGAGATGCTGCTGCAGGGGATGGGCAGTCCGCTCGATTATGAGGACGCCTATCGCTGGCTCCATGGCTCCGTCATAGGTGACAAGGCGCTGCACCAGAAGGCGGCGAGTCTGCTCAACCGTCTTGGCAACCGGATGCCGGCCAACGTGGTGGCCCGCGCCAAGGCGATGCACTGATCCAAAAAAATGACCCACAGGTCTGCACCTGTGGGTCCGGTTCCAGCCGCCGTGCCATGACAGGCCGGAGCCTCCCTCTGTTATATGGCTGCCTGCGCCTTAGAGATCTTGGTGGGGGCCAAAAACTTCGTAATGGAGCTGCCCCGCTGGCACCCCAGCCGCCAGCAGCTGCCGCTTGATCTCTTGCATGAAGCCGACAGGGCCACAGAAGTAGTAGTGGGCCTCTGGCGTGATGCGCTCCTTCACGGCAGTCAGATCCATGGTGCCGGCCAGGTCGTAATCTTCACCCTGTACATCGCTGGCCTCCGGCTCCCGATACCAGACCCGGCTCAGCAAGTTGGGATGCTGGCGGTATTTTAGCTGAATATCCTCCCGGAAGGCGTGTACAGCGCCCTGTTCGCAGGCGTGCAGCCAGGTGATCTCGGCCTGATGAGCACTTTCCAGCAGCTGGTTGAGCATGCTCATCATCGGCGTCACGCCGACACCGGCTGAGAGCAGTACCACCGGGGTCTGGCTGTCGGCTTTCAGGTAGAAATCGCCGGTAGGGGGCATCACCTCGATCTTGTCACCCGCCTGCAGGTGATCGTGCAGCAGATTGGAGACCTGACCCTGCGGTTCACGCTTGACGCTGATGCGGTAGTCCTGCCCGTTGGGGGCATCGGAGAGGGAGTACTGGCGGATCTCCTGATATTCCAGCTCGGGGTGAACCAGCTTGATGCTGAGGTATTGGCCCGGTTTGAAGGCCAACACTGGCTTACCATCTTCCGGTGCCAGCAGGAAGGAGGTGATGAGGGTGCTCTCGGCTAGCTTCTCCTTGATGATGAAGGTGCGGGTTCCTTGCCAGCCACCATCCTGATTGGCCTTCTCCTGATAGATCTCCCGCTCGCGGCCGATGAAGATGTCGGCCAGCACGCCATACGCCTTGCCCCATGCCTCCAGCACCTCGTCGGTGACCGCACTTCCGCCCAATTCTTTGAGCGTGGCCAAGAGATGACTACCTACAATGTGATATTGTTCCGGCTGGATCAGGAATCCGGTATGTTTGTGCGCAATCCGCTCGACCGCACCGGCGAGCGCTCCCAGATTGTCGATATTCTTTGCATACGCGGCGACTGCATTGAACAGGGCCAGTGGCTGGCCGCCACTGCGTTGGTGGGCCAGGTTGAAGATGTCTTTCAGCTCCGGGTTATGGCTGAACATCCGCTGGTAGAAGTGCTGGGTGAGGGCAGGGCCTGCCGATTCGAGCAGCGGAATAGTGCTTTTGATGACGGCAACGGTGGTTTGATCTAGCATAGGGGCCTCGTTCTAATTGAACATATAAAATGTCATTTAATAAGTGGCATCCTAGATGTTTATTTGATTTGAATCAATACTCCACTTTTCGCATCGCGCTAATCAGGTTTTATGAGACTAACCAGTTATACAGATTTTGGATTGAGAGCCCTGCTCTATCTTGCCACCCTGCCGGAAGGGGAGTTGTCGAGCGTTGCCAAGGTATCGGCCCTGTATGGTGTTTCCCGCAACCACATGGTGAAGGTGGTCAATCAGCTGGTGAAGCTGGGCTATCTGCAATCCCAGCGGGGCAAGAATGGCGGTATTCGCATGGCTTGCGATCCCGCCACCATCAATATCGGGCAGGTGATCAGGGCG
Source organism: Aeromonas sp. Y293-4 (assembly GCF_027705905.1). NCBI lineage: Bacteria > Pseudomonadati > Pseudomonadota > Gammaproteobacteria > Aeromonadales > Aeromonadaceae > Aeromonas > Aeromonas sp. Y293-4. The sequence continues at coordinate 114,155 of NZ_JAPDCI010000008.1, read as the reverse complement.
CTGGAAGGCAATCTGGACGGCATTGACTGCGGCTCGCCCGCTTGCCACATCGTCTCTGTCTGTCTGCTCAAGAGTGCGCTGAAAGAGGCGATGGATGCGTTTCTGGCAGTGATGGACAGCTATACGCTGCAAGACCTGCTGGCCAACCGCGACGAGTTGCAACGGGTGTTTGGCGAGTTGATCCCGACGCTGGTGCTGGAGCCGGATGATGACGATGAGCAATAGAAAAGGGCTGCCACTGGCAGCCCTTTTTCAATCTTGCGAATCCGACTCCGCCCGGTACGATGCCGGCATAATCCGCGCCATCTTGACCATGTTGTTCTCCACATCGAGGATCTCGATAGGATAACCGGCCAGCCGGATCCCAATGTTGGGCTGGGGGATCTCCTCCAGATATTCGAGGATCAGACCGTTGAGGGTACGCGGGCCGTCGATGGGCAGGTGCCAATTCATCTCCTTGTTCAGCTCACGAATATTGGCTGAGCCTTCGACCAGATAAGAACCATCTGACTGGGGGTGGATCTCGTCGCTCGGCGCTGGCGTCATGGAGGTGGTGAAGTCGCCCACTATCTCTTCCAGAATATCGTCCAGAGTGATTAGCCCCTGAATGTCGCCGTATTCGTCGACGATCAGGCCAATTCGCTCCTTGTTGCGCTGGAATTTGGCCAGCTGCACGTTGAGCGGCGTTCCTTCCGGAATGAAGTAGATCTCGTCCACTTCCCGCAACAAACTCGATTTGTTGAACTGGTCCCTGGCTACCAGCCGCAGGGCATCGCGCGCGTGTAAAAATCCGACAACGTCGTCGATATTGTCGCGATAGAGCAGGATCTTGGTGTGAGCGCAGTGGGCCAGCTGGCGCTGGATGCTCTTCCAGTCATCGTTGATGTCGATGGCGTAGATATCGCTGCGCGGCACCATGATGTCCTCGACCAGCATCTTGTCGAGATCCAGAATACTCAGCAGCATCTCCTGATGACGTTGGGGGATCAGGTTACCCGCCTCATTGACTATGGTGCGCAGTTCCTCGGTGTTGAGGGAGTCATCCTTGTTGGTATTGATCTTCAGCATCTTGAGCAGGCCGCTGGTGATGCCGTTGATCAGCCAGACCAGCGGCGAGAGCGGCACCATCAGCCCCTTGAGGATCCAGGAGGCGGGATAGGCGATCTTCTCCGGAAACATGGCGGCCAGGGTCTTGGGGGTCACTTCACCGAATACCAGTACCACCAGGGTCAGGCCGAAGGTGGCGATGGCGACCCCGAGATCACCAAACAGCCGGATGCAGACGATGGTGGCGATGGCGGAGGCGAGGATATTGACCAGATTGTTACCGATCAGGATCAGTCCCAGCAGGCGATCGGGGCGGGCGAGCAGTTGCTCGACGCGACGTGCGGCTTTGTGTTTGGTCTGTGCCAGATGCCGCAGTTTGTAGCGGTTGATGGACATCAGGCCGGTTTCGGCACTGGAGAAGAAGGCGGAAAGAAGGATCAAGATAACGAGAACAATCAGTAATGTACTCGTTGAGATGCTGTCCAAAAAGGGCTCCTGTTGGATGGTATGGCTAAAAGAGTATAGGTGTCAGCTCAACAGCACTTCTTTGACGAAGCGGCTGCCAAAGTAGGCAAGAGTCAGGATGAAGCTGCCAATCAGACTGAGTGTGATGACTTTACGGCCGCGCCAGCCATAGGTGTGATGACCCCACAGCAGCAACACGTAGACACACCATGCCAGGATGGAGAGCACTGCCTTGTGAGACTTGCCCTGGGCGAACATATCTTCGAGGAAGAAGAGGCCGGAGGCGATGGAGAGTGTCAGCAGCAGCACCCCTGCAGAGATCAACTGAAACAGTCGTTTCTCCACCGTCATCAGTGGCGGCATGGCTGGCAGATTACTGATTTTTCTCGATTTAAGCTGCTTGTCCAGACAGGCGAGCTGCAGCGCAAACAGACAGGCGATCATCAATACCGAGTAGGCCATCAGGGCGAGGCCGATGTGCAGCAACAGCTGGGGATGAGCCTCCAGATGGGTTATGTAGCGACCAGGGATCAAGGCGCTGGCAGCCAGCAACAGTGCCGAGAAGCTGTAGACTACCGGCAGCAGGATCCAGCCGTTGAAGCGGCGGGTTACGCAGGTCATGAAGCAACTGATGATGAGGCTGACCAGCGAGGCAACGTTGAGCATGCTCAGGTTCTGGCCGTAACTCTGCAATACCTCTGAACCGAGGGCGCTGGCATGGGCGATCAGGGCCAATCCGATACAGGCAAACAGGGAGCGCTGTCCCACCGGCTTGGCGCTCAGTAACAGATGCAGGGAGGCGATGATGGCCAGCAGATAAAACGCCAGGGCCAGAACAGAGATTACGATCATAACCAGGTCGTTGTTGCACAAGCTTTTGAGGGTAAGAGGGGCAGTATACCTTGCACGAGAAGTGCTCGCCAGTTGTGCAACGGTCGATCTGCCCATATATAGGGAGAAGGTCCCTGCTGCTGCGGTGCGGTGAATAATCGTCCTCGCGCCCGCTCTGGGTTATAATGCCCCCAATTTATTACGCCAAGAACCGGAATGCGTCATGTTTGAGAATTTGACTGAACGACTCTCGCGCACCTTGCGCAATGTCAGTGGCCGTGGTCGCCTGACCGAAGACAATATCAAGGAAACCCTGCGTGAAGTCCGCATGGCGCTGCTCGAGGCGGATGTCGCCCTGCCGGTCGTGCGTGATTTCGTGGCGCGTGTCAAAGAGCGCGCAGTCGGGCAGGAAGTGGCCAAATCCCTGAGCCCGGGCCAGGCATTCATCAAGATTGTGCACGGTGAACTGGTCACCGTAATGGGGGAGGCCAACGAACAGCTCAACCTGGCTGCCCAGCCGCCAGCGATCATCCTGATGGCTGGTCTGCAGGGTGCCGGTAAGACAACCACGGTTGGCAAACTGGCCAAGCTGCTCAAAGAGCGCAGCAAGAAGAAGGTGCTGGTGGTCAGTGCCGACGTCTATCGCCCTGCGGCGATCAAGCAGCTGGAGACCCTGGCCAGCGACATCGGCGTCGACTTCTTCCCGAGCGATGCCAGCCAGAAGCCGGTCGATATCGCCACCGCCGCTATCGATCAGGCGCGCAAGAAATTCTATGACGTGGTGATCGTCGATACCGCCGGTCGTCTGCACGTCGATAGCGAGATGATGGCCGAGATTCAGGATCTGCATGCCACCATCAAGCCGGTCGAGACGCTGTTCGTGGTGGATGCCATGACCGGCCAGGATGCCGCCAACACCGCCAAGGCGTTCAATGAAGCGCTGCCGCTTACCGGTGTGATCCTCACCAAGGCGGATGGTGACGCCCGTGGTGGTGCCGCCCTGTCGGTGCGCCATATCACCGGCAAGCCGGTCAAGTTTATCGGTATGGGTGAGAAGACCGATGCGCTGGAGCCGTTCCACCCGGATCGTCTCGCCTCACGCATCCTCGGCATGGGCGATGTGCTCTCTCTTATCGAAGAGGTCGAGCGCAACGTCGATAAAGAGAAAGCGGCCAAGCTGGCCAGCAAGGTCAAGAGCGGCAAGGGTTTCGATCTGGAGGATTTCCGCGAGCAACTGGCCCAGATGCGCAACATGGGCGGCATGATGGGCATGCTCGACAAGCTGCCCGGCATGTCCGGGCTGCCGGATAACGTGAAAGATCAGATGGATGACAAGCTCACTGTGCGGATGGAGGCCATCATCAGCTCCATGACGCCGAAGGAGCGTGCCCACCCCGATCTCATCAAGGGTTCCCGCAAACGCCGTATCGCCGCAGGTTCCGGCATGCAGGTGCAGGATGTGAACAAGCTGCTCAAGCAGTTCACCGAGATGCAGCGCATGATGAAGAAAATGTCCGGTAAAGGCGGCATGCGCAAGATGATGAGCCAGATGAAGAACATGATGCCCCCCGGTTTCGGTGGCGGTCGCGGCCCGTTCTGATCCGGCCTGCGTGTTGATGGGGGTCTGCAGCGGCAGGCCCCTTTTCATTGTTGCTCTGCGCAAAAAATGGCTGGCTTGGTTGCAATTATTACGAATCCAAGTAGAATTACGCGGCTTATTTTAAGCTAGGGTCCGCGTGTTTGCGGGCCTTGTTCATTAGATGTTAATGAGGACGATATGGTAACCATTCGTTTACAACGTGGTGGCGCGAAAAAGCGTCCGTTCTACCAGGTAGTAGTTTCTGACAGCCGTTGCGCCCGTGACGGTCGCTTCATCGAGCGCGTTGGTTTCTTCAACCCGGTTGCTGCTGGTCAAGCTGAAAAGCTGAACCTGGACCTGGCTCGTATCGAGCATTGGGTTGCTACTGGTGCCGCTGTTTCTGACCGCGTTGCCAAGCTGATCAAAGACGCTAAAAAAGCTGCTTAATCAGCCCAACGGTAAGGAGTTAAGGTGGAAAAACCTGTAGTTCTGGGCACCCTGGGTACCGTTTATGGCATCAAGGGCTGGCTTAAAGTGAACTCCTTCACCGATGTTGCCGAAGCGATTTTCGATTACAACCCCTGGCTGATTAATCAGAACGGGGCGTGGCGTGAAATCCGGGTTTCATCCTGGAAACGTCACAACAAGGGTCTGATTTGCAAACTCGATGGTATCGATGTGCGCGAAGATGCCCTGGCATTGACCAATGTCGAGATTGGCGTACCCGCCGATCTGTTGCCTGCGTTGCCTGAAGGTGAGTTCTACTGGCGTGACCTGATTGGTTGCTCCGTGGTGACCACCAAGGGATACGACCTGGGCAAGGTGACCGAATTGATGGAAACCGGCTCCAACGATGTGTTGGTGGTTGAGGCCAATGTAAAAGATGCCTTTGGTGCAAAGGAGCGGTTGATTCCGTTCCTGGAAGAGCAGGTGATCAAGAATATTGATCTGACTGCTCGAACAATCGAAGTTGATTGGGATCCTGGTTTCTAGTTTCCCGCGCTAACACGGGTGCCGGAGGTTTCTTATGTGGATTGGGGTTATTAGCCTCTTCCCTGAAATGTTCCGAGCCATTACCGAGCACGGGGTAACGGGTCGGGCCGTCAAGAGTGGCCTGCTGCAGATTGAGTGCTGGAACCCCCGGGAGTTTACCCACGATAAACACCGTACGGTCGATGATCGTCCTTATGGTGGTGGGCCCGGCATGTTAATGATGGTTCAGCCGCTGCGTGACGCGATTCATGCAGCCAAGCAAGCGGCGGGAGACGGGGCGAAAGTCATCTATCTCTCTCCTCAGGGACGCAAGCTGACTCAAGCGGGCGTAACCGAGTTGGCGAGGAATCAGAAACTGATTCTGGTAGCCGGTCGATACGAAGGTATCGATGAACGCGTGATACAAACCGAAGTCGACGAAGAGTGGTCTATCGGGGATTACGTGTTAAGTGGTGGCGAGTTGCCTGCCATGACCCTGATCGATGCGGTTTCGCGTCTGGTCCCTGGGGTTTTGGGCGATCAGGCCAGTGCCGAGCAAGACTCCTTTACGGATGGCTTGCTGGATCATCCCCACTACACTCGGCCGGAGGTGTTGGATGGATTGGCGGTGCCCGAGGCGCTGACAAGCGGCAATCACGAAGTGATTCGACGCTGGCGTCTCAAGCAGTCGCTCGGACGAACCTGGCAAAGAAGGCCGGAACTTATTAACAACCTAGCTCTGACTGACGAGCAAGAATCACTTCTTGCCGAGTATGTCCGCGAAGTGCGTGACAGCGTTAAGTAGAGTTTTCAGTTTATCCTAGGTAAGGAAAGACAATGAGCAAGATTATTCAGCAGCTTGAACAAGAGCAACTGCGTACCGACATCCCGGCTTTTGCCCAGGGCGACACTGTACGTGTTCAAGTTCGTGTTAAAGAAGGTGGTAAAGAGCGTCTGCAGGCTTTCGAAGGCATCGTTATTGCCAAGCGTAACCGCGGTCTGCACTCTGCTTTCACCGTTCGCAAGATCTCCAACGGCGAAGGTGTTGAGCGTGTATTCCAGACTCACTCTCCGCTGATCCACAGTGTAGAACTGAAGCGTCGTGGTGATGTTCGCCGCGCCAAACTGTACTACCTGCGCAACCTGTCCGGCAAAGCTGCTCGTATCAAAGAGAAGCTCAACTAATTCAATTCGAATTGGTGTCGGTATGTCGGCAAATAGCTCGACAGGTAGTGAAAAGGCTCGTCAATGGCGAGCCTTTTTTGTATCCGTCTATTGGCTATCCGGGAGCCGTTACTGGATGACCCGAACTACCGAGTTGTCGCGCCCGAAGGGGCCTGGCACATAGTCATCCGCTGCCCAGTCATTCTCGAAGAGGGTTTCCCCTGCCGGTGTGATGAGCTGGTAGCAATATTCGAAGTATCCCGGGCCGTCGGTCGGCAGATTGAGGGTGGCTTTGAACTCGCCGCTCTTCATGCGTTTCAGCTCGACCGGTTGCCACTGGGTGAACTCGCCGATCAGCATCACCTGTTCCGCTCCTGCAGCCGCCTCTTTCTCTACGGCAAAGGTCACCTTGACCTCGGGCTTGGACTTCAAAAACTGTTTGATCAGTGGCATGACGCCTCCTTGTCTGTGAGTTAAAAATGGCTCCTGTCTATTTTTATACCACCATATGACAAAGATGTTGATAAGGCAGATCAAGTCGGCAAGGCAAAATAGCGTTGCAGCAAACTGTGGGTGAAGTCGATCTTGAGATAGAAGCCGCGGGGCAGGGTCATGATGGGTTGACCATCGCGGCCGATAGCGCGAGTCAGCGCCTTGTTGTTGGCCGCCTTGGGCCGCAGTTGCATCACCTGGCCGTGGCGCGCGCTGATCTGCTCCACTTCTCCCAGCACTATCATGTCCATCAGCTCCTCCCAGTCCTGACGCAGTAGCCGATCTTCCTCTTCATTCGGGCTCCACATCAGCGGCATGCCGACCCGCCGCTCGCCAACCGGGATCTCGCGACTGCCTTCCACCGGGATCCAGAGCACTCGGGAGAGCTTGTTGCGTACGTTTGACTCCTCCCAGCGCTGGCCGCTGACGCCGATCAGCGGGGCGACACAGACGAAGGTGGTCTCCAGCGGCTTGCCTTGAGGATCCACGGGGATCGTCTTGAGTTCGATCCCCAGCTCCGGGAAGTCCTGTTCCGGCTTGCTCCCTGCGCTGGCCCCCAGTTGCAGCTCGATCAACTGACCGACCCACCCCTTGTCACGGCGCAGATCGTTGGGCACCGCGACGCCAGCCTCGGCGGCCAGCTGCGCCAGCGTGAAGCCGGCCATGGCATAGGCGCGGCTCAATAACTCCTGCTCGGATTGGGGATTGCTTGGCATGTTTGGCTCCATCTTGCTCGCCATATTCTAACAGGGGAGGATCCCGAGAAGGATCGCTGTTTTTATAACCGATCCTGAGTGGATAAGATCAAATGCAGAGAATTTGGGGGCTATCAGCTCATCGTAATGATTTTAAAGGGTTTTGTCTGTTTTATCGAGCAGTAAGCCAGGTCTGGTTTGACCTCGAAATAGTTGTCCAAGGGTTTGTGCATGATGTTACACACAGTTATCCACAGAAATCTTGGATAAGTGGATGAAAGTGGTTGGAGTCGCTGATATGTTACAAAAAATTGTGAATGCCACCCCATTTTTACAGGGTAAACGGGGTAGATATTGTGCCACTCCTGTGGATAATTTCGCCGCGGTGGATCTTTGAGCAGTTGAACTTGTTCACAATCCGGATCATGGATCTGACTCTTGGGGGAACATGGATCTAGATCCAGTTGTTTTATCTCAAGCTTATAAAAAATAACGATTTTTTATATTTTATGTCACGTGGTGATACGGAGGGGCACTTTTCGCGTACAGTTAAAAAGTACTGTATATACCCGTTTGCTAACAGCTTTATGCACAGCCTGGGTGGGCAACTTGGGGGCGCGGATCCTTGGATTTGTTTATAAGTATGTTTGAAATTGAAAGTTATTCATGAAACAGGGGATTCACTCCTTGTTTGCTGCCACGGAGTGAATGTGGAACAATCTCCTTATAGATTCAGCCTTTATAAGGTGATCACGTGATTGATGGCGACGGATTTCGTCCCAATGTCGGTATCGTGATCTGTAACCGTGAAGGACAAGTGTTGTGGGCTAAACGCTATGGGCAGCACTCCTGGCAGTTTCCGCAGGGGGGGGTTGATGATGGTGAAACGCCAGAGCAGGCCATGTATCGAGAGCTGTATGAGGAGATTGGCCTCAAGCCCGAAGATGTGACCATCATGGCCACCAGTCGTAACTGGCTAAAGTACCGTTTACCCAAACGTCTTGTCCGCTGGGACAGTTCACCGGTCTGTATTGGCCAAAAACAAAAATGGTTCCTGTTACAGCTGAATTCGGGCAAGGAGTCGCGGATCCAGTTCGGCTGTCATGGCCATCCCGAATTTGACGACTGGCGTTGGGTCAGCTTCTGGTATCCGGTGCGTCAGGTCGTCTCGTTCAAGCGGGAGGTTTATCGCCGGGTCATGAAAGAGTTTGCCCCGCTGGCGATGCCAGTGCCGGCAGTACAGGTCAACAAGAAGGATGGGCGACGCAATCGCGCCCGTTAAGGAGCACAGATTAGTTGTTAACGGAACTGAGACGTATCGTCGAGAGCATGGCCGAGGCCAATACCCTCGAGCAGGCCTTGCAGGCATTGGTGAGCCAGACCCGGCACGCCATGGCAGTGGACTGCTGCTCCGTCTATGTCTCGGAACCCGAGGTGCGCCGCTATCTCCTGGCGGCTACCGACGGCTTGGCCCCGTCCGCAGTCGGCAAGGTGACTCTGCCCTACGAGCAGGGCATCGTCGGTCTGGTGGGTCAGCGGGAAGAGCTGATCAACCTGGCTGATGCCCCCACGCATCCCAGTTTCAAATTCCTGCCCGATGTCGCCGAAGAGGCGTTCCGCTCCTTCCTCGGTGCACCCATCATGCACCAGCGTCAGGTGGTCGGCATTCTGGTGGTGCAGCAGAAGGAGAGTCGCCGCTTCGATGAGGGGGAAGAGTCCTTCATGGTCACCCTGGCGGCCCAGCTGGCGGCGCGGATTGCCCAGGCGCAGGCCAAGGGGTGGTTGCAGAAGACCGACTGGAGCAAGCCGCTGCGCGGTATTGCCGGTGCCAGCGGTATCGCCATGGCCAAGGCCTGGGTGTGGCGGCCCCGTAAGGCGCTCTCGTCCATTACCCCGCGCAAGGATGAAGACCATGCCAGCCAGCTGGCGCGGCTGGAGCTGGCGGTTGAGGAAGTGCGGCACGACTTGGAGAGTCTGGCGCTGCGTTTTCGCGAGAGCTACAGCCAGGATTCGGTGGCGATCTTCGATATCTACCTCCATCTGCTCAGCGATCCCGGTTATATCAAGCCGATCCGCAACAAGGTGAGCAAGGAGCACTGGACTGCGGTCTCGGCGGTCAAGCTGATCAGTGATCGCTTGATCGAGCAGTTCAAGGGGATGAAGGATCCCTACTTGCAGGAGCGCTCCACCGACGTGAAGGATATTGCCCAGCGGCTGATCAGCCGACTGGTGCAGAATGAGCCGGAACATATCTCCATCGGTGAGCCGGTGGTGCTGGTTGCCGACGAGGTGACCGCCACCATTCTGGCAGAAGTGCCTCGCGAGTATCTGACCGGGGTGGTCTCGCTCAAGGGGGGGACCAACTCCCACGCGGCCATTCTGGCCCGCGCCATGGGGGTCGCCGCCATCATGGGGGTCGATCTGCCCCTCGGCGACATCGGCGGTCGCATGCTGGTCGTCGATGGCTACAGCGGCGATCTCTTCATCGAACCCAATCAGGTGATCCTGACCGAGTATCGTCAGTTGCTCAATGAAGAGCGGGCACTCGATACCCTGGTGCGCAGTGCCGACAACCTGCCATCCGAGACGGCCGACGGCACCAAGGTATCCCTGCTGCTCAACGCCGGGCTCAGTGCTGATACCGAGATCTCCCTCAACCAGCTGGCGGACGGGGTGGGCCTCTATCGCACCGAGATCCCCTTTATGCTGCAGGAGAGCTTCCCCTCAGAGTGGGAGCAGACAGCCCGTTATCGCGGCATTCTGGAGACCTACCGCAACCGGCCGGTCTGCATGCGGACGCTGGATGTGGGCGGCGACAAGCCGTTACCCTATTTCCCCATCGTCGAGGAAAACCCCTTCCTTGGCTGGCGGGGGATCCGGATCACCCTGGATCACCCCGAACTGTTTCTGGTGCAACTCAAGGCGATGCTGCGGGCCAGCGAAGGGCTGGACAATCTGGCCATCATGCTGCCGATGATCAGCAGCGTCAGCGAAATCAAGGCCTCCCGTCGTCTGCTGGATCAAGCGTGGCGAGAGGTGTCGGAAGAGGCGGCAAGCCGCGATGCGGTGATCCGCTACCCCAGCCTTGGGGTGATGATCGAGGTGCCCTCAGCCCTCTTTATCTTGCCGGAGATGGCGCCGCTCATCGACTTCTGGTCGGTGGGCAGTAACGACCTGACCCAGTACCTGCTGGCGGTAGATCGCAACAACTCCCGGGTTGCCAACATCTACGATGCCTTCCATCCTGCGGTGATCCGCGCCCTGCAACAGCTGGTTGATGCTTCCCACCGTTACCAGAAGCCGGTGTCGGTCTGTGGCGAGCTGGCCGGTGATCCGGTTGGTGTGTTGCTGCTGCTGGCCATGGGCTATCGCCGCTTCAGTATGAACACCCACAACATCGCCCGGATCAAGTACGTGCTGCGTCAATCCACCCTGAGCGAGTTGACCGAACTGATGGCCGATGGCCTCAAACATGACAACCCCCACGTACTGCGCGGCCTGTTTGCCCGCTATCTGGAGGAGCATGGTTTGGGCGGTTTGCTGCGAGCCGGTCATAAATCGAAACAGAGTGATTGATAATCATGCCTTGTCCCTGCTGACGAATGATCGGAAAATGCGGCTTTTATTTTGACTGGGGCCGCATATGCAGCACGATGGATATTGGGTTTTCTCGCAGATTGATCCCGTAGCATTCAGTTTGGGACCACTATCGGTACGCTGGTATGGTCTCATGTACCTGTTCGGTTTCGCGTTTGCCATGTGGCTTGCCGGCCGTCGCGCCGATGCACCGAACAGCGGCTGGACCCGCAACGAGGTGTCGGATCTGCTGTTTTACGGCTTCCTCGGGGTGATCCTCGGTGGCCGTGTCGGTTACGTGCTGTTTTACAACTTCGATCTCTTCCTCGCGGATCCCACCTACCTGTTCAAGATCTGGACCGGCGGTATGTCGTTCCACGGTGGTCTGATCGGGGTGATCACCGCGATGATCTGGTTTGCCCACAAGACCAAGCGCCACTTCTTCACCGTGGCCGACTTTGTGGCACCGCTCATTCCGTTTGGTCTCGGCGTCGGCCGGATCGGCAACTTCCTCAACGGCGAGCTGTGGGGCCGGGTCACCGATGTGCCCTGGGCCATCATCTTCCCGGAGGCCGGCCCCGAGCCGCGTCATCCCTCCCAGCTCTACCAGTTCGCGCTGGAAGGGGTGGTGCTGTTCATCATCCTCAACCTGTTCTGGCGCAAGAACCCGCCGCGCGGTGCCATCTCCGGCATGTTCCTGCTGTTCTACGGCCTGTTCCGCTTCCTGGTGGAGTTTGTCCGCCAGCCAGACAGCCAGCTCGGTCTCTACTTTCAGGAGATCAGCATGGGCCAGATCCTCTCCACCCCGATGATTATCGCCGGTGCCCTGATGATCTGGGCCGCCTACAAGCGTTCGCAGTTGTTCGGTAATGCCGTGAAGGAGGCGAAATAATGCGAGCTTATCTCGACCTGATGCAGAAAATCCTCGATGAGGGGACCGTCAAGTCTGACCGTACCGGCACCGGTACTGTCTCTCTGTTCGGCCATCAGATGCGCTTCAATCTGGCGGAAGGTTTCCCGCTGGTGACCACCAAGAAGTGCCACCTGCGCTCCATCATTCACGAGCTGCTCTGGTTCCTCAATGGCGATACCAATACCGCCTATCTGAAGGAAAACGGCGTTAGCATCTGGGATGAGTGGGCCGATGAGAATGGCGATCTGGGGCCGGTTTACGGCGCTCAGTGGCGCTCCTGGCCTGCGGCCGACGGGTCTGTCATCGACCAGATCCAGAAGGCGGTGGATGACATCAAGCACAACCCTGATTCGCGCCGCATCATCGTATCTGCCTGGAACGTGGGCGAGCTGGACAAGATGGCGCTGGCTCCCTGCCACGCCTTCTTCCAGTTCTATGTGGCGGACGGCAAGCTCTCCTGCCAGCTCTACCAGCGCAGTTGTGATGTGTTCCTCGGCTTGCCGTTCAACATTGCCAGCTACGCCCTGCTGACCCACATGATGGCCCAGCAGTGCAATCTGGAAGTGGGTGACTTCGTCTGGACTGGCGGTGATGTGCACCTCTACTCCAACCACATGGAGCAGACAGCCTTGCAGCTCTCCCGCGAGCCGCGCCCGCTGCCGACCCTGGTGATCAAGCGCAAACCTGACTCCATCTTCGATTACAAGTTCGAGGATTTCGAGATCGAGGGTTATGACCCCCATCCCGGCATCAAGGCGCCCGTCGCCATCTGATAGCAAGGCGCCTCAGGGCGCCTTTTTTATGCAGTTAAATAATTGAAAATTCATTTTATTGATTAATAAGACGGTAGCCAGAGACGAGGAAAAACCTGCTTATAGCAGGTATGTTCTATTTTGCTTTCGGTTTTTTCGTTGTATTGAGCAGCAAGAAACGATTTTCCATTGGTTGTTGCAAGGGATAGACTCAAACCAAAGCAATACGGTGGAAAATTTAACCATGAGTGACGTAATCAAAAAGTTCCTGAAGCTGGAGGCCGCCTCCGGAATTATTCTGATCATGGCTGCCATGCTGGCAATGATTTTAGCCAATACCGCGCTGGCTGGCGGGTATCAGGCGTTTCTCGACACGCCGGTGCAGGTGCGCATCGCTGCCCTCGACATCAACAAGCCACTGCTGCTCTGGATCAACGATGGCTTTATGGCGATCTTCTTCCTGCTGGTTGGTCTGGAAGTGAAGCGTGAAATGCTGGAGGGGGCGCTCTCCTCTCGGGTGCAAGCGACTTTTCCGGCTATTGCGGCGGTGGGCGGCATGCTGGCTCCGGCATTGATCTATGCCTTTTTCAACTACTCGGACGAAGTGGCACGTGCTGGCTGGGCGATTCCGGCTGCGACCGACATCGCCTTTGCCCTCGGGGTGATGGCGCTGCTTGGCAAGCGGGTGCCGGTGAGCCTCAAGGTATTCCTGCTGGCGCTGGCCATCATGGATGACTTGGGTGTCATCATCATCATCGCGCTTTTCTATACCCAGCAGCTGTCGCTTGAGGCGCTGGCCATCGGTATTCTGGCAACCCTCACTCTGCTTTGGATGAATCGCCGTGGTGAGGACAGGATCAGCCTTTACATGCTGGTTGGTCTGGTGCTCTGGGTTGCGGTGCTGAAGTCTGGCGTCCATGCGACCTTGGCAGGCGTGGTAGTGGGCTTTATGGTCCCACTTAACGGCAAGCGTTACGCCTCGCCGCTCAAGTATCTGGAGCATCAGCTGCACCCCTGGAGTGCCTATCTGATCCTGCCGCTGTTTGCCTTTGCCAACGCAGGGGTATCGCTGGAGGGGATTGGTTTCTCCTCCCTGCTGAGTCCGGTACCGATGGGGATCATGCTGGGACTGTTTATCGGCAAGCCGCTCGGGGTGTTCACCATCAGCTGGCTGTCGGTCAAGCTGGGCATCGCCCAGTTGCCGCCCGGGGTCAATTTCAAGCAGATTTTTGCGGTCAGCATCCTCTGTGGCATCGGGTTCACCATGTCGATGTTTATCGCGTCGCTCGCCTTCGAGCACGGTGGGCTGGATTATGGCAGCTACTCTCGCCTCGGGATCCTGGTGGGCTCCACCATGGCGGCGGTAGTCGGCTATCTGGCCTTGCGCATGGCCCTTCCCAAGGGAGAAGGGGAACAGAGTACGGAGGGACTATGAAGCTGCATATAGGGTTGTTGATGCTGTTGTTGAGCCCAGCGGCATGGGCCGGCGGGCTGGAGGATTGCAAGCAGGACGCCGCTTCGGCGAACTGCTCTGCCTATCTGAACGGGGTGGTAGACAGTGCCCTGCTGCTGGGGGACAAGCAGGCCAAGGCGCGCTTTGGCGAGACCTTCTCCGAGCGGGCGCTAAGCAGCCGGGCTGGCGAGATGGTCAAGCGCTCCAACAAGCGTTATTGCGCTGATCGGATGCCGGACAAGGCACGCCTCAAGGCCACTCTGATGGAGCAGTTTGGCGCGAACAAGGTTGACTCGGTTAGCGACATGTATGACATTCTGGCGGTTGAACTCAGCTGCTACCGGAGTCCGCGTCAAGCGGGAACCCCATCGGATGTCACACCTTAACTATAACCATCTCTACTATTTCTGGATGACTCAGAAGAAGGGCTCCGTTACCCAGGCAGCGGAAGCCCTTTTTTTGACCCCGCAAACCGTCACCGGTCAGATCAAGCTGCTGGAGCAGCGCCTCGGGGGCAAGCTGCTCAAACGCAAGGGGCGCTCTCTTGAGGCGACCGAGCTGGGCCAGCTGGTGTTTCGCTATGCCGACAAGATGTTCAGCCTCTCCTACGAGATGCTCGATATCGTCAACTACCGCAAGGAGAGCCAGATCCTGTTCGACGTCGGCATCGCCGATGCCCTCTCCAAGCGCCTTGCCAGCCGCGTGCTTCTCTCTGTCATCCCCAATGATGGTTCCATCCATCTGCGCTGTTTCGAATCGACCCACGAACTGCTGCTGGAGCAGCTGAGCGAACACAAGCTGGATATGATCCTCTCCGACTGTCCAGTGGACTCCAGCCAGCATGCGGGGCTGCTCTCCAAGCGGTTGGGCGGCTGTGGCGTCAGCTTCTTCTGCAAGGCGCCATTGCCCGAAAAGCCCTTTCCCGCCTGTCTGGAAGAGCGCAAGCTACTGATCCCCGGTCGCCGTACCGCCATGGGGCGTCAGCTGACCCAGTGGTTCGAGCAGCAGGGGGTTTCTCCCAGCATTCTTGGCGAGTTTGATGATGCCGCCTTGATGAAGGCGTTTGGCTTCTTCAATCAGGGCATCTTTATGGCTCCCACCATCTATCGGGAGGAGATCCTCGAGGGGGAGGGGGTGATGCTGATCGGGGAAACCCAGGATCTGATGGAGGAGTATTACGTCATCTTCGCCGAGCGGATGATCCAGCATCCGGCGGTGAAGCGGGTCTGCGAGAGCGATTTTACCTTTCTCTTTTCCGGCCAGGAGAACTTCTCCGCTATCCAGCCGGCCACCCTGTCGTTTTAAAACGACCCGTCACCACGTATCATCGGCGATCAGTGGTAGAGGAGAGATGTGATGCAACTTGAAGAGATGGAAGCCAATGCGAGTAAAGCGGTGGCCTTGCTCAAGGCGCTGGCCAACGAACGGCGACTGTTTATTCTGTGCCAGTTGCTGGAGCGCGAACTGTCAGTGGGGGAGCTCAACGAGCGATTGGGATTGAGTCAGTCGGCCTTGTCACAGCATCTGGCGCTGCTGCGGCGGGATGAGCTGGTGACGACGCGTAAAGAGGCCCAGACGGTCTACTATTCACTGCGCAGCCATGAGGTGCGTGAAATGATCAGTTTGCTGCATCGACTTTATTGCAGCGCAGATAAATAAAAAACCGGCACTAAGGCCGGTTTTTTCAGCTTTGATCAGCAGAAGCTGATTAAGCCATAGCTTTGATCTGGGCAGACAGGCGGCTCTTGTGACGAGCAGCTTTGTTCTTGTGGATCAGGCCTTTGGTCGCCATACGATCCATGATCGGCTGAGCAACAGCGAAAGCGGCAGTCGCAGCAGCTTTGTCGCCAGAGGCGATAGCAGCAATGACTTTCTTCAGGTAGGTACGGGTCATGGAACGACGGCTGGCGTTGTGCTGACGGCGTTTTTCTGACTGAAGAGCGCGCTTCTTAGCAGATTTGATGTTAGCCAAGGTAAAACTCCTAAAACTGTCTTAGCGAGTGTATTGAAAAGGCCCGGAAATATGCCCTTCCAACCACATATTGTCAAATGATTTGTGCAAATAAACACCGCCTCCCGGTGGTGTGTCAGTAGGGAGACGGTTAAACTGTCGGCCGATTCTAGCAGCATTCTTTTCATTCTGACAGTTCCAGAGGCCTCGTCTTGAGTAAGAAATTGATCAAATCCGGCATGATAGTGTCCGGAATGACGCTGGCATCCCGCGTAATGGGCTTGGTTCGCGATGTGGTCATCGCAAATCTGCTCGGTGCCGGGGTGGCCGCCGACGTCTTCTTTTTTGCCAATCGCATTCCCAACTTTCTGCGTCGCCTGTTCGCCGAAGGTGCCTTCAACCAGGCCTTTGTTCCCGTGATGACGGAGTACAAGAAAAATGGCGACGAGGGGGAGGTGCGTGAATTGCTGGCGGCGGTAGCGGGCACGCTGGGGGGGATAGTGACTGTGGTCACCCTGCTTGGTGTGCTCGGTTCGGGTGTGCTGACCGCGCTGTTTGGCTGGGGCTGGTTCTGGGACTGGCTGCACGGCGGCCCTGCGGCCGAGAAGTTCGAGCTCGCCAGTCTGATGCTCAAAATCACCTTCCCTTACCTCTGGTTCATCACCTTTACCGCCATGGCGGGGGCTATCCTCAACACCTTCGGCCGCTTTGCGGTCTCGTCGTTTACGCCGGTGTTTCTCAACATCACCATGATTGCGGCGGCCTGGTGGATTGCGCCACTGATGGACAAACCTGAGATCTCGCTGGCGATTGGTGTCTTTTTGGGCGGTTTGGTGCAGTTTTTGTTCCAGTACCCCTTTTTGCGCCAAATCAACATGCTGGTATGGCCCAAGTGGGGATGGAATCACCCTGGGGTGGTGAAGATCCGTACCCTAATGATCCCCGCCCTGTTCGGGGTATCGGTCAGCCAGATCAACCTGTTGGTCAATACCATGCTGGCTTCTTTCCTCGCGACCGGTGCCATCAGTTACCTCTACTATTCTGATCGCCTGCTGGAGTTCCCCCTCGGTCTGTTTGCAGTGGCCATCAGTACCGTGATCCTGCCTGCGCTGGCGAAGAAGCATGTGGATGCCGATCCGGCGGACTTCTCCCGCACCATGGATTGGGGGGTGCGGATGGTGATGCTGCTCGGCTTGCCCGCCATGATAGGCATTGCGGTCATGCGCGAGCCGATTCTGCGGGTGCTGTTCATGCGCGGCGAATTTGGTCTGCATGAAGTGAGTATGTCGAGCGCCAGCCTGCTGGCCTCCACTACCGGTCTGCTTTCCCTGATGCTGATCAAGGTGCTGGCGCCCGGTTACTACGCCCGTCAGGACACCAAGACGCCGGTGCGGATCGGGGTGATGTCGATGATTGCCAACATGGTCTGCAACCTCATCTTCATCTACCCGCTCGGTTACGTGGGGCTGGCGCTCTCGACCGCCTGCTCGGGCACTCTGAATGCGGCCTTGCTGTTCAAGGGGCTGTACCAGCAGAGCGTCTATCGTCCCTCCCGCCATACCGGCGTGTTCTGCCTCAAGCTGCTGGTCGCCAGCGTGCTGATGGGGGGCGTGCTCGCCTACCTGTCGCCGGATCTGGCCCAGTGGGGCGCATGGAGCATGGGCAAGGCCAGTTTGCAGCTGACCATGCTGCTGTCGCTGGGGGCTGCGGTCTATGCCGTGGTGTTGCTGCTGTTGGGCATTCGGCCGCATCACCTTAAATCGGGGCAGCAGTAGCCGTGATCCTGCGGCGTCATGGGGATAGTGCCCCATGGCGCCGCCAAGGGGCGGGATTGGGCCCGGATAGTTGAAATCAGGCTATGAGGGCTGACCCTGCCTGCTGCCTGATATATAATCCGCCGATTTCCATGGCAGCAACGCACAAGGCACTGATGGAGCTTATTCGCGGCATTCACAATCTCAAGCCCCGTCACCGGGGATGTGTATTAACCATTGGCAACTTTGATGGGGTTCATCAGGGTCACCATGCGGTATTGGCACGTCTCAAGGAGAAAGCGGCCCAGCTGGGATTGCCCGCCTGCGTCATGCTGTTTGAGCCGCAGCCGCTGGAGCTGTTTGCCGGCACGGCAGCGCCCGCCCGGCTGAGCCGGTTGCGGGAAAAGTACGAAGCACTGCAGGGGCTGCAGATCGACCGCATGCTCTGCGTGCGCTTCAGCCACCGTTTTGCCGAGCAGGCGGCCTCGACCTTCATCGAGCAGTTGCTGGTGGAGAAGCTCGGAGTGCGCTATCTGGTGGTCGGCGACGATTTTCGCTTCGGCAAGGGGCGGGAAGGGGACTTCCACCTGCTGGAGGAGGCGGGTCATCGCTTCGGCTTCGAGGTGATCAGTACCCAGAGCTTCCAGCTCGAACGGCAGCGGGTCAGCAGCACCCTGGTGCGTGAAGCCCTTAAGGCGGGCCGGATGGCGGAAGTGGAGCTGATGCTTGGCCGTCCCTACACCATCAGCGGCCGGGTGGCTCACGGCGACAAGCTGGGGCGCACCATAGGTTTTCCCACCGCCAATCTGGCCCTCAAGCGTCAGGTGATCCCGGTCGGTGGCGTGTTTGCGGTGGAAGTG
Organism: Aeromonas sp. Y293-4; assembly: GCF_027705905.1. Classification (NCBI taxonomy): domain Bacteria; kingdom Pseudomonadati; phylum Pseudomonadota; class Gammaproteobacteria; order Aeromonadales; family Aeromonadaceae; genus Aeromonas; species Aeromonas sp. Y293-4. The sequence continues at coordinate 95,651 of NZ_JAPDCI010000008.1, read as the reverse complement.
ATATGTTCCGGCAAGACCTTCCCCGGTGTAGCCAATGTGGGTGTACGGCCGACCTTGAGCGGTACACAAGCCAGATTGGAAGTACATCTATTTGATTTTTCTGGTGATCTATATGGTCAGCAGGTCAAGGTGCTGCTTCGCCACAAGCTGCGCGAAGAGCAGAAGTTTGCCTCTTTCACTGCCTTGAAAGAGCAGATCGAACGAGATGCCCTGGCGGCCCGAGCCTGGTTCGGGCTGCCACAATTCAATTTACCCAGCACTCTTTTAGAAAAGAAGGGAACCCAGGACTGATGAGCGACTATAAACACACCCTGAATCTTCCGGAAACCGAGTTTCCGATGCGTGGCGATCTGGCCAAGCGCGAACCCAACATGCTGAAACGTTGGTACGATCAGGATCTCTACGGCGCTATTCGCCGCGCCAAAGCGGGCAAGCCTTCTTTCATTCTGCACGATGGCCCCCCCTATGCGAACGGCAACATTCACATCGGTCACTCGGTCAACAAGATCCTCAAAGACATCATCATCAAGTCCAAGGGCCTCTCCGGTTTCGATTCCCCCTATGTGCCGGGTTGGGATTGCCACGGTCTGCCTATCGAACTGAAAGTGGAAGGCATGGTCGGCAAGCCGGGTGAGAAGGTTTCCGCTGCCGAATTCCGTGCCGAGTGCCGCAAATACGCCAAGACCCAGATCGAAGCGCAGAAGACCGACTTCATCCGTCTGGGTGTGCTGGGTGACTGGGAACACCCCTATCTGACCATGGATTTTGGCACCGAAGCCAACATTATCCGCTCCATGGCCAAGATCGTTGAAAACGGCCACTTGCACAAAGGCTCCAAGCCGGTGCACTGGTGTACCGATTGCGGCTCCGCGCTGGCTGAAGCCGAGGTTGAGTACTACGACAAGAACTCCCCCTCCATCGATGTGCGCTTCAAGGCTGTTGATGAGGCGACCGTTGCCGCCAAGTTTGACTGCGCCGAAGGCCACACCGGCAAGGGCCCGCTCTCTGCGGTGATCTGGACCACCACTCCGTGGACCCTGCCAGCCAACCGCGCCATCGCCATGCACGCCGATCTGGATTACGCACTGGTGCAGGTTGAAGGGGAGAACCCCGAGCGTCTGATCCTGGCCGCCGAGCTGGTCAAGGATGTGATGGATCGCGCCGGTATCGAGAAGTTCCACAATCTGGGTTACGCCAAGGGCGCGGCACTCGAGCTGCTGCGCTTCAACCACCCCTTCTACAGCTTCGATGTACCTGTGGTACTGGGTGACCACGTCACCTTGGATGCCGGTACCGGTGCCGTTCACACAGCCCCTGGCCACGGTCAGGAAGACTTCGTGGTCGGTCAGAAGTACGGTTTGGAAGTGGCCAACCCGGTTGGCAGCAACGGTGTTTACCTACCGGATACCGAACTGTTTGCCGGCCAGCATGTGTTCAAGGCCAATGCCTCCGTGATCGAAGTGCTGACCGAGCGCGGCGCCCTGCTGCATCACAAGGTGTTCAACCACTCCTATCCGCACTGCTGGCGTCACAAGACCCCGATCATCTTCCGTGCCACCCCGCAGTGGTTCATCAGCATGGAGCAGAAGGGTCTGCGCAAGCGCGCACTGGAGGAGATCGAGCGCATCGAGAAGGACGGCATTGCCCAGCAAGGCCAGAGCGGCTGGGTACCGGCCTGGGGTAAAAACCGCATTCAGGCGATGGTCGAGAACCGTCCTGACTGGTGTATCTCCCGTCAGCGTACCTGGGGTGTGCCCATCTCCCTGTTCGTCCACAAAGAGACCCAGGAACTGCATCCGGAATCCGTGCGCCTGATGCACGAAGTAGCCAAGCGGGTCGAGCAGTCCGGCATCCAGGCCTGGTGGGATCTGGACAAGGCGGAGCTGCTGGGTGCCGATGCCGACATGTACGACAAGGTGCCTGACACTCTGGACGTCTGGTTTGACTCCGGTTCTACCCATGCTTCCGTGGTTGATGCCCGTCCCGAGTTCAACGGCAAGCCAGCCGACATGTATCTGGAAGGTTCTGACCAGCACCGTGGCTGGTTCATGTCCTCCCTGATGATCGGTGTGGCCATGAAAGACAAGGCTCCGTACAACCAGGTGCTGACTCACGGCTTCACAGTGGATGGTCAGGGTCGCAAAATGTCCAAGTCCATCGGCAACGTGGTGAGCCCGCAGGACGTAATGAACAAGCTGGGTGCCGACATCCTGCGTCTGTGGGTAGCGAGCACTGACTACACCGGCGAGATGACTGTCTCCGACGAGATCCTCAAGCGCTCTGCCGATGCTTATCGTCGTATTCGCAACACTGCCCGCTTCCTGCTGGCCAACCTGAACGGCTTCAATCCGGCGACCGACATGGTGGCGCCTGCCGACATGGTAGTGGTGGATCGTTGGGCTGTCGGTCGTGCCAAGGCGGTACAGGCCGAGATCATGGCGGCATTCGACGAGTACAACTTCCACGGTGTAACCCAGAAGCTGATGCAGTTCTGCTCCATCGAGATGGGCTCCTTCTATCTGGATGTCATCAAGGATCGTCAGTACACCGCCAAGGCTGACAGCCTGGCCCGTCGCTCTTGCCAGACCGCCCTCTATCACATCGCCGAGGCTATGGTGCGCTGGATGGCGCCGATCATGAGCTTCACCGCTGATGAAATCTGGGCACTGCTGCCGGGTGAGCGCGGCGAGTTCGTCTTCACCGAAGAGTGGTACGATGGCCTGTTCGGGCTGGAAGCGGGTGAATCCCTCAACGACGATTTCTGGGCCGAGATCCTCACCGTGCGTGGTGAAGTGAACAAGGCGCTGGAAGTGGCCCGTGGCGAGAAGCGTATCGGCGGCTCCCTGCAGGCCGAACTGACCCTGTTCGCCAAGCCGGAGCTGGCTGCACGCCTGAATGCCCTGGCTGATGAGCTGCGTTTCGTGCTGCTCACCTCCAAAGCCAAGGTTGTGGAGGCTGACACTGCGCCGGAAGGCTCTGTGGCAACCGAGCGTGATGACCTGTGGCTGAGCGTTGCCCAGTCTGTCGCCGCCAAGTGCGACCGCTGCTGGCACCATGTAGAAGATGTGGGTACCATCGCGGGTCACGAAGAGATCTGTGGTCGCTGTGTGACCAACGTTGAGGGTGACGGCGAAACGCGTCAATTTGCCTGATGAACATGACTCAACATAAAAGCGGCCTGCGTTGGCTGTGGCTGGCAGTGCTGGCCTTTGTACTGGACCAGGCGAGCAAGCTCGCCGTGGTCAAGTTGCTGCCATTTGGTTACCCGGGGGTGGAGATCACCCCCTTCTTCAACCTGGTTCATGTCTACAACAAGGGCGCCGCATTCAGCTTTCTGGCTGATCAGGGGGGCTGGCAGCGCTGGTTCTTCGCGGTGCTGGCTTTTGCCATCTGTGGATTGCTGATCCACTGGCTGCGCAAGCAGTCGGTGACCCAGCGTTGGAGCGGTATCGCCTATTCACTCATCATCGGCGGCGCCCTCGGCAACGTCTTTGATCGACTGGTGCTGGGCCATGTGGTCGATTTCCTCGACTTCTACTGGCAGCGTGCGCACTGGCCGGCATTTAATCTGGCCGACAGCTTTATCTTTATCGGTGCCGCCATGATTGTGCTGGACGGTTTCCGTGGTGAGAAAAAGGAGCAGGCATGAGCCAGCAGATCACCGCTAACAGCAGCGTGCTGTTCCACTTCTCCATCAAGCTGGAAGATGGCTCGGTTGCCGACAGCACGGCGCTGCACGGCAAACCTGCCCGCCTGCGGATGGGCGATGGCAGCCTGACCCCCACCTTCGAGCAGTGTCTGCTGGGCCTGTGCGAAGGGGAGAGCAAGAGTTTTACTCTGGCGCCGGAAGAGGCCTTTGGTCTCTCCAATCCCGACAACATCTACCATCTCGACCGTGCCAAATTTGGCGCCGATGTGGAGCCAAAAGTCGGCACCATCATCCTGTTCGATCAGCCCAATGGCAGCGAGCTGCCGGGCATCATCCGGGCGGTAGCCGGGATGTCGGTCACGGTCGATTTCAACCACCCGCTGGCCGGTCATACCGTCACCTTCGAGGTGGAGATCCTGGGCGTTGATGATGAGGAGAAGGTGCATTAATGGATATTCTGCTCGCTAACCCTCGCGGTTTTTGCGCCGGTGTCGATCGCGCCATCAGTATTGTCGAGAGCGCGCTGGAGAAGTTCGGTGCCCCCATCTATGTCCGCCACGAAGTGGTGCATAACCGCTATGTGGTGAACAAGTTGAAAGATGCGGGCGCTGTCTTCGTCGAGGAGCTCGATGAGGTGCCGGATGACAGCATCGTCATTTTCTCTGCTCACGGCGTGGCCAAAACAGTGCGCGAGATGGCCAAGTCCCGCGCCCTCAAGGTATTTGATGCCACCTGTCCGCTGGTGACCAAGGTTCACATGGAAGTCCATCGCGCCAGTCGCAAGGGCTCCGAAGCCGTGCTTATTGGTCATGCTGGCCACCCCGAGGTGATCGGGACCATGGGTCAGTACGAGAATCGCGAAGGCGGTATGTATTTGGTGGAGACACCGGAAGATGTCGCCAAGCTCAAGGTGAAGAATCCGGATGACCTCTGCTTCGTCACCCAGACTACCCTGAGCGTGGATGAGACCTCTGACGTGATCGATGCGCTGCGCAAGCACTTCCCCAAGATCCAGGGGCCGCGCAAGGACGATATCTGCTACGCCACCCAGAACCGTCAGGATGCGGTGCGGGAGATGGCGGGGCTGGTGGACGCCATGCTGGTGGTGGGATCTCGCAACTCTTCCAACTCCAACCGTCTGCGGGAGCTGGCCGAGAAGGTGGGCGCCAGAGCCTATCTTATCGACGATGCGTCGATGATTGAGGCGAGCTGGCTGGAAGGGGTGAAGGCGATCGGAGTTACTGCCGGCGCATCCGCCCCTGAGGTGCTGGTGCAGTCGGTCATCGCTCGTCTGCGTGAGCTGGGTGGCAAGATGGTTACCGAGCACCCGGGCCGGGAAGAGAACGTGGTGTTTGAAGTGCCGCCAGAGCTGCGGATCCTCTGATCCCTGTCATCTCGCTAGATGTCGGTTTATTGCCAAAGCCACCTCGTTGAGGTGGCTTTTTTGGTCCCAACGAGTCCTTTGTGCATGTTCGCAACCAGATCGCAGCAAAAATTGATGATGTAGCTCGAACTTTTGCATTGCCGGGATTGAAACCCCAAGTGCCCGGCATAGACTGCCAGCAAGCCCTTATTCTGGCTTAGCACACATGGAGTGTGTCTGTCCTCCTGGAACAAATCAGAGCGAAACAGGATGTTTTTGCGTTCAGGTTTTAGCCTTATCGAGCTTATGGTCACCATAGCGCTCGTCTCTTTGTTACTCACGTTGGGGGTTCCTTCCTTCAACGCTTTGCTGCGCACTATTTCTCTCAATACTCAGGCTAACAACTTTGTTGCGGCCATCAACCTTGCCCGCTCAGAAGCCATTCGCCGCAACACGGTAGTGACCCTGTCCGCCTCTGCCGATAACCTGACCCAGCATCACTGGGAGGCTGGCTGGCAGATCTGGGTCGATGGCAACGGTAACGGCATACTGGATAATGGTGAGTTGTTACGAGGCTTTCCCGACATGGGGGGCGGGGTATTGAGCAGCAATACCTCCCTGCTGCGTTTTAATAGCGAGGGTTTTCTTGATGGCCGCACTCCGTTGGCACGGGTATTTTCCCTGCGTCCTGATGAGTGTCGGAATGAGCCCTCCCGTGATATCAACATCACAGTGGCTGGTCGCCCTTCCATTACCGAGGCTAGCTGCCCATGATGCGAGAACGGGGTTTGTCACTGCTTGAAATCATGATCTCGGTACTGGTGCTCTCCATCGGTATTCTGGGCATGGCGACTCTGCAACTGCAGGCTCTCAAGAGTAACCAGTCGGCGCTGACGCGTACCGAGGCGACCCAGTATGCATACATGATCAACGACATGATGCGGGCTAATCGCAGCGCGGCTCTGAACGGGCAATACAATATCGACTTGGGCGAAACTGTCTCGGGTAGCTCTATGGCGGTTCAGGATCTGCAACACTGGAAGCGGGTCGTGGCCGAGCTACCAGGTGGCGATGGCGCCGTATCGGTCAGTGCCGGAAGGGCCACCATCACTATTCAGTGGGATAGCAGTCGGCTGTCGACTGATCCTGCGTCGCGCAGCATGATCCTGAGGACGGACCTATGAGCAGGAGCGGTTTGCCGCTACACCAGCACGGGATCGGCTTGGTCGAGGTGATGATCGCCCTGGTGCTCTCGCTGATAACGGTGGGTGTCATGATTCAGGTGTTTCTCGGCAATCACACAACCTATCTCACCGGCGAGGCCATTGCCCGGGTGCGGGAAGATAGCGGATTTGCCACCAATCTGCTGCAAAAAGAGCTGCGTATGGTGGGCTATCAGGGGTGTCTCAGCAAACAGGGGGTCAATATCACCAATACCCTCAATAACAGTACGGCACAGCCCTACAACTTCACCACCTTTTTGCGTGGTTACGACAATGTGACGTCCACTTTGCCAGCCGAGCTGTCTGCTCTGTTCAGCGGTTCCGAGCCCAGACCCATGCCGGGTAGCGATATCCTGTTGGTTCAGGGGCCGGTTGGGGTTGGGGTTCCGCTCAGTCGTGATAATCATAACAGTGCCGCCCAGCTGTTTGTGCAGCAGCTATCCAGCAAGGCCGACTATTGTGGTTCCGGCGCACAGGGTTATAGCGATCTGTGCGAGGGAGATATTGTCATGGTCTCCGACTGTCAGAAGGCCAGAATATTTCAGGTCACCAAAGTACAGGGCGTGGCAGGGGGGCGTGAGGTCAATATCGTCCACTCCAATGACAACAAATATACGCCAGGCAATGCCAGCAGTTCCTGGGGGGGGGCCAGCAGCCCACCCGAGGAGCGATTCGGTCTTGGCTCGGTCGTGAACAGGGTGGAAACCCGTCTCTACTATATCGCCCGCCCCTCTGCCAGCAGCCCCTACGCGCTTTATCGCAAGAACGGGGTGGCTGCAGGTATGCCCCTTATCGAAGGGGTGGCCAATATGCAACTTACATTCGGCGAGGATCAGAACCGGGATCGGGCGGCAGATCGCTATGTGAGCGCCGCCAGCAATCCAAACTGGAACAATGTACTGGGGATTGGAGTACAGCTTCTTATGCGCAGTAACCAAGGCAATGTGGTGTCGTCTCCGCAGGCCCTTAGCTTTGCCGGAGCCACCTTCCGGGCGACCGATCGCAACTGGTACTGGGTCGCCGAAACCACAGTTGCGCTGCGCAACCGGCTACCTTGAGGAGCCCAGTCATGATGGATCGACAGCAGGGGATGGCGCTGGTGATCAGCCTGATTTTTCTGGTCATGGTGAGCCTGCTGGGTATGGCCAGTATGCGTGGGGCGCAGTTGCAAGAGAAGATGGCGGGTAACCAGAAAGAGGCGCTGCAGGCATTGCAGGCGGCAGAAGCGGGCCTGCGCGCTGCCGAGCGCTATATCGAGGCTGGCAACTCGGGTCCTTATGACAACAGCTCGGGCCTGTATGAATTTGTCGATACTGCGGTGGATCCCGCATCACCCTCCACATCCTGGCGCACCTATGCCAACAGCGGTCTGGCGGGGCGCGCACCCGAATACTTTATCGAACGGCTGCCCTATACCCTGGGGGGGAGCGAGGATATGGCAGTCGATGAGCCCATCAGTGAGCGTCGTCTATATCGTATTACAGCAAGGGGATTTGGTCTCTCTGACGAGAGCCGGGTGCTGTTGCAATCGACCTATAGTCGCTAGGAGGCGGGGTATGGGCAAACTCGGTTTTGGTCTTTCGATGATGCTCTGCTGCATTTCGGCGCAGGCGGCGCTCGATATTGCCCAGGTTCCCCTCTATCTCGGCACCCGGGCCGATCCCAATATCATGTTTACCCTGGATGATTCGGGTTCGATGCATTTCGAGATCATGCCCGAGTCCTTGATCGAGAACGAAGCACGCTATGTCTACCCACGAGCCAACAATGTTTATGGGAATGACGATTACTCCAACTATACGATCACCTTTGCTAGCGACAATGCCCGCAATGCCTACGTGCGCTCCAGCCATAACAACAAGCTCTATTACAACCCGCAGCTGACCTATCGTCCCTGGGCCAATGCGGATGGCTCCTTGATGGCAAATGCCAAAGTGACCTGTGCCCCTCACAACCCTATGAAGACGGCGGCCGGTTGTCGCAACCTGACTGAAACCAATCGAGCATGGTGGGCCATCTATTACACTGAGTTTTCTCCTTATTATTACAACCAAGACGAGAGTTTCTGGCCGGCTGTCTATTTTGACTACAAGGGAAGTGGCAATGTATTCAACGCCAAGAACTATACCCAGGTGGTGATAAACAAAGCGGTGGCCACCGTCTATGACGGTCGCCCCAATCGCAGTGACTGCAAAAACGCTCCCCTTTGTAGCTATGACGAAGAGATCCAGAACTTTGCCAACTGGTATACCTATTACCGCTCGCGGATTTTGGCTGCTCGTGCAGGCGTGGGACGAGCTTTTGCCAGTCAGGGAGAGGGAATTCGGGTCGGCTTTGCCACCATCAACGCCAAGGATAGTGTTATTCGTGGTGTCACCCCTTTTTCGGGTACCGACCGAAGCGCATTTTTCAATGAACTGTATGGCCGCGATATTTTGGCGAAGGGGACACCGCTGCGTACCGGCCTGAAAGAGGTAGGGGAGTATTTTTCCCGCAGCGACAATAATGGCCCCTGGTCTGCCCGTGCCGGCAGCACGCTTCCTCATCTGACTTGCCGCCAGAGCTACAACATCCTGATGACGGATGGCTACTGGAACGGTGATTCCCCCTCGGTCGGCGATCAGGACCAGGATGGCATCAATAACACCCTGGCGGACGTGGCCTACAAATACTGGAAGACGGATCTGCGTAGCGACTTGGCCAACAAGGTGCCGACGAGCACGGCAGACCCTGCCAACTGGCAGCATCTGGTCAACTTTACCGTCGGGCTCGGGGTCAACGGTTCGCTCAATCCGGCCAACGGTATCCCGAGCCGCTGGCCGAATCCTTATGATTCCGATGAGTTCAAGATCGACGATCTGTGGCATGCTGCCGTCAACAGCAAGGGGAGTTTTTTCAGCGCGGGTGACCCCGACATCTTTGCCGCAGCTCTGAGCAGTACCCTTGCCCAGATCGCAGCGCGCAACAGCTCCGCCAGCTCGGTAACCGCCAACGCAACCCGGCTGGACAGCAATACCCACATCTACCAAGCCCGCTACAACAGCGGCGACTGGTCGGGGCAACTGGTCTCGATCCCGCTGAACAGCGATGGCACCCTTGGGGAGATCGCTTGGGATGCCGCTACCTTGATCCCCGAGCCTGCGGTACGCAATATCTATACCCTGCAAGGTGGCGTCGGCATCCCTTTCCGTTGGGATGCATTGAATACGACCAATCGTGCCCTGTTCAATATTGCCGGTGACAATCTCGGAGAAAGCCGGGTCGCCTATCTGCGCGGTGAGCGCGCTGGCGAGCAGCGCAATGGTGGTGCGTTTCGCAATCGCAGTGATCTGCTCGGCGACATCATCAACTCGGATCCCGTCTATGTGGGCAAGCGTGATTACGGTTACAGCAGTGCAGCCGGTCTGACTCAGACCGAGCGGGAGGGTTACCAGGCTTTTCTAGGCTCGACGGCGATTACCCGCCGCCCACCCATGCTCTATGTCGGTGCCAATGACGGTATGCTGCACGGATTTCGAGTGGCCGACGGTATCGAGCGACTGGCCTATATCCCGTCCAGCCTGCTGGGCGAGCTGAGTCAGTTGACCAGACCGAATTACAGCCATCGCTACTATGTGGATGGGACGCCCAAGGTGGGCGATGCCTATCTGGGCAGTCGCTGGAAGAGCATCTTGCTGGGATCCACCGGTGCCGGTGGCAAGGCGGTATTTGCCATCGATGTGACGGCCCCGGATAACTTCACCGCCGACAAGATGCTGTGGGAGTTCACCGATAGCGAAATGGGGGTTGCACTGGCGGCACCCACTCTGGTGCGGGTCAAAGCCGACAACAAGTGGGTTGCTCTGGTTGCGAATGGTTACAACAGCACCAGTCAGACTGCGAGGCTGTTTGTACTGGATCTGGCGACTGGCGCCATCATCAAAGAGATTGATACCGAGGTAGGGTCTTCCAGCGAGCCCAATGGTCTATCTTCCCCCTTGCCGGTAGATCAAGACGGGGACAGGGTTGTCGACTATGTCTATGCCGGTGACCTGCACGGCAATCTGTGGAAATTCGATCTGACTGACAAAAACAGTGCTCAGTGGGGAAGTGCTTTGAAAACGGGCAACAAGCCCAAGCCGCTGTTCCAGGCCTGTAATGGCAGCTGCAGTGCCGGTACGCGTCAGCCGATCACCATGCGTCCTTTAGCTATTCGGCACCCTAAAGGGGGGGTTATGGTGATGATGGGGACTGGCAGTTATTTTACCAATGATGACAAACTGGTTCCCGCCACGCCGAGGCTGGAAGCGGTGTACGGTATCTGGGATACGGGGGCTACCGTGCTCAGTAGCCAGCTGTTGCAGCAGAGCATCACCCATGAGTTTGTGGCCAACGGCACCACTATCAAGTTCAATGTGAGGGTGGTCTCCAACCGGAATGTCAATTACACCAGCCAAAAGGGTTGGTATCTGCTATTGAAATCGCCAGGCTTGAGCAAGGGGGTCGGTGAGCGTGCCGTCTCCGAGATGCTCTATCGGCATAAGCGACTGATCTTCAATACCTTGATCCCGTCGGCGGATGCCTGTGACTTTGGTGGCCGCTCCTGGCTGATGGAGCTGGATCCCATCTCGGGGGCCAGACTCACCTACTCGGTGTTTGACGTTAACGGCGACGGGGCCGTCAACGATGATGATTACGTCGCGATTCAGGATGAAGCCGGCAATGACATCAAGGTGCCGGTCAGCGGCAAGCAATTTGATGAGCTCACCACGACGCCAAGCGTAGTGGAAGATGCCGAGATGGAGCGCAAATATATCAGCGGCTCCAGCGGAAATATCTCGGTCACGCTGGAAGAGGGGGCAGGCGATCTGGGTGGCCGCCAGTCCTGGTTGCAACTGGAGTAGAGGTTGGCATGGAACGTGGTTTTACCCTGATTGAGTTGATGATAGTGGTCGCAGTGGTCGCCATTCTGGCCGCGATCGCGTATCCCAGTTACAACAACTACATGGCGGCTGCCAAGCGGGCCGAAGCCAAGGCAGTGTTGCTGGAAGCGGCGCAATATCTGGAGCGGGAGTTTACTGCCAATGGCAATTACGACGCCGGTAACCTAGCCTCTGCCGGCTTGGCGACCCTGCCGAGGGATGGGGGGGCTGCGTATTACAATGTAGCGCTCAATGCCAGTGGGGCCCGTTATACCCTGACCGCCATTCCGACCGGTGTGATGAATGGCGATCCCTGTGGATTGTTGACTCTCGATCAGAGCGGACTGCAGGGGGTATCACGAGCCACCATGACAGCCACCGAATGCTGGTAGCGTTCAGTTCCAGCACTCGGCAGGCGTCTTGATGTCGGCCTTGTTGATAGTCAGGGTATCACAGGCAGTATTGCCGGCCTTGTCGCCGACCTGGGCCCCCTTGCTGGTGGCCACCAGTGTGTAGGCGGTGGCGCTGGCGCCAGAAATGCTAAAGGTGTAGTAATCGCTGGTTGGGTTGCCCACACTGGCTATCGCACTGCTGTAACTGGCATTGGAGATGCGAAATTCTTCTTGTTTGAGCTGCATGGTCAGCAAGCCCTTGATGGCATCGGCTCGACGAGATTTACGCAGACCGTCAGTAAAGCTCGGGTAGGCGACAGCGGCAATGATGGCAACGATGGCAACGACCACCATCAATTCCAGCAGGGTGATTCCGGATTGTTTGATTCTCATGGGCGCGGCAGGGTTCGTTAAACAGATAGATACTATAGGATAGTACTGACATCATACTCTACTGGCATGTGCGAAAAGAAAGGAGTCTTTAGCCAATGGAATTCGCAGAGGGGCGCTCAGCCGGTTTTACCATGATTGAATTGATGATCGCCATGGCTCTGGTCGCCCTGCTGCTAACCGTAGCCATCCCCAGTTATCAGTCATTGCGCCAGGAGCAGATGGTCAAGGCGGCTACCCAAGCCGTTTACACGGATATCATGCTGCTCAAGTCTGAGGCGATCAAACGTAATCGCACCTTGCAGTTTATTATCTTCAACAGCGGTACCAGTAACTGGTGCTATCGCATCAGTATTGATGGTGACAGCAGCTGTGCAAGCTGCAGCGATACTTGCTCCAGCTTGGAAGGGCGCAAAGGAGCTGACGCTAGTGAATTCCCCGGGATTATCCTGACGGGCTCATATGCCGAGAGTGCCAGCAACACTCGGCCCATCACCTTCTCACCCCGTCGCGGTACTTTGCCAAGCGGCAATATTACGGTCACCTCGTCTAATGCAAGCATGAAAGTGATCACCAGCAATCTGGGTCGAGTGAGAACCTGTGCAGTCAGCAGTGTGATCGGGGAGGTTGCATGCAATTGAAGATGCGGGGCTTTAGTCTGGTCGAGCTGATGGTGGCTATGGTGGCTGGTTTGCTGCTGGTTGCCGCAGTGACATCATTGTTTGCCACCATCCTCAAGGCTAACTATACCGCCATGCAGACCAGCCGTTTGAATCAGGAAGTACAGGCTCTGACCGACATGATCGCTCGGGACATTCAACGGTCCGGTTATGACGCCAACGCAACCCAGTTTCTTGCAGCCCCCTCTGGCAGCCGATCCAGTTTCTACTTTGATACCGTTACAGACTTGATGAATGAAACAGCTACCGGTTCCGGTTTGTATACCTGTGTCAGAGTACGTTATGACAACGATGGGAACGGTGTGTTGGGCACAGATGACACCTTGGTATACAGCTATCTGAGCGCTGATAAAGGAATCAAACAGGGAACTGGTTCCACAACATGCGGTAATGGCACTTTTATTTCGACCGATGACACCATTGAGATCACCGGGATGACGCTGAAACTGTTGCCGAGCAGTCAGGGCAGCGGGGCTCGAGCGCTGCAACTGATGGTGAGCGGTCGTTTCAAAGCGTCGCCTGCGCTGACCTTGACTCTGCAGCGCGATATCAAATTGCGTAACGACGGGTACTGAGATGAAGCGACAGTCCGGTTTTACAACCTTTACCATCACTCTATTGCTGGTGTTGATCCTGCTCGGTATCTCGCTGCTGGTTGGCAAGATGCTGGTTGCAGATCGGCGGGTAACGCTCAATGAGGTGCTCTATCGACAAGCGATGGCGATGGCTGAGGTGGGCCTGGCTGATGGACTTGGGCGGCTGGCTCTTGATCCCACTTGGCGTACCAGCGGGGCAACAACCACTTTAACGACTGGGAGCTACACATTGTCATCTGTTGACGATGCCGCTATTACGGTGGGATCTGTGGCGGTGACCCCCGTCATAGTGCGTTCCCAGGCGACGTTAAGCAATGATCAGGCCCAAGCGGTAGTAGAAACCAAAGTCGTTCGGTTCAGTGTGTTGGCCGGCACTCCTGCGGCTCCCTTGACTGTTGCTGGTGGTATGGCAGTGGGGGGTAATTTTACCATTGTGGCCAACCCAAATGGTGGCGGTCTTGGCGTTCCTCTGTCGGTCTGGACCAATGGTAATGTCGACCTCATAACTGGTACGGGGCAAACCTGTCATCAGGGGGATTATAACGGGGGGTGCTCTGCCAATATCAGCCAGAAAGGGGATAAACAGTCAGATATCAAGGACAACGATACGGCTTTCCCGACCGATTTGGTCTGGTATCTATTTAATGAAAAGGATGATGCGACAGGTTGGTCAAATCTGGAGGCTAGAGCGACCCAAAAGTTGACCGATTGCAGCAGCCTTGGCCCGACGTCAACGGGTCTTGTCATAGTGGATGGTGATTGCAAGCCTTCTGCGAATGTTGGCTCTGTGACCGCACCAGTCATTCTGATCGTGCGTAATGGCAATCTGGCAGTGAACGGTAATACCGTTCTGTATGGCCTCGTGTTCGCTTACTCATCAAATCCAGCTTCTGCAGCAACGGATGTGAAGTTGACGGGTGGCGCCATCGTAAACGGCGCTATGGTTGCCAACTATCAACTGGGTAATGCCAATGGTACCTATGATGCCAAGTACGATGCCGGTGTTTTGAGCAATATATCGAATGGCGCCTCTTTTCAGGTCGTTAATCAGGTGCCTGGTAGCTGGCGGGATTGGTAGAGGGAGATGGCGATGAATAGGCAAAAAGGATTTGGCCTGCTTGAGATCCTCATTACTCTGGTTGTGCTGGGGGTGGGGATAGTTGGACTGGTTGCAATGTCTAAGTCAGGGTTGATCATGTCGCAAGATGGTCGCCGTTATGAGACTGCTATGCGTCTGGCAGAGTCCAAGCTTGATGAGTTTCGCAATTTTAATAGTGTGGTTACCGCAACAGCACCACTGACGGCTTACAACCAAATCTCATCGGCAAGTGCTGCAGTGACCATGTCGGGGGATCCTTACTCCCTGACCTGGACGGTGACCAACCAGTATTTGAATGGCTCTAACTGGCAAAATACAGCGCCAGTTGGTTATCGTCTCAGCTATCCGGGACGCAAGGCAATTATCGTCAGCGTTGGCTGGACCGATAGCGAAGGACAGGCCCAAACATTACAACTGGCAGGCAATGTTTCACCAATAGAGTCTCTAAGCTCGGCGCAGCTTGATGGTGGATTGGATACAACCCGACAGGGGCCAAAAGTTAATTACACCCCTGGCGTGGCGCCAGATGTTATCTCTGTCGAATTGGGAGATGGCAACAAGCAGGAGACCAGCAAGCCCTTACCTACCGTCACCTCCAAAGATGGTCAGGTTGGAAAATTGGTGCAATTTGAAACCGTCACATACAAACCTGAAGCCGATGGCAGTACCCAGCAAGTCTTGCAAGATATGGCATCCGTCTCTTGTTCCTGTAGCTTCGATGACAACCTGAGCTCTTATCTGCCTGGCCAGATCTACAACTCGGCGAGTAACCAACTCTATTGGAAAGCAGGTGCGATGCAGAGTAAACCCACGGGGTCTCTGGATAACAGTATCAATGGCCAGCCGACCCTATGCTCTAGCTGCTGTAAGGACCATTTCGATGGCAGCGGGTCGAGTTTTAGTAATTTCTATGCACCATTGAATACATCAAGAGTTCGTTACAACAGCTCTCTGAATGCGGTGACCAATGGTAAATATGTGGATGCGTGCCGCTTTGTCCGGTTGGATGGTTATTACCGTCCATTGCCGGACTGGAATCTGGTCAAAGTAGTCGTAACTACCGCTGATTTTTTGGCCAAGCCAGCAAATCAGGCCAGTTATCAGAAATACATCAAATATGTGGTCAAGACCTATATTGATTGGCAAAAATCGACGCTGAGGTGGGTGAAAGGGGCCTCTGCCACCTTGCCGACCATCACCGATTTTTCAACCTGGCTGGCTACCAATGCAGAAGCTGGAGGGAATACTACGAGCGGGATCACAGTGAGTACCGGGACGGCGCAGCTTATTGCTCGAGGCATCTATGTGGATGTGCTTGACCCCGTCTATTTAGCCAACATCGATACCAGTTCAGTCGATTACCTAACCAAAGTACCCTTTCAGGATATCAACCTGACCATGCTGGCGGAGTGGTCAATGGGACCGTTGACTCTACTCACAGGTAATGCCACGGATTATGTTGCTGTGACCAATGAAGCGGTCAAAACCGTGGTTGATCTCAATAACTACTACTTCGGTAGTTATAGCCGTGGCTATATGACTGCGAAGAAGTCGACCAAAGATAGCAATCAGGTTCTGCGCGACGTGACCGTGCGAGTCACTGCATATCAGGGGAATTCGGGGATCACCGCATCCTTGATCTCCGCCAGAGACCAGTCACTGGCATTGACGGCAGATATGCTGGTCAAGGTCGATGCGGCGCAGCAGACCGTGCCAACCATCAAGGTGAGTGGACGAATTCAATGTTTGGAGCGTGGCAAGGGGAACAATAATCCTCCCCCCGAGGCATGTGGCAAAAATTCTTTCAGCAATTTGAGCATCAGCACACCAAACTCTGGTGCGACTTGCCGTATTGATTACCCACAGGCGAATAATCAACCGGCAGCATATCTGTGTGAAGCGCCTGAGAATTCAACGTTGGTTATCAATCTCTCATACACCAACCAGGGCAGTACCACCTTTATGTTGCAGCCATCTTCTTTCAGCGTACAGATGACCCCTCAGTCCAACAACCAAGTGCTGAGTGGCCCTTGCTCGCTGCTGGTGGACAACGGGGTGACCAATGCAACCAGTCTGACTTGCACCCGTTAAGCCTTGGGCGCTGGCACAGCCAGCGCCTTTTCTTTATCATTCCCCATCATTTTCGAATTCAAGATGCATCGCCATGGCAAAAGCCCTCTCTCTGATGCTTGCCCAGTTGAATCTGACGGTAGGCGCTATCGAAGATAACACTGACAAAGTGCTCGCGGCGGCGGCTCAGGCCGAGCAGCAAGGCGCTGATCTGCTGGTCTGTTCCGAGCTGGCCCTGACCGGCTATCCACCGGAAGATCTGTTGCTGCGTGCCGATCTGATGATCCGGGTCGAAGCTGCGTTGGCTCGTGTTGCCGAATGGCAGGGCAACTGTGCCATTTTGGTGGGTCACCCTTGGCGCGATGGGGAGGCGCTCTACAACGCGGCTTCCCTCTATGAGCAGGGCCAGCTGATTGCCCGTTACTTCAAGCAGGATTTGCCCAACTACGGCGTGTTTGATGAGAAGCGCTACTTTACCGCCGCGACCGAGACCTGCGTGGTGCCGTTCCGTGGTCACCAGCTGGGGCTGCTCATCTGTGAAGATCTGTGGCAGCCGGGTCCGGCGCTGGCCGCCAAGGCGGCAGGGGCCGAGCTGCTGCTCACCATCAATGCGTCGCCATACGATCAGGATAAACCCTGGATCCGCCGCGAACTGATGGCCGAGCGCTGCGATCAAACCGGTCTGCCGCTGGTCTACCTCAATCAGGTCTGCGGTCAGGACGAGCTGATTTTCGACGGCTGCTCCAAGGTGTTCAGCAGCCAGGGTGAGTTGACCCACAAGCTGGCTCCGTTTGCCGAAGAGCTGATGCTGGTACG
The DNA here is from genome assembly GCF_027705905.1 of Aeromonas sp. Y293-4. Lineage (NCBI taxonomy): Bacteria > Pseudomonadati > Pseudomonadota > Gammaproteobacteria > Aeromonadales > Aeromonadaceae > Aeromonas > Aeromonas sp. Y293-4. Next base: position 78,472 of record NZ_JAPDCI010000008.1, on the reverse strand, counting down.
TTTTGCTGATGGCCAGCCAGTGAAGGAGCGGGAGCCCGCTGCGCCGCTGGAGCCGTTGGCCGAGACCTATCAGGCGCTGGTGCTGGCAGTGCGCGACTATGTTACCAAGAACGGTTTCCACGGTGCTGTGCTGGGTCTATCCGGCGGCATCGACTCGGCGCTGACGCTGGCCATTGCGGCCGATGCCATCGGTGCCGACAAGGTGCAGGCTGTGATGATGCCGTTCCGCTACACCGCCCAGATGAGCGTGGAGGATGCCAAGGAGCAGGCCGAGCGGATGGGGGTTGAGTTCAACATCATCTCCATCGAGCCGATGTTCGAAGGGTTTATGGCCCAGCTGGCGCCGCTGTTTGAAGGCACCGCTCGCGATACGACCGAAGAGAACCTGCAGGCCCGCTGCCGCGGCGTGCTGCTGATGGCGCTCTCCAACAAACGTCGTCGTATCGTGCTGACCACCGGTAACAAGAGCGAGATGGCGGTCGGTTATGCCACGCTGTACGGTGACATGGCGGGCGGTTTCGACGTACTGAAAGATGTGCCCAAGACGCTGGTCTTCAAGTTGTGCGAATATCGCAACTCGGTCGACTATGTGATCCCGCAGCGGGTTATCGACCGTCCTCCTTCAGCGGAGCTGGCGCCGGATCAGGTGGATCAGGACAGCCTGCCCCCGTATGACATCCTTGATGCCATCCTCAAGCGTTACGTGGAAGAGGATGCATCGGTCGCCGACATGGTGGCAGAAGGCTTCGAGGAGGCGGTGGTGCGCAAGGTGATCCGCTTGGTGGATCTCAACGAATACAAGCGCCGTCAGGCGGCGGTCGGGCCCCGCATTACGGCTCGCAACTTTGGTAAGGATCGCCGTTACCCCATTACATCCGGGTTCGGCAAACAGAACTGGTAAGGAGTCACCATGAAGAAGATTGAAGCCATCATCAAACCGTTCAAGCTGGACGATGTGCGCGAGGCCCTGGCCGAGATCGGCATCAACGGCATGACCGTATCCGAAGTCAAAGGCTTCGGCCGCCAGAAGGGCCATACCGAGCTCTATCGCGGCGCCGAATATATGGTCGACTTCCTGCCGAAAGTGAAGGTGGAGCTGGTGGTGCAGGACGAGGATCTCGATGCCTGCCTGGAAGCGATCCAGAACACCGCCCGTACCGGCAAGATTGGTGATGGCAAGATCTTCGTCTGCGAGGTGGAGCGTGTCATTCGTATCCGTACTGGCGAAGAGAACGAAGACGCGATCTGACCTTGGCTATCTCTTTACCTGACCAGAGGCGTGAAGCGCGACCTCATTTGATGGGGTGGATGCGCTTCGTGGTAGTCGCCAGCCTGTTGGCGGGCCTGACTGCTTGCAGTACCCGTCCACCGGCCCAGCCGGAGAATCTGTGCCAGATCTTTCGCGAGAAGCCTGACTGGCACAAGGCCGCGCTCAAGATGAACGAGAAGTGGGGGACGCCGATCCATGTGGTGATGGCCATGATGTATCAGGAGTCCTCTTACGTACATGATGCCCAGCCGCCGATGCAGTATTTCCTCTTCATCCCGACCGGGCGGGCCAGTTCGGCTTATGGTTATGCTCAGGTCAAAGATGAAACCTGGGCTGATTACCAGCGGGAAACCGGCAACAGCTGGAGTGACCGCGATGATTTTGCCGACGCCATCGATTTTATGGGTTGGTACACTAACAAAGCCCAGCGGCTCAATGGCACCTCCAAGTGGGATGCCTATGGCCAGTACCTCAACTATCACGAAGGGTGGGGTGGCTACCGGCGTGGCAGCTATCGCAGCAAGGGGTGGTTGATGAAGACCTCTCGCAAGGTAGAGGCTCGCGCCCAGCGCTACGGCGCCCAGTACCGTCAATGCAAGGATCAGCTCTCCCGTGGGGGCTGGTTCTGGTAACCAAATCAGGAGTCAGAAATGCCGTTATTGGACAGTTTTACCGTTGACCACACCCGTATGGAAGCGCCAGCGGTGCGTGTGGCCAAGACCATGCAGACCCCGAACAAGGACACTATTACCGTGTTCGACCTGCGTTTCTGTGTGCCGAATCAGGAGATCCTCTCCGAGCGCGGTATCCATACGCTGGAGCACCTGTTCGCCGGTTTTATGCGTGATCACCTGAACGGCAACGGCGTGGAGATCATCGACATCTCCCCCATGGGTTGCCGTACCGGCTTCTACATGAGCCTGATCGGCGCGCCGGACGAAGCCCGTGTTGGCGCAGCCTGGCAGGCAGCCATGAGCGACGTGCTGACCGTGCAGGATCAGGCCAAGATCCCCGAGCTGAACGAGTATCAGTGCGGCACCTACAGCATGCACTCGCTGGAAGAGGCGCACGCCATCGCCCGTCATGTGCTGGAGCGCGGTATCGGCGTCAACCACAACGACGAGCTGGCCCTGCCGGAAGAGAAGCTGAAGAGTCTGTGAGGCTGATGAGCTGTCGCTCATTGGATAATCTCTTCAGGGAATGTTAAAAGAGCCGGTCAGCCATGCTGACCGGCTCTTTTTTATTCCGCCCGATCGCGGTTATGGGGATCACTTGCTCCCCTTGCCGACTCTGATTAGGATGGTTTTTAACCTGAACCTGTTGGCGGAGGTGTGACGATGAAGGGGGTATTGCTGCGTTGGCTGGCCCGTTATGACGCGTGGTGCGAGGAGTGGGGGCTCACTCAGGAGAACCGGCGCTGCTGCACGCCGGTTCGTTATGATGATGATTCAAGCAAAGAGCGAGCTTGCGCAGAAGAGGCTGAGCTCAATCAAAATTGCGGGTCACGGCACCGGTAACGCTGTTGTACTCGAAGCCGAGGCCGTTGGGGTGATCCAGGAAGCGGCCGATAGAATCGCGAAGAATATAGCTGCAGTTATTGTGTGCCTCGTTACCTTCATCTTCATCCGGATGGCTCGGGCCAATCATGGTGGTGAGGTAATCTGCCTGCTTTTGAACAGCGTCAGGCCGCTCTGTGGAAGCAACGCTCTGACTGCTATCTAGCAGGTTAGTAAATAGCAACTCGCAATCCTCAGCATTATTGACCGAGATGTGCATAGAGCCTGGTTTATATGGCTCATCGCTTCCCTTACGCCCCTGATCTTCTTCAGAGCCTGCCGGCCAACCATATCGATTGATATCCACATCGCCTTTACCAAAGCTGCTTAGGTTGTAGAGCGCGATCGCTTGCCCCTGCACTTTCACCGCCCATCCAGCATGAGCCAGCTGAACTGCACTGGCAAAGCTGCCTGCGGTCGCCGAGACCGTGCTTTTCAGGGCATCATCCTTGATATTGATAAAGCGGGGCAGGGCGGTGACGGCCAGGATCCCCAGCACTATGATCACCAGCACCAGTTCAATCAGGGTAAAGCCGTTGTTTCTGTTGTTCATCATGTTCAATGACCCATTAAATACCGCAAACAGGTGTGAGTGATATGCAGCTGATAGATACCCATTGCCATCTCGACTTTCCGGTGTTCGACCAGGACAGGGAGGCGCTGCTGGCCCGTTGTCGGGCATTAGGGGTGACGGAGTATATCATTCCTGCCATCGCTGAGGATAACTGGACTCGTGTGATGGCACTGGCAGAGCAACATGACGGCCTCTTTTATGGTCTGGGCGTTCATCCCTGGTATGCCGGTGAGCAGCGGGAGGGGGTGATGGAGCGGCTGCGAACGCTGGTAATGAGCCAGCCTGCCGGGCTGGTGGCCATAGGCGAGAGTGGACTGGACCTCCGTTCTCACGTGCCGCAAGAGGGGCAGTTTGCGCTGTTTGAGGCTCAGATCCGGCTGGCTGCAGATGCCGGGCTCCCCCTGATGATCCACTCGGTGCGTGCCAATGACACTGTGGCCAAGCTGTTGCGCCGCTTCAAGCCGCCTCGTGGCGGGGTGATCCATGCTTTCAGCGGTTCGTTGCAGCAGGCGGAGGCCTTCTGGCAACTGGGCTTTCGACTCGGGGTGGGCGGGGTGATCAGTTTTGAACGGGCGAACAAGACGCGAGAGGTATTTCGGGCCATGCCGCTCGAGGCTCTGGTGCTGGAAACCGATTCGCCCGATATGCCCTTACAAGGTGAGCAAGGCACCCGGAATACCCCGGAAGCGCTGCCGAAAATAGCGGAAATATTGATGACATTGCGGGATGAAGCATCGGCAGATGTTGCCAAGGTGTTATTTGAAACTGCCCGGCATATTTTCCATCACGACCAATTGCTATGAAACAATTTCGCAACACCTGATTTAGTTGTCAGGAAAAAAAATGAGCGTAAAAATCGTTTGCTGTCTAATTTTGTGACACTTGGACATTTTGATAACGATAAAATGTGACCAGCATTCTATTTTATCGGACTTTAATTAGTATAATGCGCTCCCCTTGATTAGTTGGGTTTAATAACAACTCACTAACAAGTCAGGTGCTACTAGAGGAAGATAATAATGAATTTGTTCATGGGTCTGGTAGGGATGGCGACGCTCGTCCTTATCGCGGTGCTGTTCTCCAGCAATCGCAAGGCAATCAACGTGCGTACCGTTGTCGGTGCGTTCGCTATTCAAGCCGGTCTGGGGGCGTTTGTTCTCTATGTTCCGGTTGGTCGCGATATCCTGGTCGGCGTGTCCGATGCGGTATCCAGCGTGATCAGCTACGGCCAGAACGGGATCGACTTCCTGTTTGGCGGTCTGGTCAGCAACAAGATGTTTGAAGTGTTCGGTGGCGGCGGCTTTGTCTTTGCCTTCCGTGTTCTGCCGGTCATCATCTTCTTCTCTTCCCTGATTGCAGTGCTCTACTACCTGGGCATCATGCAGATGGTCATCAAGTTGCTGGGCGGCGGTCTGCAGAAAGTACTGGGTACTTCCCGCACCGAATCCCTCTCTGCAACTGCCAACATCTTCGTAGGTCAGACCGAAGCGCCACTGGTGGTTCGTCCTTACATCGCCAAGATGACTGACTCCGAGCTGTTCGCCGTCATGTGTGGTGGTCTGGCTTCCGTTGCCGGTTCCGTACTGGCCGGTTACGCCTCCATGGGCGTGAAGATGGAGTACCTGATTGCTGCCTCCTTCATGGCTGCACCGGGTGGTCTGCTGTTCGCCAAGCTGCTGGTTCCCGAGACCGAGACCCCGAACTACGACGAAAGCTCTGCCGATGCCGAGCTGGATGACAAGCCTGCCAACGTCATTGACGCTGCTGCAGCTGGCGCTTCTGCCGGTATGCAACTGGCCCTGAACGTCGGCGCCATGCTGCTGGCCTTCATCGGTCTGATCGCCATGATCAACGGCATCTTCTCCGGTGTGGGTGGCTGGTTCGGTTATCCGCAACTCTCTCTGGAACTGCTGCTGGGCTGGATCTTCTCCCCGCTGGCCTTCCTGATCGGTGTGCCCTGGAATGAAGCAGTGGTTGCTGGTTCCTTCATCGGTCAGAAGCTGGTAGTGAACGAGTTCGTGGCTTACCTGAACTTCGCTCCGTACCTGAAAGACGAAGTGCTGATCAACGGTGTAGCCATGTCCGATCACACCAAGGCGATCATCTCCTTCGCGCTGTGTGGTTTTGCCAACCTCTCCTCTGTTGCCATCCTGCTGGGTGGTCTGGGGTCCATGGCGCCGAACCGCCGCGGCACCATTGCACGCTTTGGTCTGAAAGCCGTACTGGCAGGCTCTCTGTCCAACCTGATGTCTGCAACCATCGCAGGCTTCTTCCTGGCACTGTCCGGCATGTAATCGCCGCCTGACTGACAGGGTATAAACACGAACGCCACGGCATCTGCCGTGGCGTTCGCGTATGGAGCGGTGACAACCGTTTTCCTATCTAAACTAATAATAAAATGAGTCAAATCGGAGGTTATATGAATGAAGTGCTACTGGCGATGGTGGCCGGCTTTATAGTTGGTTTGTTGTTTTCTTTCCTCAAATTGCCGATCCCGGCGCCTCCCGTTTTGTCCGGGGTAATGGGGATCGTCGGGGTCTATCTGGGGGGATTGGCCTACTCCTGGATCCTGACTCGTTTCTTTTCGTAAGGCTTTTTTAGACCTGGATTTGCCAGATGTGAGGTACCTCTGAAATTGGCAAATCCGGCTTGCAAACAGGGGGTATCTCGGCTGAAATAGGCGTTGCCAGCAGGGTGCTGGCAATGACTAATGCTCGATGAAATCGGGTGTTGGCGGTCAAATGGAATTGATTGGGAAGTCGGGTCAGATGTTGTCGGCCTTTCTCAAGTCTTCATGGAACCAAGTCCGCACTTTTGTAAGAAAGTGACAGGGCTCTTGCCTTATTTACAGTCGCAGTGCCTGCAGGGTGTTTTGAATAGCATCCCGATAGTGCCGGTGCCTTCGCACTGTAATTCCATTCCCGTATAGCTGGGGATTACTGCCTGTGCATCCATCGCTGGATGGTATGGTGGTGCCCAGTTATCTGGATTAAATCGAGACTTTGGAGAACAGAATGACTGATCTGAAAGTGGCCGCTCAGCGCGCCCTGAACCTGATGGACCTGACCACCCTGAACGATGACGACACCGATCTGAAGGTGATCGACCTGTGCCATAAGGCCAAGTCACCGGCTGGCCTGACCGCCGCCGTCTGCATCTACCCCCGTTTTATCCCTATCGCTCGCAAGACCCTGCGTGAGATCGGCGCTGCCGACGTACGCATTGCGACCGTGACCAACTTCCCGCACGGCAACGACGACATCGAGATCGCCGTGGCCGAGACCCGTGCCGCTGTCGCCTACGGTGCCGACGAAGTGGACGTGGTGTTCCCGTACCGCGCCTTCATGGCTGGTAATGAACAGATCGGTTTTGATCTGGTCAAAGCCTGTAAAGAGGCCTGCGGTGCCAACGTGCTGCTGAAAGTGATCATCGAAACCGGCGAGCTGAAAGAAGAGGCGCTGATCCGTCGCGCTTCCGAGATCTGTATCGATGCCGGTGCCGATTTCATCAAGACCTCCACCGGCAAGGTGCCGGTCAATGCGACCCTGGAAGCGGCGCGGATCATGATGGAAGTGATCAAGGCCAAGAACCCGAAAGTCGGCTTCAAGCCTGCTGGTGGCGTGAAAGACGCAGCCGTTGCCGGTCAGTATCTGGCCATGGCCGAAGAGATCCTCGGCAACGACTGGGTGTCCGCCCGTACCTTCCGCTTTGGTGCATCCAGCCTGCTGGCCAGTCTGCTGGCCACTCTGGGGCATGGCGACAAGCCGGCCAACACCAGCGGTTACTAATAGGTTGATGAGAGGGCGGACTGCTGTCCGCCCTGTTAGCCCCCACCATGCGGTGTGCGGGCAAGGATTCAGGCTTGTGTAACGCCAGCAATGGCGGAGGGAATGAAAGATGTTTTTGCCTCAAGAAATTATTCGCAAGAAGCGCAACGGTGAAGCGCTCAGTACCCAAGAAATTCAATTCTTCGTTCAGGGCATTACCAATAACACCATCGGCGAGGGGCAGATCGCCGCGCTGGCGATGGCGGTCTACTTCAAAGACATGACCATGGATGAGCGGGTTGCCCTGACCTGCGCCATGCGCGACTCCGGCATGGTGCTGACCTGGGATCACCTCAATCTGGGTGGCCCGATTGTCGACAAACACTCCACCGGCGGTGTGGGTGATGTGGTCTCTCTGATGCTTGGCCCGATGGTCGCTGCCTGTGGCGGTTTCGTGCCGATGATCTCCGGTCGTGGTCTGGGCCATACCGGCGGTACCCTCGACAAGCTGGATGCCATTCCCGGCTACCAGACCTCGGTCGACAACGACCGTTTCCTGAAAGTGGTGAAAGAGGCGGGTGTCGCCATCATCGGCCAGACCGGCGATCTGGCCCCCGCTGACAAGCGTATCTATGCAGTACGTGACATTACTGCAACCGTCGAATCCATCGCCATGATCACCGGCTCCATCCTCTCCAAGAAGCTCGCCTCCGGGCTCGAAGCGCTGGTGATGGATGTGAAAGTGGGCTCCGGCGCCTTTATGCCAACCTTCGAAGCCTCCGAAGAGCTGGCCAAGAGCATTGTGGCCGTGGCCAACGGTGCCGGTTGCCGCACCTCTGCGCTCTTGACCGATATGAACCAGGTGCTGGCCTCCAGCGCCGGTAACGCGGTGGAAGTACGTGAAGCGGTGCGTTACCTGACAGGTGAATACCGCAACCCGCGGATCCACGAAGTGACCATGGCGCTGTGCGCCGAGATGCTGATCTCCGCCGGTCTTGCCAGCGACGAGCGCGATGCCCGCACCAAGCTGCAGGCGGTGCTGGATAACGGCAAGGCAGCCGAGATCTTCGGTCGCATGGTGACTGGTCTCGGTGGCCCGGCCGATTTTATGGAGCGTTATGACGCTTACCTGCCCAAGGCTGCCATCGTGCGCCCGGTCTTCGCGGCCAACAGCGGTTTCGTGACCGCCATGGATACACGCGAGCTGGGTCTGGCCGTGGTGGCGATGGGCGGTGGTCGCCGCGCTGCCGGTGACAAACTTGATTATGCGGTCGGTCTGACCGACTTTATCCGCCTGGGTCAAAGTGTTGATGCTGACAAGCCGATCGCGATGATCCACGCTCAGACTGAAGAGCAATATGCTCAGGCTGCCAGCATGGTGCAGGCGGCTGTCCGGATTGGTGGCGAGCGGCCGGAAGCACTGCCTGAAGTGTACCGCCGTATCACCCTGGCCGATTTGTAACAAGGGGAAGAACCATGAAACGTACCTTTATTCTGATGATGGACTCTTTCGGTATTGGCGCTGCTGCCGATGCCGACAAGTTCGGAGATGTGGGCGCCAACACCCTTGGCCATATCGCCAAGGCGTGTGCGGCAGGTGAAATTGAAGGCCGTGGTGCCCTCAATCTACCCAACCTCAACAAGCTGGGTCTGGGCCACGCTTGCGATCAGGCTTCCGGCTACTTCCCGGAAGGGCTGAAGAAAGATATCGAGGTGGTCGGTGCCTACGGCTTTGCGCAGGAGCTCTCCTCCGGCAAGGACACCCCGTCCGGTCACTGGGAGATCGCCGGTGTGCCCGTGCTGTTCGAGTGGGGCTACTTCAAGGATCACCACAACAGCTTCCCGCAGGAGCTGCTGGACGCCATCGTCGAGAAGGCTGGTCTGCCGGGCTATCTCGGTAACTGCCACGCTTCCGGTACCCAGGTGCTGGACGATCTGGGCGAAGAGCACATGAAGACCGGCAAGCCGATCCTCTACACCTCTGCCGACTCCGTATTCCAGATTGCCTGCCACGAAGAGACCTACGGCCTCGAGAAGCTCTATGAGCTGTGCCACATCGTGCGCGAGCTGCTGGAGCCCTACAACATCGGCCGCGTGATTGCGCGTCCGTTCGTAGGTACTGGCAAGGGCAACTTCAAGCGCACCGGCAACCGTCACGACTACTCAGTGCTGCCGCCGGCGCCGACCGTGCTGGATTACATGAAAGATGCGGGCGGTCAGGTGGTCTCCATCGGCAAGATTGCCGACATCTATGCCCAACAGGGCATCACCAAGCAGGTGAAAGGGACCGGTCTGACCGAGTTGTGGGATCGCACGCTGGAAGAGGTGAAAGCGGCCGGTGACAACACCATCGTCTTCACCAACTTTGTGGACTTCGACTCCTCCTACGGCCACCGCCGTGATGTTGCCGGTTATGCCGGTGCGCTGGAGTATTTCGATTCCCGCCTGCCGGAGCTGTTTGAGCTGCTGCAAGATGGCGACGTGGTGGTGCTGACTGCCGACCACGGCTGCGACCCGACCTGGGGTGGTACCGACCACACCCGCGAATACATTCCGGTGCTGTTCTTCGGCAAGCCGGTCAAGGCTGGCTCTGTCGGTCGTCGCGAGACCTTTGCCGATATCGGCCAGAGCATCGCGGCTTACCACGGCCTGCCGAAACTGGCGTACGGTACCAGCTTCCTGTAATTTACCCGCCCGCCACTTCGGCGGCGGGCAATTTATAAAACAATAAAACTCAACCTAGTGTGAAGGAATCAAGAGAATGGCAACTCCTCATATCAATGCGAAAGATGGCGCCTTTGCTGATACCGTGCTGATGCCGGGCGACCCCCTGCGCGCCAAGTACATCGCTGAAACTTTCCTGGAGAACGTCGAGCAGATCTGCGACGTGCGCAACATGTTCGGTTTCACCGGTACCTACAAGGGCCGTCGTATCTCCGTCATGGGTCACGGCATGGGTATCCCGTCCTGCTCCATCTACGCCAAAGAGCTGATCACCGATTACGGTGTGAAGACCCTGATCCGCGTGGGCTCCTGTGGCGCTGTGCGTGAAGATGTGAAACTGCGTGACGTGGTGATCGGTATGGGTGCCTGCACCGATTCCAAAGTAAACCGTCTGCGCTTCAAGGATCACGACTTCGCTGCCATCGCCGACTTCGACCTGGTTGCCAATGCCGTGCAGGCCGCCAAGAACAAGGGCGTTGCCGTGCGCGTCGGTAACATCTTCTCCGCCGACCTGTTCTACACCCCGGACCCCTCCATGTTCGACGTCATGGAAAAATACGGCATCCTGGGTGTCGAGATGGAAGCCGCCGGTATCTACGGTGTGGCTGCAGAGTACGGTGCCAAGGCGCTGACCATCTGCACCGTCTCCGACCATATCCGTACCGGTGAGCAGACCACCTCTGAAGAGCGTCAGCTGACCTTCAACGACATGATCGAAATCGCACTGGATTCCGTCCTGCTGGGCGACAAGTAATTCCTCCGCGAATAAGAAACGGCGGCCTTTTGGCCGCCGTTTTTGTATCTGCTCTCTGGTTGCGCCATCAGTTTTCCGGAGGTGGCGAGGGGGGCGTACTCTTTTTCTTGTGCTTGCGCACCCGCATGTAGTTACGGCGCACGCCGTAGGAGATGAGCACCCCGGCCAGCAGGGCGACCAGCAGCATCAGGCGCTGTTTCTCCTGCACCACCTTGAGCCGGGTGTCCTTGTCTGCCAGCATCTGCTGCTCTTCCAGGGTTATGCGCAGGAAGCCGATGGTCTGCTCGCCATCCCGGATCTCCTGTACGAACTGGATCCGCCCCTTTCCCTGCTCCGGCAGTGACTTGTTATCGCTGCCGATGGGCAGCAGGCTCTCCAGCGGCACCGCCTGCTCAGACTGGGCGAGGGGAATGCCGCGTCCGTCGTAGAGGGTGGCATCGAGGATCTCCGGCTCCGCCGCCAGATCCCGCGCCAGCCGCTCCAGCTCGCTGCTATTCTCCTCCTTGATCCAGCGTTTCATGTCTCGGGCGGCATAGGCGACCAGCGCCTGCGCCCGGTTGCGCGCTTCGCTGTGCAGCGAGGCTTGGCTTTCACCTTGCATATGGATAAGCACACCGAGCACCCAGCATCCGAGCAGGATACCGGCACCCAGGCTGAGAACACGTTTGATGGGAAGATGACGCTGCAAGCGCGAGACCTCATGGTAACAAGGAGTGGCGGGATCTTGGCGCTTGCCTGTACAAAAAGCAATACGCTACTCTGGGCCAGCATTGTTAACCCCCCTGATCACCAAGGAAGGCGTATCCCTTATGTTGTTGTCCCGGCTCCCCCCTCTGTTATCCGATTGGCCCGCGTTGTTGTCCGGCTCACCCTGTTGGCAGCTCCACGCAGATGCGTTGCAACCGACAGAGACTCCGCAGGCTGGCGGCTGGTTGGTGCTGTTTGGCAAGGGGCTGGGCGCCTCCCATCTGGCGCGTCTGTCGCCACTGTTGGCTGCGCAGGAGTTGGCGGCCACCCTCTATCCTCCCACCGAGGTGGCAGGCGTGCCGTTGCTGCTGCTTGGCTGCGATCGCTTCTCTTCCGAGTTGGTGGCCGAGCTCAAGAGCGGTGAGTGGGAGATCGATCTCTGCCATCTGCCCGCGCTACCGACCCTGAACGAGCCCGGCCTGCTGGTGATGGACATGGACTCCACCGCGATCCGCATCGAGTGTATAGACGAGATTGCCCGCCTTGCCGGGGTTGGCGATCAGGTGGCGGCAGTGACGGCCGCGGCGATGCAGGGCAAGCTGGAGTTTTCCGACAGCCTGCGTAATCGGGTGGCCCTGCTGGCAGGGGCGCCGGTCACCATTCTCGACGAGGTGGCCGCCAACATGCCGTGGATGCCCGGCTTGCAACTGATGGTCGATACCCTCAAACAGGCGGGGTGGCGTGTTGCCATCGCCTCCGGCGGTTTTACCCGTTTTGCTGGCCAGTTGCAGCGCGATCTGGGGCTCGACGCCATCTTCGCCAACGAGCTGGCGGTGGAAGGGGAGCAACTGAGCGGCAAGGTGAGCGGGCGCATTGTTGATGCCAGCGTCAAGGCCGAGGTGTTGCAGCAGCTTGCTCAGGAGTACGGCATTGCTGCCGACCAGACCGTGGCCATCGGCGATGGAGCCAACGATCTCAAGATGATGGGGGTGGCGGGTCTTGGCATCGCCATTCACGCCAAACCGCTGGTGCGGGCGCAGGCGGCGGCCACCCTCAATCATCACGATCTGGAGGGGGTGATCTGCCTGCTGGCGGCGCGGGCCTGCAGCGAGCAACGCTGGGACAAGCGCTAACAGTGTTTCAAGGAGGAAACCAATAAAAATGGAATTGTTGCAGCAGTCTCTGTTTATCCCCTGTGGTGGCCATCAATTACATGTTCGCCACATCAAACCCCGGGTCGCCGTGCATGGCGAGCCGATCCTGATGGTGCACGGCGCCATCGAGAACGGCCGGATCTTCTACACCGAATCGGGCAAGGGGTTGGCCTGCTTTCTGGCCCGCCACGGCTATCAGGTCTATGTGGCTGATTTGCGGGGGCGGGGGCTCAGCACTCCTGCCATCGCCGAGCAGGCGGAGCACGGTCAGCATGAGCTGATCACCGAGGATCTGCCCGCCCTGCAGCGCTGGATTGCCGAGCGCCATCATGGCTTCAAGGTGCACTGGGTGGCTCACTCCTGGGGGGGGGTCATCATGGCCTCGACCCTGGTGCGCTTCCCCGAGCTGGCGGAGCAGGTGGCTAGTCTGCTGTTTTTTGGCACCAAGCGCGGCGTGTCGGTGCACAATCCCGAGCGTTGGCTGAAGGTGGATCTGATCTGGAATCGGCTGGCCCCCTGGCTGGCCCGCCGCCGTGGTTTTCTGGCGGCTCGCACTCTGAAGATCGGTGCTGACGACGAGCCGCTGCGCTATCTGCAGGAGACTATCCCCTGGGTCAAGTGCGGCCCCTGGCAGGATCCTCACGACGGTTTTGCCTATGACGAGGCGGCGGCACGGGTCAACTGGCCACCGCTCTGGATGATTTCGGCCAAAGCGGACAAGGTGCTGGGTCACCCGACCGATGTGCGCCGCTTCAGCGACGAGATGGGTTCGGCCACACGTCACACCCGATTGGGGCGGGACAACGGCAACCGCCTCGATTATGACCACATCAATATGCTGACCGCTCCGCAGGCGCAGGAGGATCACTTTCCCCAGATCCTCGACTGGCTGCTCAACCCGCAGGCGGCATGACAAAAAACAGGGCGCCTCGAGCGCCCTGTTTCAATTCTGTCTGTTTCCGGATCATCAGTTCAGCGGCGGCGTGATGCCAAAGCGGAACAGGGTGGCCTGGGTGGTATCGGTCAGTTCTCCTACCCCCACCACGCTCCACAGCTCCTCTTCCAGCTTGCGCGCCTTGTGGATGGCGAACTTGGCGATGTAGTCCAACTCGTTGGCGATGAAGTTGGTGTCGGGCCGTCCGGTACGGGAGATGCCGACCAGCACCGAGTAGAACTCCCCCTGTTGCTGTGCTAGCTCGATGAACTGACGCTTCTCTTTGACGTTGGCAAAGCTGCTGGCCAGTCGGCTGCTGAAGATGGGCAGGCCGGCCTTGGTCTGGATGCTGGCGATATAGACCTCGTCCTCTCTCGGTTTGTCCTCCCGCTCGATGGCGCGCAGCGGGTTCATCAGCAGCTCCTTGAGCAGCTCCCCCTGGAACAGCGGATAGAGGTTCTCCTGCTCCGGCAGCTCGGCACAGGCTTGCAGCAACCGCTGCAGACTGCGCGGTTGCAGGGATTTGCCGATGGAGGCCGGTTTGGGGGCGCCTTTCAGCTTGTTGACGTAGACCGGTGAGTTGAACAGGTGGTGGGTATAGATGTTGCGCAGTGCCCGCGCCAGCCCACGATAGCGACGCTGCTCCTGCGCCGCCTTGAGCTTGTTCTGGTTGCTCTCGATCAGCAGGCTGAAGAACTGGCGGCCGGTATGGCGATCCGAATCCCCTTCGATGCAGAGGTGCAGCACGGTGCGGGTCATGTTGAGGCTGACCAGCCGGTAGGAGAGGCGCTGCAGATCCATGCTCTTGGAAAGCTCCTGCAAGCGGGGCAGGGCGATGGTCACCACATCGTTCTTCTCGCCGATAAAGGCATCTTCCAGCTCGATTTGCAGGCCGTGAGTCGAGATGTCGCGGGTCCAGCCGATCCAGGATTTGCCGTTGTGATGGATGGCGACCGCGGTCTTGTGGATGTAGCGCGACTCCTTGCGCAGCTGAACATAGTGCAGGGTCTCGATCTCGAAGGGGGCAACTCCCTGTTCGTGACCAAAGCGTTGCAGCTCGTTGGCGTTGTTGCTGACCCCCTCCTGATGGAACTCTTCCCGCTGGGACTCCAGGCCGATCTCCTGCAGCAGGCCGCAATAGCCGATCTGCTTGAGCCGCTCGAGCAGCAGGATGTCTTGTAACTGCGGGTTGTCCTGCCCCTGCAGTTGCCCCACATCCGCCTCGACCAGATCGCATGCCTCCAGCGTGAACTTGTAGACTCGCCAGCTGGGGCGGCGGGAGCCTACCTGGAAGAAGAGGGCGGTGAGGCCACTCTGACGCAGCTCCTCGGCGGTGGCGGAGAAGAAGTAGATGTGGCTGCGCACCGTGTGGGTAAAGCAGTAGATGATGGTCTCGGTGGTGGTGCCGGGGGCCGGGCAGAGCCGTTTCATCCGTTCTGCGCTGAAAAGTCCCGCGAGGGCATCGCGGTTTTTCTCATCGCGCCAATACTCCAGCAGGTGCTGGTTGTTTTCCGTACGCAGGGCTATCTCGAGATTGGGGCTGTCGCCGGTGCCGAAGAAGAGCGGCATGCCGGTCATCCGTGGCAGATAGAACTGCTCATACCCCTTGATGATGGCGGCGGAGAGCAGATAGTCGACACTGACCCGATAGCGGATCTTGTTGGCATCGATAAAGTCGCTGAGGAAGGCATCAAAGGCTGGCTGTTCGCCGGAGCGCACCAGCCGCAGCCAGTATTTCCCCTCTTTGCTCTCTTCGCCAAGGATCTGATAGCCGACCGGCTGGTGCAGCACCGGATTGGGGGTGTCCCGCTCCAGTCCGGTAAAGAAGACCTCCACTTGGGCGCCGGTGTGATAATTCGGCAGATAGGGAACCGAGACCCGCATGCCACCCAGCGAGAGATCGGAACTCTTGGCGAACAGCTTCTCACCATCCTGAAACTTGATCAGCACCGGCGAGCTGAAGTGCATCCGCTCCTGACGGCGGCCGTAGTAACTGGCAAAGGCAATGGTGTTGACATCATATTGCCGGAAGGGGCTGGCCGGCGGCGACAGCTGACCATCCACGCGGGCGTTGTGGTGCTGTTTTTGCCACTGTTGCAGCGCCTCGTAGACACCGAGGGTATAGATATCGCGGTAGAGATAGCACTGGGACTGGAAAAGGGCTATCGCATCGGCGGGCATGAAGTGAGTGATGCCGTCAAACTCATGCACCAGGCACTCATCCTCCAGCTCATCGCGCATGTCGATGACCCTGCGGCAGGGGGAGCACTTGCGCTTGAGCTCCATCTTGATCAGAAAACGGCTGTTGCTGTTTTCCTCCTGGGTCATGCGGTTGAAGATCTCCTCGAAATCTTTCTCCCGCAGCAAGGGGACGAGTTGTTCAATCAGATGTTGCTGGTGTTCTGAATCCATTTGTTCCTGCCACGGAAAGTCACTTTTCCGATTCTGGGTTTGATCTGTCGGTCGCAAACAAGTATATCAAGCAGGAATTCATCCTGTCCCCGAGTTATCAATGGCCAAAAATAAAACTGCTTATGTTTGTTCCGAATGTGGTGCCGACTTCACACGCTGGCAAGGTCAATGCAGCGAGTGCAAGGAGTGGAATACCATCACCGAGGTGCGCCTCGGTTCGGTGAGCCCCGCTGGCAAGAGTGCCCGTTACACCGGTTATGCCGGCGCGGTCGGCAGTCAGGTACAGACACTGGCAGAGATCGCCACCACCGAAATTCCCCGTTTTACCTCAGGTTTCAAGGAGCTGGATCGGGTGCTTGGTGGCGGTGTGGTGCCAGGCTCGGCCATTCTGATTGGCGGCAACCCGGGGGCGGGCAAGTCGACCTTGCTGCTGCAGACCATGTGTGGTCTCGCAGAGCGGATGAAAACCCTCTATGTCACCGGCGAGGAGTCGCTGCAGCAGGTGGCGATGCGGGCCAACCGCCTTGGGCTGCCCACCGACAAGCTGCGGATGCTCTCCGAGACCAGCGTCGAGCAGATCTGCCTGATTGCCCAGCAGGAGCAGCCGCAGATCATGGTGATTGACTCCATTCAGGTGATGCATGTGGCGGATGTGCAATCGTCCCCCGGTTCTGTCTCTCAGGTGCGTGAAGCGGCGGCGCTGCTGACCCGCTACGCCAAACAGAATCATGTAGCCATCTTTATGGTGGGTCATGTGACCAAGGATGGCAGTCTGGCGGGTCCCAAGGTGCTGGAGCACTGCATCGACTGCTCTGTGCTGCTCGATGGCGGTCATGATTCCCGTTTTCGGACTCTGCGCTCCCACAAGAACCGCTTCGGTGCGGTCAACGAGCTGGGGGTCTTTGCCATGACCGAACAGGGGATGCGCGAGGTGAGCAACCCCTCCGCCATCTTCCTCAGCCGGGGGCAGGAGCAGGCGCCCGGTTCCATCGTCATGGTGATCTGGGAGGGCACCCGACCGCTGCTGGTGGAGTTGCAGGCGCTGGTGGATTACTCCCAGCTCTCCAACCCGCGCCGGGTAGCGGTGGGGATGGATCACAACCGGCTCGCCATGTTGCTGGCGGTGCTGCACCGTCATGGCGGCCTTCAGATGGCGGATCAGGATGTCTTCATCAACGTGGTCGGCGGGGTCAAGGTCGAGGAGACCAGTGCGGATCTGGCGCTGCTGCTGGCGATGGTCTCCAGCTTCCGGGATCAGGCGCTGCCCAAGGATCTGGTGGTGTTTGGCGAAGTGGGTCTTTCTGGTGAAATTCGCCCGGTGCCGTCCGGCCAGGAGCGGTTGCAGGAGGCGGCCAAACACGGTTTTCGTCGTGCAATCGTGCCGCACGCCAATGCCCCCAAGCATCCCATCGAAGGGATGGAAGTGGTGCCGGTCAAGACGCTGTCTGAGGCACTCGAGGCTCTGTAATCCCTCAGCATTGCAATCGATACAACGGCACAACGGAAAAAGAGCGCCTCGGCGCTCTTTTTTATGGGCTGGAACCTGCCATCAGGGCTGGCTGTGTTCCAGATGCTCGCTCAGCAGTTGTTCCAGCTCGCGGTGGAGCAGCTCTTCGTCGCCGACGTTAAGCTCGATCATCCGCTTGAGATGGGTGGCACTGTCGATATCGATATGGTGGCAGTAGAAACCCAGCTTTTTGCTGGCTTCGTGGGTCAGCTCGACCTGCATTTTGATCTCGATATCGCTACCGCTCAGGATAAAGCTGAGCTGGTACTCCTTGTTGTCACGGCTCTCCCAGTCGTCGGGGCGGATCAGCAGGGCTCCCTGCAAGGAGACGTCGACAAGCTGGGTCTGCCACTTCTGTTCCCCCTGGGTGAGTTCTGCCATGGTCAAGTAGAGGATCCGTGCAAAACGGCGGCGCTCAGACATGCTCATCTCCTGTATGCAATAAGTGTGGACGCTAGGGTCATTGCTCTGAGTGTAATCCACCTTGGTTGCCAGTATCTTGAACTTGCTCCGAAAATGGCATTCAGGCTTGCTGGGTACTTAAGGATTCCACCACATGAAGCGCCTTGACCAGGCGATCTTCCTGTTTGAACCGCTCTTCCAGAACCGGACCCAACTCGTTGAGATCATCATCCAGTAGCAGCAATTGGGCCTCGTCGGCATCACTGTATTTGTCGTTGAACTCGAGGGCGAATTCAGTGCTGTTACGAATATGGGGATAGATGCGCTTGGCCAGCTCCAGTGTTTCGCCGCTGGCTTGCTCGAAGGCGGTGACGACGTGGTGGTAGATCTCGAAATGGCCCGCACTGACATAGTCGACCAGGCGGTCGCAAAACTGATGCAGCTCTTCTGTTTTGGGCAGGCTGCGTTGCTTGGTCCGCGCCGGAGTGAGGCCTGCCAGCTGCATGTATCCGACCAGCAACGCTTGCCTTGCATCCAGCCAGTCGTCGATAGCCTTATGCTTGCCTGCCAGCGCCTGCTTGGTCTGTTCCAGTTTCGTCAACATAATCCCTATCCCTCCGTGGGGCAAAGGCTGGCCGATTGTTCGGTATTCCGAGCCGTTTGAGCAGTGACACAACCTATAACTAGGGAAAATCTGGGCAAGCGTCAATAGCCATGGGGGGATAATGTTAAGTGGCGAAGAAATAGTCAGTGGATTGTGTCTGCGTGCTAGCAGGTTTCAGGCCTACTCACGGTTTTTCGCGTGTGGAATGTGACTATTTCCGCAGATCTTGATGAAAACCCCAGCGTTTGACGCGTTCGGCTCGATAAAGGCTTTGCCTGTGCGTTTTTTTTTGCATAGAGTGACCCAGCGCTAAATGCCCGATCATAAAGGAAATGTTATGAACAAAGCTCAACTTGTCGATGCGATTGCCGCCAAAGCAGATCTGAGCAAAGCTCAGGCCAAAGTGGCTCTGGAAGAGATCATCAATGGTATTACCCAGAGCTTGAAAGAAGGCGATGCTGTGCAACTGGTCGGTTTTGGCACCTTCAAGGTCACCCACCGCGCAGGCCGCACCGGTCGTAACCCGCAAACTGGTAAAGAGATCCAGATTGCTGCTGCCAACGTGCCTTCATTCGTGGCTGGCAAGGCTCTGAAAGACGCCGTCAAGTAAGTCCGAAAGTCTGTTTTGTCCAATGCCAGTCAGCTTGCTGACTGGCATTGTTTTTATGGAATTCTCCCATCCTTCCTATTAGTCCTTCCTGACTTTTCCTTCTGTCGGCCTCGTTGCGGCTGAGGCCTTATGCCGTCTGCGGGTTGGATGGCAGCGGCCAGATCCGCTCATAGGCCCAGGTAAAGACCATGATGTAGGCGAGGTAGAAGGTAACGAAGCCGAGATCCAGCATCAGGGCGTCCCACACTCCCAGATCGAGCCAGAACATGACGCAGGGGAGGGAGAGCATCATGAAGCTCGCCTCATAGCCAAATGCGTGCAGGAAGCGGTCCAGTGGTCGCTTGTTGGTACGCCCGCACAGTTTGAGCAACCCCTTGTCGAACAACAGATTCCAGCCGTAGGTCCAGGCAGTGGCGACGATGGAGAAGAAGATGGCCAGCGAACCGACCTCGGCGACGCCCTGACCGAACAGCTGGCTGATCAGCGGTGCTACCAGTGCCAGCCCGATGCCTTCGTAGAGAACCAGATAACGAAGTCGATCCGGGGTGGTGCGTAGTTGGGTACTACTCATGGGTGATGTGCCTCCTGTGGGATGCGCATTCTAATCAGGGTATGGTTAAAAGAGAAGCATCGGCCCGTCATGACTGACGTTGAGGGGCATGATTATGCCCCCTCATTTGCGATACTTCTCTATTGCCAATTTGGGCGTTAGCCCTGAGTAGTCAAGTCTGCGACTCAGGCGCCGGTTGGGATGACCCGGGTCAGCATGGCAAAGCCCTCTTCCACTTGAGTGAGCTCTACCTTGACCTCTCCCAACTCGGCGAGCGAGGCAACATGGGTGCCGCCACAGGGGATGGTGACCTCCTGGCCTTCCAGCATGCAGTGCCAGTAACGGGAATCGATGATCGCCTCGCCAGCGCGGCTGCGGCGGATCTCGCCCCCAGCTGCAATCCAGTCGGCCAGCTGCCGGTTGACCTTCTCTTCAATCACCGCTAAGTCTGCCAGCAGCGCCTCGCTGTTGACCCCCTTCTTGCGCAGGCTCTTGCCGATGCGGTACTGCTCCCGCGAACCGCAAGGCTCGACCCGAGAGCTTTGAATAGCCAGGCGGTCGAAGTCGGGCTGGCCCAGTGCATCACGCTCGCTTACCTCCTTGCGCCAGTAGGGAGTTAGTACTCGATTGAGCGCCAGCGCGGCCAGATGGCAGCCGCTATGGCCCAGACTCAGGGCATGGCGGGCGGCGCTATCTACTTGCAATTCGACCTGGCTGCCAACGGCTAGCGCGTGGTCACCGGTCATTGGATGGACCACCACGAAACGCCACCCTTCAGCCCCCCGTTTTACCGGAATCGCAGTATCGACGAACAGCTCGCCATCAGGGCTGATAGCCCCCATCCGGCAGGGGCCAATGGCGGCTTCGCCCCCTTCCCAGCGAGCATGGCCCACGTCCCCCGGCTGATCGGGCCAGAGGTGGCTCTGGGGATGAAAGGGGGTGAGGTCGGTGACCAGCAGCGTGGTGTCACCGCGCTGGCAGCAGACCACGCTGGCCTGCTCCTGATGATGGCCCAGTACGAAGCTGGCTCGGGTATGTTCCATGGCAAGACTCCCGCAACGATAAATGAGAAGAGAAAGCGGCAGCATACGCCAAAGTACGAAAGGGCTCATTAACCAGTGTTAATGAGCCCCTCTTCTCGGTTTTACGGTTCGCTAGATCATGGCGACCAGCAGATAGGCGTTGAGGCCAATCACCAGTGCAACGATAAGGCGGCCGATGGCTTGTGTGACCGGATGGTTGCGATGTTGCCCCATCAGCGCCCGATCGCCGGTCAGCATCAACAGCGGGATCAGGGCCAGCGCTATGCCAAAGCTCAGGATCACCTGACTCAACACCAGAATTTCGGTGGTGTTGAGACCCATGGCGATCACCACGAAGGCGGGAGCCATGGTGATGGCGCGACGCAGCCAGAGCGGGATGGTAAAGCGGACAAAGCCCTGCATCACCACTTGCCCGGCCAGGGTGCCCACCACGGTAGAGCTGATGCCGGAGGCGACCAGCGAGAGGCCAAATAGGGTGGCTGCAGCCTGACCCAGCAGCGGAGTGAGGGTCTGGTAGGCGGATTCCAGCTCCGCTACCTGCTGGTGGCCCGAGCTGTGGAACGCGGCGGCCGCCATCGCCATCATCGCCAGATTGACGAAGCCGGCGATGGTCATGGCAATCGCCACATCGATCCGGGTGGTGTGCAGCCGCTGGCTGACCGAGCCCTGATCCTGCGTGTGCTGGGTCAGTGCCGAGTGCAGATAGATGACGTGGGGCATCACGGTGGCACCGAGCACACCGGCGGCCAGATAGACGGCATCGCTATTGGGCAGACCGGGGAAGAGGGCGCCCTCCAGCAGGCTGGGCAGATGGGGGCGGGAGAAGATCAGCTCGACGATGTAGGCCGCCGCGACAAACAGCAACAGGCCACCGACCACAAACTCCAGCGGTTTCTGACCACGGGATTGCAACATCAGGATCCCCCAGGTCACCACGGCGGTGATGCAGGCCCCTTCAAGCAAGGTCACGCCAAGCAGGAGCTTGAAGCCGACTGCGGCGCCGATAAATTCGGCGAGATCGGTGGCCATGGCGATGATCTCTGCCTGCACCCAGTAGGCCCAGACCGCCGGTTTTGGCAGTCGGTCGCGGATGTGCTCCGCCAGATTCTTGCCGGTGACGATACCGAGTTTGGCCGAGAGGGTTTGCACCACCATTGCCATCAGGTTGGCCCATACCACTACCCAGAGCAGTTGGTAGCCAAAGGTAGAGCCCGCCTGAATATTGGTGGCGAAGTTGCCCGGGTCGATATAGCCGATGGCGGCGATAAAGGCTGGCCCGAGCAGGGTCAGTTTGAATTTGCGGGCTGGAATCGTAGTCGTCAGTGCGGGTTGCATGGCATCACCCTCCATAAGGATATGGAGAGAGAATAGATCTAAGTGATAATCATTATCAATTGTTGTTTCTGATGATTTCCATCGGGAAAAACATTTAAGGCAGTCAGTTGCAGTGAGGGATGTGATTTCGTACAATACGCCGCCCTAGAAAAGCAGCGACTAAACACCTTTATGTTCCTTGCCTCCGAGGTCTGGCTGCACCTGGGCGGAGGCTGAATTAATCCGTAAGGAGCTAAAATGCGTCATTACGAAATCGTCTTCATGGTTCATCCGGACCAGAGCGAGCAAGTTCCCGGCATGATCGAGCGTTACACCGGCGCCATCACCACCTCCGGTGGTACCATTCATCGCCTGGAAGATTGGGGCCGTCGTCAGCTGGCTTACCCGATCGACAAACTGCACAAAGCCCACTACGTTCTGATGAACGTAGAAGCAGAGCAAGCCGTTATCGATGAGCTGGAAACCAACTTCCGCTTCAACGATGCCGTTATCCGCAACATGATCATGCGCACCAAGCACGCCGTGACTGAAGTTTCTCCGATGGCCAAGGCCAAAGAAGAGCGCTTCACCCGTCGTGACGACGAGCGCCGCGAAGAAGCTACTGAAGCTGCTTCCGAAGAGTAATTCTGGATCACTGACTAGAGGATAAAGGCCATGGCACGTTATTTCCGTCGTCGTAAGTTCTGCCGCTTCACCGCCGAGAACGTTACCGAGATCGACTACAAAGATATCGTTACTCTGAAAAACTACATCACTGAATCTGGCAAGATCGTACCGAGCCGTATCACCGGTACCCGCGCCAAGTATCAGCGTCAGCTGGCACGCGCCATCAAGCGTGCTCGTTACCTGGCTCTGCTGCCGTACACCGATCTGCACAACAAGTAAGAATCGGCCCGGCACTTAAGCCTAACTCAACGAAATTTATAGAGGAAAGGTAATGCAAGTTATCCTGCTCGACAAAATCGCCAAACTGGGCGGTCTGGGTGACCAAGTTTCCGTGAAATCTGGTTATGCCCGTAACTACCTGATCCCGCAAGGCAAAGCTGTTATGGCCACCAAGGCCAACATCGAAGCTTTCGGTGCTCGTCGCGCTGAGCTGGAAGCCAAACTGGCTGCCAACAAAGCTGCTGCTGAAGAGCGTGCTGCCAAGCTGGCCGAACTGGCTACCGTGGTTATCGCTTCCAAGTCTGGCGACGAAGGCAAGCTGTTCGGTTCCATCGGTACCCGTGACGTGGCTGAAGCCATCACTGCTGCCGGTGTAGCCGTTGCCAAGAGCGAAGTCCGCATGGGCAACGTTCTGCGTAACACCGGTGACTACGAAGTTGCTGTTCAGCTGCACGCTGACGTTAAAGCAACCGTACAGATCCAGGTTGTTGCCCTGTAATAGCGATTCGCTTTTGCAGAGAAAACCCGCGCTTTTGCGCGGGTTTTTTATTTTCCGGCCCGGGGGTAGAGTGAAGGTCTGTTCCACTGGAGGAGATCCTTATGGCTTGGGTAGAAGGTCGCGTCATCGAACGCATCGAATGGACACCCACCCTGTTCTCCCTGCGGGTAGCGGCCGAGCTGGCCCCCTACAAGGCAGGCCAATTCACCAAGCTGGCCCTCGAGCAGGGCGAGCGGCGCATTCAGCGCGCCTACTCCTTCGTCAATCCTCCCTCTGCGCCATATCACGAGTTCTATCTGGTCGAGATCCCGAGCGGTGAGCTGACTCCGTCCCTCGGCTCGTTGCAAGCGGGCGATACCCTGCTGGTGCAATCCCAGGCCACCGGCTTTCTGACGCTGGATGAGGTGCCCGCCGGGCGCGATCTCTGGCTGCTCTCGACCGGCACTGCCATCGGCCCCTTCCTCTCCATGCTGGCCGATAGCGAGGCCTTCAACCGTTTCGAGAATCTGGTGCTGGTGCATGGGGTACGTAAAGGCGAAGAGCTGAGCTATCAGGATTTGATCGCCAGCTTTGCCGAGCAATATGGTGCGCGCTTTCGCTATGTCCCCTTTGTCAGCCGCGAGCCTTGGCCCGATGCAATGGCAGGGCGGATCCCGGCGGCGATTGCCAATGGTCAGTTGCAGGATCGAGTGGGGTTGGAGTTTTCACCCGAGCTGAGTCAGGTGCTGATCTGCGGCAATCCGGAGATGGTGAAAGAGACCCAGCAGACCTTGCTGGTGCTGGGGTTGGCCAAGAACCTGCGGCGGGCGCCGGGCAATATCAGTGCGGAGAATTATTGGTAAAACAATCAGCACAGGGGCATCAAGCCCCTGCTGCATCAGGAGAGGGCGTTCAGTTCTTCTTGCCGTTACCCTTGTTTTTATCCTTCTGTTTGTCGTGACCTTGCCCGGGGTTATTGCCGCTGTGGATACTGCGGTTGTAGTGATCCCGGTACTTGCCATCCATCTTGTCGCAGTTGAGTTTGATCCGGCTGTCGCCAATGCCAAGATCCAGACAGTTGTCCTGCCACCAGTCGTACTCTTTGTCATCCCAGTCGAGATTGATCTTGATGTCATCACCGGAGATCTTGATGCCATCGCTATTTTTGCTTGGCGGTGCCGCAACCGCGATGCCGTGCGCCATCAGCAGGGAAAGCAGCAGGGCGCCGCGCCGGATAACGGGGTTGTGTTTAGCTTGGGTCATCGCAAGGGTACTCCTGTTGTTACTGGTCGCTCTGCGAGTTGGCAGGGACCTGGTTGGTTTTCGGTGGCTGGTTGCGATTCTCTTCATCTTCCAGATTGAATTTGACCGCCTTGCAGTCGACGGAGGAGGTCTCCCCGATATCCAGAGTGAGGCAGTCGTTCTGGGTCCAGCCGAACTGTTTGTCATCCCAGTCCAGATTGAATTTAAGCTCATCGACGGAAAATTCGGTGCCACTGCTCTCTTGATATTGCTGGGTCGCTGCGGCGCTGCCGGTAACCAGAAGAAGGGAGAGTAGCAAAGTGGTCTTACTGTTCATGATGGCCTCGGATAATTGCAACGGCGGATGAGTATACGTCTGCGGGCTGAACCCGGGCGGAATCGCATCCCATCTCGCCACACGATGAAGTCAGGAGGGGGATTGTAGCGCTTTTCTGCTGCCAATTTGTCCGTTTTGGTCGCACTCTGGGCAGCTGGTTTGCAATATGAAGGAATTCAGGTGTTTGCCCTTCTCTGAACGGCTCTGCCGACTATAATCGGCAGCCAACTTTTCCTGCACTGCACCACAGTTTCACCATGACCACACAGGACGCTTCCGCGCTGCGCTATCCCAAGGGATGGTTTGCGCTCACCACGGTATACAGTTTTACCGGGCTGGCCATTCTGGCCTCCATCATCTTCTCCCTGCTGCTGTTTCTCTCCATCGATGACAACCCGCTGATGAAGTGGCTGTTTGGCGGCCTGGCGATCATTTTCGAGCTGGGCAAGTTCTACGTCTGGTACGAGTACGGCGAGCGCAAGGCGCGGCGGGATTTGAGTGGTGCCTTCTGGTCGTTGCTGTTCTACAGCGTGCTGGCGGCTATCTCCATCGGTGGCAGTATCGGTGGTATCAACAGTGCCACCAATACGGTGCTGAGCCAGCAGGCGCGCCACGAACGGGAGCTTGCTCGTTTCGACGAGCAGATCGCCAGCATCGAGCGGCAGATCCAGCTCAACGAGGAGGCAGCCCGCAAATATATCGAGCTGGAGCGCATCTCCAGTGGTGTCTCCTCGTTGCAGCACGCCAATACCAAGCTGCGCTTGCAGCAGGATGAGCTGCGTCAGCAGCGCGATGCCAAGCCGGTCAACGAACAATCCTCCATGCTGGGGCTGATGAGCAGTCTGGCGGACGGGGTAGGGATGAGCATCAGTCAGGTGCAGTTCCTGCTGGTCTGCTTCCTCTCGGTGCTGCTCGACGTGTTCGGTGCCTTCTTCGTCAGCCTGATCGGCGAGGAGAACCGCTTTCGCCGGATGTGGCGCTGGCAGCAGGATCAAGCTCGCAGAGAGGCGCAGGCAGCGTTGGCGATGGCAGCCCAGCCCGAGCCCATCATGCCCCCAGAGCCAGCCCCTGAAGTGCTGGAGCAGGTGCGCGGTGCGCTGGTGAGCGGTGAGCTCAAGTGCAGCAAGCGCTCGGTGGCGCAGGCTTTGTCACTCTCGCTGGAGGAGGTGGATCGGGTGTTCCACCATCTGCTGTCGCAAGGGGTGCTGGGGCAGGGGAGCAATCGACACTACTACCTCAATCCGGCGCTGGAGCAGCAAGCCGGATAGTGAGAAGGCCACCGGAACTCGGTGGCCTTTTTCGTTATCGAGTGGCTGTGGCACTCAGTGAGTCAGCACCATCATCAGGCTGAGGAAGGCGGCCAGTCCGCCACCGATGCCGATGATCCAGTAAAACCCCTTGGCCCCCTGTTTGAGCGGGATGCGGAAGTAGAGCAGAAACGCCCACCACCCCAGTGCCAGCAACAGAGGAATAAGAAACATTCGAGCCATGGTGTCCTCGCTGTTATTCTGTTGACCCTTGATCAATCAACAGGATGGATTGTGCAATGACGCAACTACAGATTACCGCATTCGGTGACCCCTCGGTACTCAAGCTCAACCCTTCCCTCGATAAGGTGCCTGCCGATGGCGAAGTGCGGGTGCGCATCTGCTTTGCGGGGGTGAACCCCATCGATGCCAAAACCCGCGCCGGTCTTGGCTGGGCGGCGGCCCAGAACAAGGACAAGTTGCCCTGGACACCGGGTTATGACATCTCCGGCGTGGTAGAGAAAGTGGGCCCCGGCGTAACCTCGCTGGTCGAGGGGGAGCGGGTGTGCGGCATGGTCGGTTTTCCTCTTACCGCAGGTGGCTACGGGGAGTCTGTGGTGGCAAGCGAGAGCGAGCTGGTCAAACTCGACGGAGTGAGCCTTCAGCAGGGGGCGGCGCTGCCGCTGGCCGGTCTCACCGCCTGGCAGGGGCTGTTTGAGCACGGCGCCCTCCAGAGCGGCCAGCGGGTGTTGATCCTCGCCGGTGCCGGTGGTGTCGGCCATCTGGCGGTGCAGTTTGCCAACGCCTATGGCGCCGAGGTGGTGGCCACCGCCAGCCCCGACAACCATGGCTTCCTGCACGCACTGGGGGCGCGCTGGATGGTGGATTACCACGATGCGAACTGGCCCGCACGGGTGGTGGCAGAGGCCGGTCAGGTCGATCTGGTGCTGGATCTGGTGGGTGGCGAGAGTGGCAAGGCGGCGCTGGCCTGTGTCAAACCGGGTGGCCGTCTGGTGACGGTACCCACCATCACTGCCCAGCAGATCAAGGATGCTGGGGCTGCGGCGGGGATCGAAGTGGTCGGCATGCTGGTTCACCCTGACCAGAAGCAGCTGGGTCAGATGTTGATGCTGCTGCGTCAGGGGGAGGTAAAGGTCACCCTCGCCGGTGAATTCCCCCTGGCCGAGGGGGCGCAGGCCCATCAGGCCATCGAAGGGGGCCATGTGCGTGGCAAGCTGCTGCTGCGGATGCCTGCGGCCGATGGCTATCCCGGATGAGCGAGATGATGGAGATGGGGCTGGGGTGGCTCTTTTTAAGCGCATTCACCTCAGCCACTCTGCTGCCCGGTAGCTCCGAAGTGCTGCTGGGGGCCATGGCGGCCAAGGGGGAGTGGAGCATGGCGAGCCTGCTGCTGTGGGCGACGCTGGGCAATACCCTCGGTTCCATGACTACCTGGTGGCTCGGCTGGCTCGCCACCTTCAAGAAAAAACCGGAAGATTTTCAAGGCCGTGGGGAACAAAAAGCCTTAGGCTGGCTCAAACAACATGGTCACTGGTGTCTGCTGCTTGCCTGGACGCCGGTGGTCGGTGATGGTCTCTGTCTGTTGGCCGGTTGGCTACGCCTCTCCTTCTGGCGCTCTCTCATTCTGATCGGGCTCGGCAAATTGTTCCGTTATGCCCTGGTTTTTCTGCTGGCCAGTCACATTTTCTAGCCTGTTTTTGTCACTCACGAGGTTACCGTGAACAAAGTCATACCTTTAACGATTCTGCTGGGCTTCACCCTGCCGGTGCTGGCGGCACCGACCCTGATCGCCGAACAGGGCAAGGAGGAGGGCAAGCTCGCCATCCCCTATCAGATGTACAAACTGGACAACGGCCTGACCGTGATCCTGGCCCCCGACCGCTCCGATCCGCTGGTGCACCTCGATGTGACCTATCACGTCGGCTCATCCCGCGAGACGGTCGGCAAGTCCGGTTTCGCCCACTTCTTCGAGCACATGATGTTCCAGGGCTCGAAACACGTTGGTGATCAGGAGCATATGCGGATCATCAACGAAGCCGGTGGCGACATGAATGGCACCACCAACAAGGACCGCACCAACTACTACGAAACCGTGCCGGCCAACCAGCTGGAAAAAGTGCTCTGGCTGGAGGCGGATCGGATGGGCTTCCTGCTCGATGCGGTGAGCCAGAAGAAGTTCGAGATCCAGCGCGCCACCGTCAAGAACGAGCGGGCCCAGCGGGTCGACAACCAGCCGTACGGGTTGGTGAGCGAGAAGGTGGGGGAGGCGCTCTATCCGCGTACTCACCCCTACTCCTGGCAGCCTATCGGTTACGTGGAAGATCTCGACCGGGTCGATGTAAACGACCTCAAGCAGTTCTTCCTGCGCTGGTATGGCCCCAACAACGCCACCCTGACTCTGGGCGGCGACTTTGACAGCAAGCAGGCTCTCGAGTGGATCGAGAAGTACTTCGGCTCCATCCCGCGCGGCCCGGACGTGGCCGAGCCGACGCCAAAGCCGGTGACTCTGCCCGAGACCCGCTATGTGACGCTGCAGGACAAGGTGCACCTGCCGCTGCTCTATATCAGCTACCCCACCGTATCCCTTGGCGATCCGCAGGAGCCGGCACTCGACATGTTTGCCGACGTGCTGGGCGGTTCCGCCAGCTCCATGCTCTACCAGTCGCTGGTGAAAACCGGCAAGGCGATCGATGTGGGGGCGTCCCACTACTGCGAAGAGCTGGCCTGTACCCTGACCGTCTACGCCTACCCCAATCCGTCGCAGGATGGCAGCCTCAAGACCCTCAAGGGGGAGGTGGACAAGGTGATCGGCGAATTCGCCCAGCGCGGCCTCAAACCGGAAGATCTGGAGAAGGCGATCGCCAAGTACCGAGCCTCAGCCATCTGGGGTCTGGATAGCGTCTCCGGCAAGGTGAGCCAGCTCGCCATGGGTCAGGTGTTTGCCCAGGATCCCAACTATGTGTTCAAGACGCTGGATGCTATCGGCAAGGTGACACCGGAGCAGGTGAAGGCCGCCTACGACAAGTTCATCGCCGACAAGCCTGCGGTGGTGCTGAGCGTGGTGCCCAAGGGCAAGACAGAGTGGCAGGTTGCCACCCCGAACTTTACCCCCGCCAAGCGCGAGCTGCCGGATTACAGCAAGCATGACGAGGCGCTGGCCGAACGACCGGTAAAAGACAATTTCGATCGCAGCGTGCAGCCCAAGGCGAGCGAGGCGGTGAGCGTCAAGGTGCCCGCCATCTGGCACGGCAAGCTCGACAAGAACATCGAGATCATTGGCACCAAGAGTGACGAGATCCCCGCGGTCTCCATCATGATCGCCCTGCCGGGCGGTATTCGTGCCGAAGATAAGGGGCAGCTTGGGCTGGCCAATCTGACTGCCGCCATGATGGGGCAGGGCTCGGTGCGCCTGACCGAGGCTCAGCTTAGCGACGAGCTGCAAAAGCTGGGATCCTCCATCGATGTCTCCAGCGCCCAGTACAACAACCTCATCACCGTCAGCTCGCTGGCGGACAAGCTGCCCCAGACCCTGGCGCTGGTGCGCGAGGTACTGGAGCGCCCGGGCATGCGGGAGGCTGACTTCGAGCGGGTCAAGGCGCAGCTGCTGCAAGGGATGCAACAGGCCCAGCAGCAGCCCGAGTGGTTGGCCGGGCAGGCGTTCCGCGAGCTGGTCTACGGCAAGCAGAACCGCCTCGGTCAACCTACCGACGGGGTAGCGGCCGATGTGGCCAAGCTGACCCTGGCTGACGTGAAGCACTTCTATCAGGCCTACTACAACCCCACCAACGCCAAAGTGGTGGTGGTCGGTGATGTGGACCAGAAGCAGATCGAGGAGCAACTTGGCTTCCTGACCGAGTGGAAGGGGGCAACGCCAACCCTGGGAGATCTCAAACTCAAGGGTGAGCAGGCCAAGCCGGGCATCTATCTGGTCGACAAACCGGGGGCGCCTCAGTCGGTGATCCGCATCGGTCGTCGCGCCATGCCGTTCGATACCACGGGGGATTACTTCACAGCCGGGCTGATGAACTTCAACCTGGGTGGTAACTTCAACAGCCGCATCAACCTCAACCTGCGGGAAGACAAGGGCTACACCTACGGCGCCAGCTCGGGTTTCTCCGCCAACCGCGAGGTGGGCACCTTCGCCACCGGCGCCAATGTGCGGGCCGATGCGACTGTGGATGCCATCCGCCAGTTCCTCAAGGAGATGGACAACTACCGCAAGAGCGGCCCGACCCCGGTCGAGCTGGCTTATATGCGCAGCGCGGTCTCCCAGCAGGATGCCCTCTCTTACGAGACCTTGGGCCAGAAGGCGGGTTTCCTGCTGCAGATGGTGATGTATGACCTGAAACCGGACTATGTGCAGGCCCAGAACAACCTGATCAAAACGGTGTCGCCCGAGGCGCTGAAGGCCAGTGCTGCCCGTTGGCTCAATCCGGCCGACATGGTGATCGTGGTGGTGGGAGACAAGCAAAAGCTTGAAAAACCCCTGAAGGAGCTTCATCTTCCCATCTATCCGCTGCAGTTGCCGTAACTGACGCTTTATAAAAATCAAGAGCCGCCCCGGATGGGGCGGCCTCACATGAGCCGTGAATATGACTACAACAAGCTTGTCGCTCACCGAGTTGCTGAATGCGTTGGGATCACCGGAGCGCCTCACCGCGCTCAAGGGGATCCGGCGCGGGATCGAACGTGAATGCCTGCGCATCACGCCGGATGGCCGACTCGCCCAGAGTGACCATCCCCGGGTGCTGGGCTCGGCCCTGACCCATCCCAATATCACCACCGACTACTCGGAGAGCCTGCTGGAGTTCATCACCCCGGCCACCGACTCCATCGACAGTCTGATGGAGCAGCTCGGCGACATCCATCACCATGTGATTCAGCATCTGGGTGACGAGCGGATTTGGCCGCTCTCCATGCCCTGCTTCGTCGGCGGGGAAGAGAGCATCCGGCTGGCCCAGTACGGCAGCTCCAATATCGGCAAGATGAAGACCCTCTACCGTCAGGGCTTGAAGAACCGCTACGGCAGCCTGATGCAGGTGATCGCCGGGGTGCACTTCAACTTCTCCATGCCCGACAGCTTCTGGAGCGAGTGGCAGGATCTGGTGTGCGAAGGGTGCTGCAGCCAGCGCTTTATCTCCGACAAGTACATGGGGCTTATTCGCAACGTCTACCGCTTCGGCTGGCTGGTGCCCTATCTGTTCGGCGCCTCCCCGGCCATCTGCGAATCCTTCCTCAAAGGGCGCAAGAGCAACCTGCCGTTCGAGAAGACCGGCAAGGGCACCCTCTATCTGCCTTACGCCACCGCGCTGCGTCTCTCCGATCTTGGCTATACCAACAGCGCCCAGGCTGGGCTCAAGATCAGCCACGACAATCTGCCAGCCTATGTCAGCAGCCTGCGCCGCGCCATCAACACCCACAATCCCGACTTTGCCAAGATCGGGGTCAAGGTGGATGGCGAGTATCGTCAGCTCAACGACAACGTGTTGCAGCTGGAGAATGAGCTCTACGCCCCAATCCGCCCCAAGCGTACCCCGCGCAGCGGCGAGAAGCCCTCGGATGCGCTGGATCAGCGCGGCATCGAATATATCGAGCTGCGCACCGTGGACGTCAACCCTTTCACCCCGCTCGGCATCGATGCCGACCAGATCCGCTTCTTCGATCTGTTCCTGGTCTGGTGCCTGCTGCGTCCCTCTCCGGTGTTGAGTGACGAGGAGATTGCCCGCAACCGCCGCAACCAGAACAAGGTGGTGCTGGAAGGGCGTCGTCCCGGCCTGACGCTGGAAGATGAGCAGGGCAATGCCATTGGCCTCAAAGAGTACGGCCTCAAACTGTTCGACGAGCTGGCTCAGGTGGCCGACCTGCTGGATCGCTGCTGCGGCCGCAACCGCTATCGCGAGACGCTGGCGATGCATCGCGAGAAGCTGCTCAACCCCGAGCTCACCTACTCCGCCCGCATGCTCAAGGAGCTGCTGGAGAGCGGCAAAGACAACGGCTGCTACGGCGACAAGCTGGCGACCCGCTATCGCGAGGAGCTGCTGGCAGGGGAGCTGCAGTACTGGGATGAGGCCTACTTTGCCGGTGAGGCGAAGGATTCGCTGGCCAAGCAGCGCGAACGCGAGCGCAGCGACAGCCTGTCGTTCGATGACTTCCTGGCCGACTACTTCGGTACCAGTACAACTACAGCCTGAAGACGGGTTCGTACCGACCAAAGTGCCAACAAAAAGCCGCTCGAGTGAGCGGCTTTTTTATTTCTCTGAACCTGAGCGATATCAGACGTGGTTGTACATGGCCTCGATTTCGCTCTGGTATTTTGCCTCGATGATCTTGCGGCGCAGCTTCATAGTGGGGGTCAGCTCACCCAGCTCCATGGAGAAGGCGCTCGGCAGCAGGGTGAACTTCTTCACCTGCTCGAACTTGGCCAGCTCTTTTTGCAAGTCGGCGATGCGGGCTTCGAAGAACTCCATTACCCGGGAGTGGCGCAGCAGCTCGGTCTTGCACTGGTACTGCAGGTTGATGGAACGAGCGTACTCCTCCAGCGACTCGAAGCAGGGGACGATCAACGCCGAGACGAAGTGGCGGGCATCGGCGACGATGGCGATCTGCTCGATAAAGCGATCCTTGCCGATGGTCCCTTCCACCAGTTGCGGAGCCACGTATTTGCCGTTGGAGGTCTTCATCAGCTCCTTGAGACGTTCGGTGAAGTAGATATTGCCCTGGCTGTCGAGCTCACCGGCATCGCCGGTACGCAGGAAGCCATCCTCGGTCATCACCTCGGCGGTCGCGTCCGGCTTGTTGTAGTAGCCGCGCATTACGGTGGGGGAGCGCACCAGCAGTTCGTTGTTCTCACCCAGCTTCACCTCGATGCCGTTCAGTGCCGTGCCGATGGAGCCGAGCTTGAATTGGCTATCCTCGTAGCAGCAGACTGTGGCGGTGGTCTCGGTCATGCCGTAGCCGTACTTGAGGTTGAGTCCCATCGCCTGGAAGAAGAGGTTCACATCGTCGGCCAGACGGGCGCCCGCTACCGGCAGGAAGCGGGTGCGGCCGCCAAAGCGGGCGCGCAGCTTGCGAAACACCAGTCGCTCGGCAAGCCAGAGCTGGCCGTAGAGCAGCGGAGAGGCGGACTTGCCCGCCTGACGGGTGGCAACCATCTGCTTGCCGACCTTGGTCGCCCAGCCAAACAGGGCGCGGCGCAGAGCCGGAGCCTGAGCAACTTTTGCCTGGATCATGGCGTAGGCCTTCTCGTAAAGGCGCGGCACGGCGCACATCACGGTCGGCTGCACCTCGCCAATCACATCCATCACCTTCTGCGGATCGCGGATATAGACGTTCTCGGCACCGCAGTAGAGCACGTAGTAGCTCCAGGCCCGCTCGAACACGTGGCTGAGCGGCAGCATGCAGAGCGAAACATCCTGCTGATTGAGGTCGAGGCGGCTGTTGTGCATCTCGAAACAGGCGGCGATGTTGCTGAAGTCGAGCATGACCCCCTTGGGCTCGCCTGTGGTGCCGGAGGTGTAGATCAGGGTCAGCAGATCATCCATCCGGTACTGGGTTTCCCGTACTCGCAGTTCCTGTTCACTGGGCTGATGGTTGCCGGAGACCAGAAATGTCTGGAAGTGGCTCGCATGCTCGCAGCCGCGCAGATTGACGTTGCCATCGAGAGCGACGATCTGGCGGATTTCGCCGTTTTGCAGCAGGGTCAGCGCCTGATCGAACTGAGGTTGTTCGCCAACGAACAGTACCTTGATGCCGGCATCTTTGACGATGTAGCGCAGCTGATCGAGCGTGCTGGTGGGGTAGATAGGGACGCTGACACCGCGGGCGGCAAGGATACCGAGATCGGCCTGGGTCCACTCCGGCATGTTGCGGGCATAGATGCCGACCATTTCGGTTGGCTGGTGGCCGGCACGGATCAGCGCCTGTGCGCAGTAGTCCATGGCCTGGCCCAGAGTACGCCAGCCGATGGCGCGCCACTGGCCATCTTGCTGAACCCGCAGGGCAGCCTTGTTGCCAAGCTGGGCAATACGTTCACGCATCAGTCGAACCAGATGAAGCTTCGGCATCAGTTAAACATCCTTTAATTACAGTTGTACGCCCGCGAGGGCACTAAAAATCGGGCTAGAGTTTAAACTCCAACATTACAGCTTACAAGTGTTCGCTGTTTGTCTTGGATCACAAAGAGCGCAAATAGCTCTCCCTTTGCGCAGACTGGCCGATACTGCTAGGAGGCAGAGAGAGGGTTAACGATATGAATCTGTGGGTGAAAGGGGCGTTGGCCGCGGTCGGGCTGATGGTGGTGGGGGGCGCTGCGTTTTGGTTCTTTGCCGGAACGTCATCACAGGGGCCCGCCAATCCCTGGTATCAGGGGGCCGAGGGGTATCAGCAGGCGCAGCAACAGGCGCTGGCGTTGGGCTATCCACTGCTCTATGTGCTGGAGACCCCCAAGTGCCGCCGCTGCGGCGATCTGGAGAAGAAATTCTGGCAGAGCAAGGAGATGGCTGGCCCGCTTGCCCGGCTGGTGAAGGTGCGGCTCAGCCCGGGCAAGGGGGATGGCAGCGAGCAGATCCTGCGCCGCTTTCCCAAAGTCGCCACACCGCCCGGCATCTATATCCAGCAGCCGGGGCAGCCCCTCAGACCCATCAAGATAGTGGTGGATATCGACCAGATCTGGATGCCGGGAAAAACCTGGCAGCGTGGCTTCTATATGCCGCTCTCCGGTGCCGGATTCGAGGCGGTGGTACATACCACCCTGGCCTTGCAGGAGCCCGCGCTGGACAACGCCCCCCTCGATTGAGGGGGGACAAAAGGCTTTGGCGCGACGAACAGGCTGGATCAGCCGAAATCGAACAGTCGCGACATCAGCACCGCATCTTCCCTGTCATTGCCGGTGCCGTAGTAGTCGGCGCGGCGGCAATACTCGGCAAAACCGGCGCTCTCGTAGAGGTTGATGGCGGTCTGGTTACCGGCCCGCACCTCGAGAAACCAGGCCTCAGCCCCGGCTTGCTTGCTGCGCGCCAGATAGGCTTGCAACAGCGCCCGTCCCAACCCCTTGCCCTGAAACGCCGGATGCACGCAGATATTCATCAGCGAGCTGTCACCGGCCACCAGATCCGAGATATAGAAGCCCGCCGGGCGACCATCGACCAGCATCAAACCGTTGAGATAGCGAGGACCGAAGCAGGAGAGCAGGTTGGCCTCACTCCACGGCTCCTTGTGAGCGGCTTGCTCGATGGGGTAGACAAGGGCGAAATCGCTCTCGAGCAGGGGACGAAACTCAGGCATGGGGGCTCCGGATGGCAAGATGTTGGGCACTGGGGTTAGCAGAGGTTGCAGAGGCGGCATTTGTAAAATCAGGTAAAAAGAGCGGCATCACAGTGGGACTTGGCGGCATGATGCAGGATCACGCCGCGCTGGCCGCAAGGTGCTGGCGCAGCTGTTGCCACAGGGCGCGCTTTTGCGCGGCGCTGGGGGCGAGCGGGCAGATCAGCGCATTTGGCCGCGCGGGGTTGGCCTCCGTCAGCCAGAGCAGAGGGGAGGCGCCCGCCGATTGTAGATCGGCAGGCGGCAGCTCGCTGAGCAGTGAGACCTCGTCGGGGGTCATGCCGAGCAACTGGCAGATATCCGCCAGCAGCGTGGTGGCAGGCAGCTGAGGCGCCAGCAGCCAGAGTTTGCCGCTGGGCAGCGGAGCGCGGGTGGCCGGTGCTGTCTGGTCGGGCTGCACGGTATCTTGCGCAAGCTCGGGAGCGGGAGCTGCGCCCAGCAATGCCGGACGACGCAGTTGCCAGCTTTGAATGCCCATGCGGGCCAACATGCTCTGACGAACGGGATCTTGCATTTGAGGCGACTCACTCTTGATCTGCATTGGGGAAAATTGTGTTGCGCAGGGTACACTCGAACCGCTTTTGCTGCACCCTTTGCAACGCATCATCTGGCGCATGCGGGCATGGTGCTCATCACGACACTGGCTATGCATGGGCGCAGCACGCTGTCGATACGGTATCGCACTGCCTTTGCGTTTTTTCCTGCCAGAGGCGGGTATTGTGCGGCAAGAGATACCAGAATAAACATCATAACAAGACAAAACCCAAGGTCGAGCAAATGGATATCGCGCCTTGGGGCTAACATCATCCCAGCTTCGGAACACTCTCTATGTCGTCTTTAGCTCAAGCCCAGAATCCTGCGCGTCTTATTCCCATCCAGGAGCGCTTGCCCCGGCTGCTGGCCGCCCTCGGTGAGGGACTCTACGAACGGCAGGATGCCTTGCGCCTCGGTCTGCTGGCTGCCCTCAGCGGTGAGAGTGTCTTCTTGCTGGGGCCACCCGGTATTGCCAAGAGCCTGATCGCCCGCCGCCTCAAGCTGGCCTTTCACGACGCCCGCCACTTTGAATACCTGATGACCCGTTTCAGTACGCCGGAGGAGGTGTTCGGCCCCCTCTCCATTCAGGCGCTGAAAGAGGATGGCAAATACCTGCGCCTCACCACAGGTTATCTGCCAGAGGCTGAGGTGGTGTTCCTCGACGAGATCTGGAAGGCCGGTCCCGCCATCCTCAACACCCTGCTCACCGCCATCAACGAGCGGCAGTTTCGCAACGGAGACAGCCAGCACCCCATCCCGATGCGCTTGCTGGTGACTGCTTCCAACGAGCTGCCGGCACCGGACAGCGGGCTGGAAGCGCTCTACGACCGGATGCTGGTGCGGATCTGGATGGACCGGGTGCAGGAGAAAGCCAACTTTCAATCCATGCTGGCCAGCGATGGCCACGCCCACCAGAACCTGCCGGAATCCCTGCAGATCCGGGGGGATGAGTACGAGCAGTGGCAGAGCCAGATTGAACAGGTGCGTTTGCCGGATGCCTGTTTCGAGCTTATCTATCAGCTGCGCCAGCAGCTCGACAGTCAGCTGGCCCATCGCTGCTATGTGTCGGATCGCCGCTGGAAGAAGGCGGTACGGCTCATCAAGGCGAGTGCCTTCTTCAATGGCCGCGATGAGGTCGCACCGGTAGATCTGCTGCTGTTCAAGGATTGTCTCTGGCATGACGAGGAGTCCCGCACCGCCCTGCTGGAGATGATGACCGAATTCTCCCGTCTCTACGGCTATCAGCAACTGGCGATGACCCGTCAGCTACTCGCCCTTCGGGATCAGTTCAAACAGCTCAAACAGAGCGTGGCCCAGCGCCTTTGCACAAAGGCCCGCCAACGCAAGCAGTGGTTTGGCCGGCGGGCTCGGGGCATCGAGATCCCGCTTGCCAATGCCAGACCCTTTGGCAAGCAGGTGCACTTCCATCTGCTCACCCCGGCGCCGCTGGATGGCAGCGATCCCGAGCGTCTCACCCGCACCCTGGTGTTCGATCGCACCTTGCTCTCCCATTGGCATCCCACCGGTGAGGCGCTGGTGGGTTATGAGTTCGGCAACCCGAAAGAGGGGCATTACGAGCTGGTGCTGGACGATGAGCTGCGGCTGCAGGTGCTCGATATCCAGCGCCAGCAGATCCCGTTGGTGCTAATGGAGCGCAACGCCATCCCCGAGGTGGTGCTGGCGCCCTGGTTGCAGTCACTCGACGAGCAGCTGGTTCAGGTCGGCAAGGTGATGCAGATACTCAAGCAGCAGCGCAGCCTGTTCGAGCGTCACCAGCAACACCTCTTTATCGCCCAGCGCTGGCTGCAGCAGGTGGAAGACAGCTTCTTCGTGCTGAACCGGGATCTCGAACTGCTGCGTAGCGAGCTGACCCAGTGGCGCGAGCGGTTGCCAAGGCTGGACGAGTAAGGAGCGCTCATGCTTGAGATCGGCATGCTGGATCTGGGCCTTCTCATGGGAGAGGGTGAGCTGGCGGGAGAGGTGGTGGCGCTGCTGGCGGCCTCACCCAAGATTTCCGAATTTATCAAACGCTCCCCGCTACAGGGCAAGCTGCTGAAAAAGCGCCTGCAGAGTTGGGGCGAGCAGCTTGGTGAGGAGATCCGTCACAAGCCGGTGCCGGTGGCGTTGGAGCAGGAGTACCTGCTCTATCAGGCGCATCGGCAACTGCCGATGACCGAGCTGATTGGTCGCCTGCCCGGCTTGCTGGAGTCGCTGGAGCAGTACAGCCCCTTCGCCGGTGAGGCCAGATCCTTGGTGCGTCAGCTGACGGCCCACCCCACCGAGGGGCTGCGCCAGCTCTTTATCGACAAGTGGCGCGCCAGTCTGGTGGGAAGCCTGCTGCAACTGCAGCAGCAGATAGCCGAAGCGGAGCGGGAGAAGCAGCGTCAGGAGATTGAAGATCAGCTGCTGGCGAGCCGCACCCTGGCCGATGCCCTCGATCCCAACCAGATCTCCGCTGGTGGTCTTTGGGATCTGGCGCAGGGGCACTGGCACAAGCGCAGTCTGGTGCTGGTCAAGCAATACGCCCGCATGTTGCAGCGCGAGCCCTTGCTGGCGGAGATTGCCGGCCTGCTCGGGCGCAGCGAGCGGGATCGGCGGGCGCAGGAGCAACCTGTGCCGCCGGTTCAGGTGCTGGAGCTGGAGCCCGCTCCCAGCGATGATGTGCCGGACGACTTGGTAGGCATTCATCAGGCCAGCGATCTGATGCGGCTACTGCCAAGCGAGGCTGTGATGCTGGGCCTGCCCGAGCTGGAGCTGGAGTTCTACCGCCGCTATCTGGAGCGGCGTCTGCTCAGCTACCA
Organism: Aeromonas sp. Y293-4; assembly: GCF_027705905.1. Lineage (NCBI taxonomy): Bacteria > Pseudomonadati > Pseudomonadota > Gammaproteobacteria > Aeromonadales > Aeromonadaceae > Aeromonas > Aeromonas sp. Y293-4. The sequence continues at coordinate 39,723 of NZ_JAPDCI010000008.1, read as the reverse complement.
GTCACGTGGCACCTTGCCGCGTCAACGCATCATGCTGCGCACTCCGGAGCAGGGGGGGCAGCAGTTGCAGCAGCGAGGCCCCTTTATCGTCTGCGTCGATACCTCCGGCTCCATGGGCGGCTATCCCGAGGAGTGTGCCAAGGCGCTGTTTCTGGCGTTGCTCAAGGTGGCGATGGATGAGAAGCGCGGCTGCTACCTGATGCTCTTCTCCACCGAGGTGGCGACCCTCGAGATCACCGCGGATACCGGTCTGGACAAGGCGGAGCGCTTTCTCTCCATGAGTTTTCACGGCGGTACCGATCTGGTGCCCTGCTTGGAAAAAGCGCTGGCCAAGCTCGATGATCCCGCCTTTGCCAAGGCGGATGTGCTGGTCATCTCCGACTTTATCGCCCAGAGCCTGCCTCATCCCCTGCTCGATCAGATGAACCGATATCGCCAGCGCCAGACCCGTTTTCACGCCGTCGCCATGTCCCGCCACGCCAAGCAGGCGCTGCTGCGGGTATTTGACAATAGCTGGCTGCTCGATTGCGGCCTGCGTGGTCGGCTGCTGCGGCGCTGGCAGCATCACTAGTGACCGGGAGGGGGCAACCCCTCTTGAGTTGTTATCCCGCCCCCTCTTTTTCGCTGTGCGTCCCCGCTTTATTCCAACGCGATGATATCGCAGTAAAATGTGACTAGCCTGCCATTCGGGCTCTCTGTCCGGGTGATAGCCTTTACAACCATTGTTACAGGGCAAAAGATGATGATTTTCCGGCATCGGCTTGCCCGATGATCTTTCCCATTGATCCGGAGTATGTATGAGCCGACTTGCCTTGCTGCTGTTGCTGGCGGTGTTCGGGCTGGCAGCCAAACCCTTGTCCCCCGAGCAGTTGGAAAATGAACTGGGAGGGATGGAGCGGGTCTACCAGCCGATCGAGTTGTTGCGGGAGCGCCTTGCCCGTTTGCAGCGGGACGGCAACGCCTATCCGCCGTCGCAGCAGATGCGGATCAGTCGTCTGGCTTGCTGGGCCCAATCGGCCGATGACATGCAGGAGTCCCGTACCGCCATCGCCAATGCGGAGCGGATGCTGGCCATTGCGCGCGAGCAGGGTGATGACGCCGCCGTGGCGGAGCTGACGATTTGCCGCGGCTGGTTCAATCAGCTGCTCGGCGAGGTAGCGAAGGCTCGTCACGATTACGATGAGGGGCTGCGGCTGGCAAGAGAGGCCGCCTTGCCAAAGCTGGAGGCGCTGGCGCTGGCCCGCCGGGGGGCCATGCTGTCTTTTCAGGGGGTCTCAGGCCAGGGGCTGATGGATCTCACCAAGGCGCACAATATCTACGAACAGCTGGGGTTGCCCACCTGGTATCACCAGGCGCAGCTCGAGATTGCAGCCACATTTCGTCGTATGGGCCTCTACGCCGAAGCGCTCGCCACCCTTAACCGGTTGAGCGAGCATTTTGCCAGAAGTCACGACGGGTTTGGCTCGGCAAGGCTAAGTGATCAACTGGCGATGGTCTATCTGCAGACCGGGCGTTATCAGGATGCGCTGGGCGAGCTTGAACGCAGTGCGGCCTTTTATAATCAGCCTCAATATCTGATTGAGCATGCCGAACGCATGGTGATGCAGGCCGAGGCTCTGCTCGGGCTGGATCGCCCCGCTGATGCCGGACGCTTGCTGGCACAAGCGGCGAAGGTGCTCTCTCCCGATGTTGACCCCATCCTCCATGCGCATCTCGAGCTGGTGCGGGCGAGGTTGAGAGTCGAACAGCAGGAACCGGCGCCAGCCTTGCGTGCGCTTGAGAAGATTGAGCCGATTTTGAAGGTGGAAGGGCACGTACGCTTTTTGCTCGAGCTCTACTGGGTACGCAGTCGGGCGCTTGAGTTGCAAGGCGACTATCCGGCGGCGCTGGCTGCATTGCGGGAGCATCTGGTGCAGGAGCAGCGGCTCGATCAGCTGTTACGGGAACAGAGCACGGCCTGGGTTCGCGGCGAGTTTGAGCTGGCCCGTCAGGAGGGGGAGAACGAGCGACTGCGAGTCGAGCAGCGACTGCAGCAGCAGGAGCTGGAGCAGGTCAAGGAGCGTCGGTTCTGGCTGCTGGTGGTGATGGTGCTTTGCGGGGTACTGGCGCTGCTGACGATGGGGTGGCTGCTTGATCGCAACCGTCGGATGCGTCGTCTGGCCTTTACCGATGAGCTGACCGGCATCAACAACCGCCGTCGGGTGCTACGGCAGGGCAGCGATATGCTGGCGCAGGCTCGCAGGCAGGGCACGCCATTTTGCTTGCTGGTGTTCGATATCGATCACTTCAAGCGGATCAACGATACCCTGGGCCATCATCAAGGAGACAGGGTGCTGCAATGGGTCTCTCGAGCGGCAGATCGTCAGCTGCGGCACCAGGATCAGTTGGGGCGTACCGGCGGAGAGGAGTTCTTGATCCTGCTGCCGGATACCAGCCTTGAAGAAGCGTGCCGGGTGGCTGAGCGGATCCGTAACTCGGTCGCCAACCGGGCGCTGCCCGGCATGTCGTACCCGGTAACTATCAGTATCGGGTGTGCCTCTCTGCGAGACGATGATCAGGATCTGGCGGCCTTGATCCAGCGTGCCGACAATGCGCTGTATCGTGCGAAAGAGGCGGGGCGCAACCGGGTGGAAACAGACGAGTGACGGGCTGGGTATTGTCACTCAGCAGGATGTCATCGCCATTGGGGAGCACACTGATACGGCGATGATGCTCGTCCCCTGCGCTCGTTCTTGCCTGCGATGACAGATTGGCAAGCGCGAGCGCAGAAGACCGTCAGAAGGGCGTTATGCCCAGGCGCTGCCACCATTAAGGTGAAGCACTTCACCATTCATGTTGTTGTTGCTCATCAGGAACAGTGCGGCCTGCGCATAATCCTCTCCCTCTCCCAAGCGTTTCAACGGCAGGCTTTGCGCCACGGCAGCCACTTTTTGTGGGTCATTGCCCAGTGCTTTAAGCAGCATGGGAGTGCGCATGGGGCCCGGGTTGATGACGTTGATCCGACGGGGGGTCAGCTCGGTAACCAGACTGTGAGCCAGCGTTTCAACCGCGCCAGCTGCAACGGCAGGGAGTGCCTTACCCGGTTGTGGGCGGCGCGTCACCATTCCGGACGTGAGCACGATGGAGCCGCGTTCGGACAGTTTGGGTGCTGCGGCGCGGATCGCATGAACACTTCCCCAGAATCGGCTGTCCATGTTGATTTTCAAATCCTCGATGGCAGCGGTGAGAAAGCTGCCTGGTCGCATGACGGCGGCGGTGATGACGAGATGATCCAGCGAATCCAGCTGGTTGAAAAAGTGATTGATGGAGTCGACGTCGAGAATATCCAGTTGATGGCCACTGGCACTTGGGCCCAGTTCAGCCAGTGCAGTGGCAAGCTGCTCACGGCTGGAACCGCCGATAATGACCTTGGCGCCTTGCTCGATCGCTTGTTGGGCGGTGGCCAGGCCAAGACCCGAGGTACCACCGATAATGACGATCTGTTGATTGTGCAGGGTGGAATGTTTCATGTAATCACCTCTCCATTATGTAGATACGATTTACATATTTGTAGCTGGATAGGGAAAGTCCAAGTATGAAAATTTATCAAGAGTGGTTGTTGCTGGCATGAGGAGGGGGCCAAGTCCACATGGTCCGGATGCTGCCATCCCATTCGGAGTGTTTGATTTTCTGTTCAGTTGGAACCTGTGGAACGGAGGAGCGGCCAAATTATCATCTCTTGTCAGGCTGGGTATTTTTCACTCGCGCGGGTATAATGTCGCGCAATTTTGCTTTGACTCAGGCGAGAAGACCCATGTAACGCAACCCTCCTCCCTCTCTCCACCAGGTTGGCAATACGCCAGCTGGCGTGGCTTTCGTTGCGTATACATGTGCCGTGAGCGGCATTCCGGATTTATTCCCACGGTGGCTGATGCCACCGCTCAATAGAAGAACGTTGAATTATGTCAGCTGAATTTCTGAGTGAAGTCTCCAAGAGACGCACTTTTGCGATCATTTCGCACCCGGATGCGGGTAAAACCACCATCACTGAAAAAGTCCTGCTGTTCGGACAGGCCATTCAGCGCGCCGGTACCGTCAAGGGCCGTGGCTCGGGCCAGCATGCCAAATCCGACTGGATGGAGATGGAGAAGCAGCGCGGTATCTCCATCACCACCTCGGTGATGCAGTTCCCCTATGCCGATTGTCTGGTCAACCTGCTCGACACCCCGGGCCACGAGGACTTCTCTGAAGATACCTACCGTACCCTGACCGCGGTCGACTGCTGCCTGATGGTCATCGATGCCGCCAAGGGTGTTGAAGACCGGACCCGCAAGCTGATGGAAGTCACCCGTCTGCGTGATACCCCCATCCTCACCTTCATGAACAAGCTGGACCGCGAAGTGCGCGATCCGATGGAAGTGATGGACGAGGTGGAGCGCGAGCTGAAGATCATGTGTGCCCCCATCACCTGGCCTATCGGCTGCGGTAAATCCTTCAAGGGTGTCTATCACCTCTACAAGGATGAGACCTATCTCTATCAGAGCGGTCAGGGCCACACCATCCAGGAGAAGCGGGTGGTCAAGGGGCTGAACAACCCGGATCTGGATGCCGCCGTCGGCGAAGATCTGGCTCAGCAACTGCGTGACGAGCTGGAGCTGGTGCAGGGCGCCTCTCCCGAGTTCGATCACGATGCCTTTATCGCTGGCGAGATGACCCCGGTCTTCTTCGGTACTGCACTGGGTAACTTCGGTGTTGACCACATGCTGGATGGCCTGACTGACTGGGCGCCGTCTCCCATGCCCCGCAAGGCCGAGAGCCGCGAAGTGGTAGCGACCGAGGAGAAGTTCTCCGGTTTCGTGTTCAAGATCCAGGCAAACATGGATCCGAAACACCGCGACCGTATCGCTTTTATGCGTATCGTGTCAGGAACTTACTCCAAGGGCATGAAGATGCGCCACGTGCGTATCGGCAAGGATGTAAACATCTCCGACGCCGTGACCTTTATGGCCGGTGACCGTGAGCAGGCGGAAGACGCCTTCGCCGGTGACATTATCGGTCTGCACAACCACGGTACCATCCAGATCGGCGACACCTTCACCCAGGGTGAGGATCTCAAGTTCACCGGTATCCCGAACTTTGCGCCGGAACTGTTCCGCCGCATCCGCCTGCGCGATCCGCTCAAGCAGAAGCAGCTGCTCAAGGGGCTGGTCCAGCTCTCCGAAGAGGGCGCGGTACAGGTGTTCCGTCCGCTGATCAGCAACGATCTCATCGTTGGTGCGGTCGGTGTGCTGCAGTTTGACGTGGTGGTTTCTCGCCTCAAGAGCGAGTACAACGTCGAGGCCATCTACGAGGCGGTCAACGTCTCCACCGCCCGCTGGGTGGAAGGGACCGACGTTAAGAAGTTCGAAGAGTTCAAGCGCAAGAACGAGGTCAACCTGGCCCTCGATGGCGGTGACAACCTCACCTATATCGCACCGACCATGGTCAACCTGCGCCTGGCTCAGGAGCGCCACCCGGACGTTGAGTTCCGTCAGACTCGCGAGCACTGATAACGGTTTGTTTGCCTGTTGGCAGATAATCAAAGAGACCCCGCTTCGGCGGGGTCTCTTGTTTTGTGCCGTTTTGCCTGTTTTAAGGAGGGATGCAGGGGGAATGGTTCAGCATATACCAGTCGCAAGCAGCCCTCACCCTAGCCCTCTCCCGGAGGGAGAGGGAACCATCAGAGGTCTGCCTGAAAGGTCGCGGAAGTGTTTTTGCCCCCTTCTCCCCTTGCGGGAGAAGGGTTGGGGATGAGGGAGCTACCCCAGTGTCAGCACCATGCAGATTTCGCAATCCCCGTGGCCGGTGCAGCCAAGGGGGCCGGGCAGGTGTTCAAAGCCCAGTGATTCATAGAGGCTGGTGGCTTCGCGCAAGACCTCGGTCGTTTCCAGATAGCAGCGCTGATAACCAAGCGCGCGCGCCTCGTCCAGTGCCTGCAATACCAGCCGCTTGCCAAGGCCCAGTCCGCGCAGTGCTGGCATAAAGTACATCTTCTGCAGCTCGCAGACTCCCTCTTCTCCTGCCAATGGCGCGATACCACCACCGCCGAGGATGGAACCGTCCGGTCCTTCGATGACCCAGTAGCGACTCTTCTTCCCCTGATAGCTCTGGGAGAGGGTGTCGAGATTGGGATCCGAGACCCCATACCCCTTGTCAGCGGTGAGGCCATATTCGGCTGATACGGCGCGGATCACCAAGGCGATCTGGGCATTGTCCGCCGCCGTGATGGGGCGGATCCGGTAACCACGCTGGCGACGGGCGCGGGAGAGGGCGCTGCGATAGAGCCGCAGCCCTTGCCACAGTTGCTCCCGTTCGGGCAGGCTCAACTGTGCCAGCATCTCCTCCATCGCCCCGTCCATCTCACGGTGCAACTCCAGCAGCATCCCCTGACCGTTGACGGTGAGGCGGGCCTCCTTGCTGCGGCCATCAGAGGGGTGCGGGTGCCAGCTGATAAGCTCCCGCTCGGCCAGGCGCGCCAGCGGACGGCTGGCGTTGGATTTGTCGATGTGCAGCTTTTCTGCCAGCTGCTGATTGGTGGCCGGGGCGTTTTCCAGCTCGATTAGCAGGTGAGCCTCGATGGGGGTGAGGGCCAGATTGCCGCATTGCTGGGAGAGCATGCCGAGTTCGCGAACCAGATCGCGCGACAGGGCGCGCAGGGGACGGGGATCCATGTCGGAATTTCCTTTTTAGTTGTGCATAACAACTAAAATAGCGTAAAAGTTGTAATTCGCAACCTTTTGCCGTGATGACTTGCAGAATATGGGGTGAGCGGCAGCTCCGTTGATTGGGCTGCCGCAGGTGGGGAGATCGTCAGGCGGCGGCTCTGATGGCCAGCTCCGGGCGGCGGGAGAAGCAGCGGGCGAGCAGCAACATGGTGGCCACACCCACCGTACCCAGCACCAGCCAGGGGAGGGCTGGTTGTCCCTGTTGCAGCGAGAAGTCATAGAGGGAGCCGCCGCCCACATAGCCGGTCATGCCCCCCAGCGCCAGTCCGAGGCGGCTGAAGCCCATGTAGCTGCCGCGGGCTGTGGGGTTGGCAAGCCGGGTCATCAGGGTCTCCCGGGCCGGTTCACAGATGATGATCCCCAGATAGAAGCAGGCCAGCAGTACGAAGATGCCGGAGAGGGTGCTGACGAAGGCGACCAGCCCGATCCCCACCGTCATCAGCAGGATACCCGCCATCAGCCGGCTCTCCAGCCGATAGCGCCGCTCGCTGAAACGGGCGATAGGGTAGAGCAGCGCCAGTGACAGCGCCGTTTCCAGGCTGTACATCCAGCCCACTGCCGTGGTGGTGCCAGAGAGCTGCTTGACCAGAATGGGGAAAATCAGCATCACCTGTACCCACAGCATGTAGTAGCCGCTTAAGATCAGTACCAGTCGGCAGAAGGCGCGATCAGCCAGCACCTGTCCCAACCCTTCCCGCATCGGGGTCGGTTTGACCGAGAGGCGGTAGGCGGGCAGCAGGGTCCAGTTGCAGAGAGCCGCCAGCGTGAAGAGTCCGGCGCCCAGCAGGCAGACGTAGGTGAAGTCAAAGCGCAGCAGCCAGCTGCCGAGCAGGGCACCGGTGACGGCCCCTGCGCTCTCCAGCATCATCAGCAGGGAGATAAAGCGGCCCCGCTCATGGGGACGGGTAAATTTGATCACCAGTGCCGCCCGTGGCGGGTCGAACAGGCAGCCGCCCAGACCTGAGAGGAAGCAGGAGAAGATCAGCATGGCGCCGCTGTCGGCCCAGGCTAGGGTGGCAAAGCCCACCGCCCGCAACAACATGCCGGTGACGATGAGCGGGCGGGCGCCGAAGCGGTCAGCGAGGGAGCCGCCAAAGATCCCCAGCCCCTGTTGGGTCAGCTGGCGCAGGCCGAGGGCCAGCCCCACCAGACCGGCCGCCCAGCCGAGTTGATCGACGAAGCGCAGGCTGATCATCGGCATCACCACAAAGAAACCCAGGATCACCAGTGTGGTATCCAGCGCCAGAAACCAGCGTCCCCAAAACCTCGCCCTATCGACCATAACGCCCTCTCATTCACAGATACCTTCATTCTGGAGAGGGTTTAGATATAGTGGTAGACGACAACTACCTATATTTCATATCAGGATTATTTATGTCTATGGATCTGGACGATCTGCAACTGCTGCTGGATGTGGCCGAGCTGGGCAGCTTCAGTCAGGCGGCGGCCATTCGTGGCTGGTCACAGCCGCTGGTGAGCCAGCGGATTGCTCAGCTGGAGGAGAGCCTCGGGGCGCCGCTGTTTCAGCGTCATCGACGCGGGGTGACGCCGACCCGTGCCTGCGAGGAGTTTCTCCCTGCCGCCCGCTCGGCGCTGGCCACTCTGAGCGAAGGGCGGTTGGCACTGCAGGGGGCGCCTGCGCTGCCTTGTATCCGTCTCTCCAGCCTGCCATCCCTCACTTCGGTGGTGTTTGGCTCGCTATTGATGGAGCTGGTGGACGAGCCGTTCGAAATCCGTTGTACCACGGATCACTCCGGCGAGATCATGCAGTCGCTGCTGACCGGGGAGGCCGATATCGGCTTTGTGCTCAAGCGCCCGCCGGTTGCGGGCCTGCAGATGGAGCTGCTCTGTTGCTCCCCCATTATCGCTATCGCCTCGCCACTGCATCCGCTGGCCGGTTGTCACGGCCTCACCCTGGAGGATATTGCCGACCAGCGGCTGGCGCCTCAGGTATGGGGGCCGGGGTGTGACGTCTTTATCCAGCAGTTGCGGCGGCTGCGACGGGCCGCTAGCCCCCTGCATGCGGTGCAACCCGCCAGTGCGGCGCGGGATCTGGCGCTGGAACACGGGTTTATCACCCTGATGCCGGAGCTGGCCATCAAGCGGGATCTGGAGGTGGGGCGGCTGGTCAGGCTCGATGTGCGCAATCTGCCGCAGGAACATTGGGATGTGATGATGGCGTGGCGCGGTGGCAAGCGGCCCAACCCGGCCCGGGAAACCGTGTTGGCCACCGCCCGCACGCTGGCGAAACGGTGGCGCAATGAGTAGAACGATGCGGGACAAGGCCCGCATCGGGTGGATCAGTAGCTGGCCTTGAGGGTTACGCCACTGAACGCGGAAAACCCTGACAGCTGCACATGCCAGGTGCCCGCCTTGGGATTGGTGAACGAGCAGCTTTCGTTATTGCCCCCCTTGTAGGGGCGGCAGTCGTAACTGCTGCTGGTGGGGGCGCTGCCAAAGCGGACGTAGAGGTCGGCATCACCGGTGCCGCCGCTGCTGCTGATCTGCAGCGACCTGGTGCCCGCCGGTACGTTCAGGGTGTAGTTGAGCTTGCCACCCTTGCTGGCGGCAAGGTTGCTTACCGGCACGCCGTTTTGCAGTACGTTGTCGCTCGGTGGCGGCGTGCTGCCGCAGCTGGCATCGACTCCGACGGTCTGGAAGGCACGTGCCACATCCGCCTGACTGTAACCCAGGTCGGCGGTCGCCCGGCTGACGCCGCAGGCCCCTTGCTGGTAGTTGGTGTTGGCGCCCCAGTAGAGGCGGTTGGCCAACAAGAACACTTCAAATGCCTTGCGGGTGTTCCAGCCACTGCTGGTGGCGAGCAGATAGAAGGCGCGGTTGTAGACCCCGGAGCTGTGGTGTACATCCATCCCCTCCCGATAATCCGCCGCATGGCCGATGGATCTGCCATCCCGGGTCGGATCCTCGAAGTAGCGCAGGGAGCCGTTTCCCTTGAATATCTGCGCCCCGACCAGCCAGTCGTTGCTCCCCTTCATGTAGAACTCGGCCGCTTCCCCCGCCATATCGGAGAAGGCCTCGTTGATGCCGCCGGATTGTCCTGAATAGACCAGCCCGGAGTTCTGTTCGGTAAAGCCGTGGCTCACCTCGTGGGCCGCCACATCGAGGCTCACCAGCGGGTGGAAGGTGGTAGCTCCGTCACCGAAGGTCATCTGGCTGCCATCCCAGAAGGCGTTCTCGTAATTCTTGCTGTAGTGAACCCGCATCTTCAGTTTGAAGGTGAGGGGCGCCGTGTTGTACCAGTTGCGGTACATGTCGAACACCACGTTGCCGAAGTAGTGGGCGTCGTTGAGGGGCGAGTAGGCGCCGTTGATCTCCTTGACCCGGTTCTCCGGGCAGGTGAACTGGTGGATGGCACCGCCTGAGGTGGCGTGGTTGAGGTTGATGGTATCGACGTTGGGGCTGGTCATCCGGCAGTTGTCATCCACGATGAGCGGGCCAAAGTCGGCGCCGTAAAAGTATTTGCCGGTCTTGATGTTGCCCCCGGGGCCGGTGGCGTCCTTGTGGTTGATCCCCTCCCAGCGTTTGAGCTCCTCACCGCTCTGGGCATCAAGAATGACGAAGGGGCGGCTTGGCTTGTCACCTTCGGCGATGAAGGAGACCTGATAAACCAGCCGGGCCAGCCCGTTCTCATCCTGCATCACGTAGAGTTTGACCTGCTCGTTGCTCCCCTTGCTACCCGCCTTGGCCTTGCTGGCGGCATCCTGTGGCGAGAGGGTGGCGGCCGGGCTTGCCACATCCTGATCGATCTGGCGCAGCATGCGCCCGCTGGCCTGTTGCAGCTGGCCGTTCAGGCTCTTGTCAGCTACCACCACCTGACCCATTACCGGGATGCCGTTCCAGACCTGCTCGTAGCGGATCCGCTGCTGGCCGTTGGGCAGCTTGACCACCCGTACCTGACGAAACTCGCCATCTTCCAGCTGCAAGGTACCACTCGCGGCACTGAGGCCTGTCATGGCCCGGATGCCGTTTGCCGTTACGTTGATCTCTACCTCTTGCGCCGCCAGTGCGGCGCTTCCCCAGCAAGCCAGCGCAACGGCCAGATAAATTTTATTCATCTCTTCTTTCCTTAAATCGATGAGGTTGATAAACCGACCGAAGGTCGGGCGTTTTGAAGCTAGTGCCGGTGGGGGAAAGTGCCCCCTGTCAAAAGTGACAGCGCAGCACAAAGGGGTAGCAGGATCAGCCAAAGTGCCGTTTGGGGGCATTCTTCGGCGCCATGTGGAGAGCATTATCCTGTTTCAGACACCCACCCTCCTCTTTTGAGGGAGGAGAGAACGCACGCTGTGACCCTCTGCGAGACCTGCCGGAGGAGGGCCGTAAAAGTGGCTGGCGCGGCCAGTGGCGATTGGCTACATTGGGTGCTGGTTCGCGATTTGAGCACTGATTTGAAAGGAGAATCCCATGTTTTCATGGCAGTTGGACGACGAGCTTGCGCTGCTCTTCTTGCAGCCCGATATGGCGAGCGAACTGTTTGCCCTCTGCAATGACAACCGGGAGTACCTCTCCCAGTGGCTACCCTGGCCGCCACTGATCCAGCGCCCCGTTGACAGCGCCCTCTTCATTCGCAGTGCCATCGAGAAGTTCGCCCGCGGCGAGGGGCTCACCACTGCCATCGAGTATCAGGGGGAGGTGGTGGGGGTCATAGGTTACAACAGCATCGATCACGACCTTGGCAAGGTGGTCATCGGTTACTGGCTGGCGGAGCGCTGGCAGGGTAACGGCATCATCACCCGGGCCTGTCAGGCCCTGATCCACCACGCCTTCGAGGAGATGGGGATGGAGAAGGTGGAGATCAGCGCCGCCACCGATAACGAGCCCAGCAGGGCTGTTTGTGAACGGCTCGGGATGCAGCTTGAGGGGGTGACCCGGCGCGCAGAGCGGCTGGGCAACCGGATTGTGGACCATGCCCACTACAGCCTGCTGCGCGATGAGTGGTTAAGGCAGAGGGAGTCCTGATGGCGCTGCCACATATCAAGACGGCCCGCACCCACCTGACCATACTGTCGCCGGATCAGGCCCCCATGATGCTCGACTTCTACCGGCGCAACCGTGACCATCTCACCCCTTGGGAGCCGCTTCGGGACGAGCACTTTTACACCCTCTCTTACTGGCATGCCCGGCTGCAGGACAGCTACAGCCAGTTCTTCAACGGCACCGGCGTAAATCTGGTGGCTCTCGATCCGGCTGGTGAGCGGGTGATCGCCACCTGTAACTTCAGCAATATCCTGATGGGGGTCTTCAAGGCGTGTCATCTGGGCTACGCCATCGACCAGCAGCATCAGGGGCAGGGGGTGATGGGAGAGGTGCTGTCAGCCGCCATCGACTACCTGTTTCGGGAGCACGATCTGCATCGCATCATGGCTTGCTATATGCCAGCCAATCAGCGCAGTGGCGCCTTGCTGGAGCGGCTCGGCTTCGAGCGGGAGGGGTTTGCACGGGCGTATCTGATGATCAATGGCCGCTGGGAGGATCACATCCTCACCTCGCTGATTAATCCGGCCCCCTGAACGACAGATAAAAAAACGGGCCCGAAGTTGCCTTCGGACCCGTCTTCGAATGAGGTGCAGGCTTAGTTGGCCTTGGCATCGCTCACTGCAGCTTCAACCTTGGTAGCGGCTTCGGTAGCAGCTTTTTCTACGGTTGCAGTCGCTTCGGAGGTGGCCTTCTCTACGGTAGAGGTGGCTTCGCTAGCGGCTTTTTCTACAGTGGCAGCAACTTCGGCGGCCGGAGCAGCAGCTTTTTCTTCTTTCTGACCGCAAGCAGTCAACATCAGACCCAGGATACCGGCTACCAGTACTTTGTTCATGTGCATTCCCTCAAAAAAAGATGGAGAGATGGTCTGTGCAACCATCACAGCGCCCACCGTTGCCCGGTATTGAAACAAGAAGCCGGGAGGCAGCAGGCGGGCGCAATATAGCCCCATTAGTTACCGATGAAAACGGATATCACAATGACATTTTTTCGTGCCGTGGATAAAAAGCTCCACTGCAACGACTGATATCAATACAAGATGCCGTTAAATGGCACTAATTGCACAATAAAACACCGCTTTTTTGCCATCTCGTGGCGGTTTAACAAGGTCAAGGTTGGTCAATAGCGGCCGATGATCCGCACCTTAGTCAGACAGCTTCTGACAGGGCAGCCGTTTTCCCTCAAGGTGGCTCTGACGGGCCAGATCCAGCAGCGCCATCACCGCCAGCGCTTCACTTGCTGGCACCGGGTTGCTTGCCTCGCCCTTGATGGCGGCGCAGACACCGCGATAGTAGGCGCCATAATCCCCCGCCTCACCCACCACGCTCTGCTGCTTTAACTGACCATCGACAATGCGGCTGAGCTGACCGGGTTCGCTATCCATGCCCCAATCCGCCGCCGGTGGCCGCAAGCCCTGCTTGAGCTGATCTTCCTGCACATCCATACCGAATTTCACGAACGAGCCCTGGCTGCCGTGAATGACAAAGCGGGGCATGGTGGCCGATACCAGACAGCTGCCATGCAGAATAACCCGCAGAGCACCGTAACCCAGCACCACATGGAAGTAGTCGTCCGCCAGTGCGCCGGGGCGCTGCTCGGCCAGATCGGCCTGCAGCCAGTCCGGCTGGCCGAACAGCTGCAATGCCTGATCCAGCACGTGGGGGCCGAGATCGAACCAGAGGCCGGAACCCGGGCCACCCGCTTCGCGCCAGCGCTGGCGCACTTCGGGGCGATAGCGATCGAAGTGGGATTCGAACTGGGCGATCTGCCCCAGCGTCCCTTCGGCAATCAAACGGCGCACGGTAAGGAAATCCCCGTCCCAACGACGGTTGTGGAAGATACTGAGCAGCCGCTGCTGCTTTTCGGCCAGTTCGACCAGTGCTTTCGCTTCTGCCAGATCCAGAGCAAAGGGCTTATCGATCACCACATGTTTACCTGCCAGCAGCGCCTGGCGGGCGAGGGGGGCGTGGGTGTCGTTGGGGGTGGCGATCACCACCAGATCGACGGTCTCATCGCTCAGCACCTCCTCCAGTGAGCCGACCCGGCAGCCGGGCAGATCGGCCTGCACCTTGGCGGCATCGCGGCTCACCACCCAACTGAGGGACAAGCCCTGCGTGGTGGAGAGGAAGGGGGCGTGGAAGGTCTTGCCTGCAAAGCCATAGCCCACCAGGGCTGCGTTGAGAGTGTGGCTCATCGGGAGTTCTCCGCTGACATCGAGTGAGTGGGGTTGCCATCGCAGGCAATCTGCCGGATGGCCATATGCTGTAAAGGCGATACAAATGAGAAGGGGGCCGACGGCCCCATGAGTGTGCCCATCAGAGCACAGGATTTATTGCAAACACAAGCGGCGACCGCGCCGGGTCATCAGCATCACCAGAGGCGGCAGCAGTAGCCACATATGCAGTGCCAGCTGGCTGAGCGGGTCGTGCATCAGGGCGCCGGTCAGACCAACCAGGGCGCCGGAGCCGCTCATCTGGAACAGGCCGAGCAGGGCGGCGGCGGTACCGGCGCAGTGGCCGAACGGTGCCAGCGCCATCCCGGCGGCCGAGCCCAGAATCATGGCAAAGCCGATGCTGGAGAGGAACACCGGCCCCATCATCGCCAGCGGGTGCTCGATATGCATGGCCAAAGTCAGGGTGATTGCCGAGAGCATCAACACCAGCAGGCCGATGCGCAGGGTGCGTCTTGGCCCTACCTTGGCGATAAAGCGCGGCGCCATGAAGCAGGCCAGAATGTTGAGCGCTGCGTTGGCGGTAAACCAGTAGCTAAAGCCGCTCATATCCAGCCCCAGTTTCACCATCAGCTGCACCGGTGCGGCGGTGACATAAGCGAGGATCACCGCCATCGCCAGCATGCACAGGGACGCGTTGAACAGGAAGCTGGGGGAGCGCAGCACCGGGCTGTAGCGGGACCAGCTGATGAGGGCCCCTTCACTGCGGGTCTCCTCCGGGCGGGTCTCCGGCATCCGCCACATCAGCCAGCAGCCGACGATGAGCGCATAACCGGCCATAAACCAGAAGTTGGCAGACCAGCCCGCCTTGGCGGTGAGCCAGCCACCGAGCAGGGGGGCCAGCGCAGGAATAAAGCAGATGGCGCCATTGAGATAGGAGATCATCTGGCCGCTCTTTTTCGGGCCATAGCTGTCACGTACCACCGAGAAGGCGGCGACCGAGGTGGCGCAGGCGCCGAAGCCTTGCAGCACTCGCGCCAGCATCAATTCGCCGAGGCTGGCGGCAAAACCGGCCCCCAGCGCGCTCAGGCCATAGAGCAGCACGCCGCCCAGCGCGATGGGCTTGCGACCGTAGCGATCGGCCAGCGGGCCAACAAGCAGTTGCCCCAGCCCCATGCTGAACAGGAACCAGGTGATGGTGCCCTGCATCAGGGTTACTTCGGCGCCCAGCTGCTCGGCCATCTGCGGAATGGCGGGCAGGTAGATGTCGATAGCCAGCGGACTGAACAGCACCAGTAGTACGAGTAAAAGTATCAATGGCATCTGTCACCTCTTTAGTCAGCCAGGTTAATGAATTGGGGCGCGAGTCTACTGACTCACAGTAATGAATAGAAATGGTATTTAATCACTTTGGTTATTCCATTATGGAAACATGTATTAAAAAGCTGGTTATTAGATGGCGACAAATCACCCGCAACCCCATCACCGCGGGTGTAATTGACGCTTTTACTAAACGCTTGCGCCGCATAGAATGCGCAGATTATTTTTGCGGAGGTGCTCGATGAACAAGCTTGTCCTGGCAACAGGTAACCAGAAAAAGGTGAAGGAATTGGCCGCCATGCTGGCCGATATGAAGATCCAGGTGATCCCACAGAGCGAGTTTGCGGTCTCCGATGCCGATGAGACCGGCACCACCTTCGTCGAGAATGCCATCATCAAGGCCCGCCACGCCGCCCGCATTACCGGTCTGCCCGCCGTTGCCGATGACTCCGGTCTGGAAGTCGATCTGCTGCAAGGGCGCCCCGGCGTCTACTCCGCCCGCTTTGCCGGTGTGGGTGCCGGCGACAAGGCCAACATCGAGAAGCTGCTCGGCGAGCTGCAAGGTGCCCCCGAGTACCTGAAGAGCGCCCGCTTCTGGTGTGTGCTGGTCTATATGCGCCACGCTGACGATCCCACTCCCATCATCTGTCAGGCGAGCTGGGAAGGGATGATCATCGACGAGCCGCGCGGTCAGCACGGTTTCGGCTATGACCCGGTCTTCTTCGTGCCGGATCACGACTGCACCGCCGCCCAGATGCCAGCCGAGCTGAAAAACCAGCTGAGCCATCGCGGTCAGGCGCTGGCCAAGCTCAAAGCGGCGCTGGCTGCGGCGCACTGAGTCACTTCGCCACCTTGTCGGTTACACACGGTCAATTACACATAGTCATCTACAATGGGGGCCTTGAGCCCCCGTTTTATTGGAAGCCCCATGCTGCAACTGCCGCCGCTCTCTCTTTATATTCATGTGCCCTGGTGCGTCCAGAAGTGCCCTTACTGTGACTTCAACTCCCATGCCCAGAAGGGGGAGTTGCCTCACCTCGAATATGTCGCCGCTCTGCTGGAGGATCTGGATCAGGATCTGAAGTGGGCGCAGGGACGGCCGCTCTCCTCGATCTTTATCGGCGGCGGCACCCCCAGCCTGCTGACGGTAGAGGCGATGCAAGCCTTGCTGGACGGGGTACGGGCCCGCATTCAGCTCACCGCGGATTGCGAGATCACCATGGAGGCCAACCCGGGCACGGTGGAGGCGGACAAGTTCGCCGGTTTCCAGCTCGCCGGCATCAACCGTATTTCCATCGGGGTGCAGAGCTTTCAGCAGGAGAAGCTGACCCGCCTCGGCCGCATTCATGGCCCGGAAGAGGCGCGCAAGGCCGCTGCACTGGCCCATGCCATCAAGTTGCCTACCTTCAATCTGGATCTGATGCACGGTCTGCCGGATCAGAGTCTGGATGATGCCCTTTATGACCTGCAGCAGGCTATCGACTGCGCCCCGCCGCACCTCTCCTGGTATCAGCTCACCATAGAGCCGAACACGGCATTTGCCTCCAAACCGCCCAAACTGCCGGAAGATGACACCCTGTGGGATATCTATGAGCAGGGCCACGCCATGCTCACCGCCAGCGGTTATCGCCAGTACGAAATCTCGGCTTACGCCAAAGAGGGCTATCAGTGCCATCACAACCTCAACTACTGGCGCTTTGGTGACTATCTGGGGATCGGCTGTGGTGCTCACGGCAAGGTGACCGATCTCGTGAATCAGCAGATCCTGCGCACCGCCAAGGTGAAGCATCCGAAAGGGTATCTGGACAAGAGTCGCCCCTATCTGGACGAGCAGTGGCAGGTGACGGCAGACGATCTGCCGCTCGAATACTTTATGAACCGCTTCCGCCTGTTTGAACCGGCCCCCAAGGCGGAGTTCGAGGCCTATACCGGCTTGCCGCTGGAGCGGGTCGAGACAGTGCTCGCCATCGCCCAAAGCAAGGAGCTGATCGAGGATCTGGGAGATAGCTGGCAGCTTACCTCCCTCGGTCATCGCTATCTGAACGTGCTGCTCGAACTCTTTATGGATGAGTGAGTGGCCTGTTGAGGCTGTGAGTTGGCGTTGCCAAATCGCTTCTTCTGTCAAAACAATCAGGGCGCCAATGGCGCCCTGATTGTTTATGGTCGGTAGAAGCCCGCTCAGCAGCAGACGCTGATCATCTGCTGTTGGCCGGGCTCCCACCGCTTGCCAAATTTGGCCTTGCGCTGGTAACTCCCCTTGCCCTTCTTGTTGCGCTCGACCCGGCTGCGAAACAGCGGATCGGAGAGCAGGGCGTGCAGATGGTTATCCTTTATCTTGCCGCGCTGATGGGCATAGTTGCCCCCTTGCGCATTTTCCTCACGGGGGAGGGCGGGTTGGTCGACCCGAATTTTGGCCATGATGGTTCCTCTTCTTTTCTCTTGGTGTGTTGATTCTTGTGTCTGGATGGCGGTTTTCGCTGCGGGCGCCTGTTCAGCTGAGCGCCCGGCAACCGGATGCACTGGCACCGGTTAAAAACGCGGCGATTTTGTCACCAAATCGCCGCCGGAGCAATGCGTCGGCGGCGCCGAGTCAGTCACACTGAGCCAGGCACGCTCAGTCAGGCATACCATGTCAGCCATGAACCGGGTCATGCTGGTCGTGGCTGTGATGCTCGTGATGGGCCGGGGCGCCAGATTCCAGCGTCTCGAGGATGGCACAGTGCTCCGCCGAGCGGGGGCCGCCGCAGCAGATATTGGAGAGCTCGCGCAGGTTGTCGCGAAAGCGGGTCAGTTCGATGATCTTCTGCTCCACCTGGGCCAGCTTGGTGTCGGCCACCGCTTTCACCTCCTGACAGGTGACTTTGGCCTTGTTGGTATCGAGGTCGAGCAGCTCGCCGATATCGGCCAGCGAGAATCCGACCGACTTGGCGCGGATAATAAACTCCAGCCGCCGCTTGTCCTGTTCGCTGTAGAGGCGGTAGCCGGATTCGTTGCGGATCCCCGGTGAGATAAGCCCGTTCTTCTCGTAAAAACGCAGGGTATCTGCCTTGACCCCGCATGCCTTGGCCAGTTCACCGATCCGATACATGCTCTCTCTCCCCTTGAATGTATGCCGCCACAAAAACCGGAATCCACTATCACCCCTTTGCCCATGGATTGCCAGCCAAGGGCATAAAAGGGGCAGATAAACATCTCCTGGCGACCCTTTTTCCCATAAAACACTGAAAGTGCAAACGTTTCGAGAGAATCAAGTGGAAAACGTTTAACTCCGCGCCAAATAAGGCTTTGCCGTTTCAAAAAATCCACCACAGGTCACATTTTTTGTGTAGAATACGCGCCCATAACAGAGCGCCGCACCAAGCGGGCATTTCCTAAAGCGCTTTTGCCGGATGTCGGGGCGAGAGTGGTTTGCGAAATCCCCCACTTCCATTTATTTGGGGACTCTCTGTGTTGAGCCTCGCCTCCCATGGAACGGTCCCCGTTATGTTGAGGACGATAGTGTGATGGAACAAGCTCGACCCATTCGCCGTGCACTGCTGAGTGTGTCTGACAAAACTGGCATTCTGGAATTTGCCAAGGCACTCAACGAGCGTGGTGTTGCCCTGCTCTCCACGGGCGGTACCGCCAAGCTGCTTGGCGAGGCGGGTCTGCCGGTGACCGAGGTCTCCGACTACACGGGTTTCCCTGAAATGATGGATGGCCGGGTCAAGACCCTGCATCCCAAGGTTCATGGCGGTATCCTCGGCCGTCGGGATCAGGATGACGCCATCATGGCCCAGCACGCTATCTCCCCCATCGACATGGTTGTCGTCAACCTCTACCCGTTTGCTGCCACCGTAGCCAAAGCGGGTTGTACCCTGGCCGATGCGGTCGAGAACATCGACATCGGCGGCCCGACCATGGTGCGTTCTGCCGCCAAAAACCATAAAGATGTCGCTATCGTTGTCAAAGCTGCCGACTATGATCGGGTTATTCGCGAAATGGATGCCAACGGCAACAGCCTGAAACTGGCGACCCGTTTCGATCTGGCCATCGCCGCCTTCGAGCACACTGCTGCCTACGACGGCATGATCGCCAACTACTTCGGCACCATGGTGCCCTCTTATGGCGACAACAAGGAGGGTGACGAGGAGTCCCGCTTCCCGCGCACCTTCAACAGCCAGTTCATCAAGAAGCAGGACATGCGTTACGGCGAAAACAGCCATCAGGCTGCCGCCTTCTACGCCGAAGAGCATGCTGCTCCGGGTTCCGTCTCCAGCGCTATCCAGCTGCAGGGCAAGGCGCTCTCCTACAACAACATCGCCGATACCGATGCTGCGCTGGAGTGTGTGAAGGAGTTCGACGAGCCGGCCTGCGTCATCGTCAAGCATGCCAACCCCTGCGGCGTGGCCATCGGTAGCGACCTGCTGAGTGCCTACGATCGCGCCTACCAGACCGACCCCACCTCCGCCTTTGGCGGCATCATCGCCTTCAACCGCGAGCTGGATGGCGCCACTGCCGCTGCCATCGTTGCCCGCCAGTTTGTCGAAGTGATTATCGCCCCGACCGTCAGCCAGGAGGCCCGAGATGCGGTCGCCGCCAAGCAGAACGTGCGTCTGCTCGAATGCGGTCAGTGGACGGCTCCGGCGCAAGGGTTTGACCTCAAGCGCGTCAACGGCGGCCTGCTGGTGCAGGAGCGGGATCTCGGCATGGTGACGCTGGGCGACCTGACCGTGGTCAGCAAGCGTCAGCCGACCGAGGCCGAGCTGCAGGATCTGCTGTTCTGCTGGAAAGTGGCCAAGTTCGTCAAATCCAACGCCATCGTCTACGCCAAAGATGGCCAGACCATCGGCGTCGGCGCAGGCCAGATGAGCCGTGTTTATTCGGCCAAAATCGCCGGTATCAAGGCGGCGGATGAAGGACTGACCGTGGCGGGCTCCGTGATGGCCTCCGATGCCTTCTTCCCGTTCCGCGACGGTATCGATGCTGCCGCGCAGGCCGGTATCTCCTGCGTGATCCAGCCGGGTGGCTCGATGCGCGATCAGGAGGTGATCGACGCCGCCGACGAACACGGCATGTGCATGGTCTTCACCAACATGCGCCATTTCCGTCATTGATGGGTCAGGGGCTGCCGATGGCGGCCCTTTTGTTGTCTTTCAACTGACTATTTCCACTGACTGACGGCCCGGGTGGCCGTCCAGTGACCACAAATAGAAGCGAGCGATACGATGAAAGTACTGATCATTGGCAACGGTGGCCGCGAACACGCCCTGGCCTGGAAGGCCAAACACTCCCCGCTGGTACGTCACGTTTTTGTGGCGCCGGGCAACGCAGGCACCCAGCTTGAGCCGGGTGTCGAGAACGTCGCCATCGAGGCGACCGATATCGAAGGGTTGCTGGCCTTTGCTAAAGAGAAACAGGTCGGCCTCACCATCGTCGGGCCGGAAGCGCCGCTGGTGAAAGGGGTGGTGGATGCTTTCCGCGCCGCCGGCCAGCCGATCTTTGGCCCGACCGCTGCCGCTGCCCAGCTGGAAGGCTCCAAGGCTTTCACCAAGGATTTCCTGGCTCGTCACGCCATTCCGACCGCCGAGTACCAGAACTTCACCGAAGTGGAGCCTGCGCTTGCCTACTTGCGCGAGAAGGGTGCCCCCATCGTCATCAAGGCCGATGGTCTGGCGGCAGGCAAGGGGGTGATTGTCGCCATGACCTTGCAGGAAGCGGAAGACGCGGTGCGCGACATGCTCTCCGGCAATGCCTTTGGCGAAGCGGGTTCCCGGGTGGTGATTGAGGAGTTTCTGGAGGGTGAAGAGGCGAGCTTCATCGTCATGGTCGATGGCGAGCACGTGCTGCCGATGGCCACCAGTCAGGATCACAAGCGGGTTGGCGACGGTGATACCGGCCTCAACACCGGCGGCATGGGGGCATACTCCCCGGCGCCTGTGGTGACCGCCGAGGTACATCGACGCGTGATGGAGCAGGTGATCATGCCGACGGTGCGCGGCATGGCGGCCGAGGGCAACGTCTACACAGGTTTCCTCTACGCTGGTCTGATGATCGACGGCGCAGGCAATCCCAAGGTGATCGAGTTCAACTGCCGTTTCGGCGATCCCGAGACCCAGCCCATCATGCTGCGGATGCAATCCGATCTGGTGGAGCTTTGCCTGGCGGCTTGCGCAGGCAAGCTGGATCAGAAAGAGGCCATCTATGATCCCCGCGCCGCTATCGGCGTGGTGTTGGCGGCGGGTGGCTATCCCGGCGATTACAGCACCAACCACCCCATCAGCGGCTTGCCGGTGGATGAAGTGGCGGGTGAGAAGGTGTTCCATGCCGGTACCCGTCTGGAGGGCGATACCAGCCTGACCGCTGGCGGCCGCGTGTTGTGCGCAACCGCCCTCGGCCACACTGTGGCAGAAGCCCAGCAGCGTGCCTATCAGCTCGCTGGCCGCATCAAGTGGGATGGCGTCTTCTACCGCAAGGATATCGGCTGGCGCGCCATTGCTCGCGAACAGGAGTAACTGACGCAAGCCATTGGCCAGCTGATTCAGACCCCGCTACGGCGGGGTTTTTTGTCCCTGTTTACCGCTTTCAACCATCCTCATGGTGCGCGTCACCTGCGTTCAATCAGTTACCAAGCGCAAACAAGCGCGGCATATCTGTCACTATTTGCCACAAAAAACAGCATTTTTCACAAACGTTTCACCATGAGTCATGGCATCATGCTGGTGATGAATTCTTGTTTGGATTCATAAGTACCCCTAACAATTCGAGCATGTCGTTATATAAGGAAATCCCATGTTGAAAACCGTCCGCCCCCTGCTGCTGCCCCTGATGTTTGGCCTGATGACCCTGCCTGCCGTGGCGGGTGATCTGGAACAGCCGATGAAGAAGATTGGCTTCAACTACAAGCAGGCCGTCAAGGCTGATGATGCAGCTACCATGGAGAAGCACATCAACGAGATGAAGGCCCAGCTGGATGTAGCCAAGCAGAAGAACATGCCGGCCGCCAAGAAAGAGAAATTTCTTGAAGGGATGAATGAGGTACAGACCGAGCTGGACGCCAGCCTGGCCGCACTCAAGGCGGGTGATGAGGCCAAGGCGCGCGAACATCTGGCCAAGGTCAACGACCTGAAGAAGGAGTACCACAAATATGCCAAGCAAAAAGGGTGAGTCCTTTCGCTGGGATCCGCTGGTTCGCCTGACCCATTGGGGCTTGGCGGCGGTCTGCATCGGCAACCTCTGGGTTAACGAAGCGGGCGAGGAGTGGCACGAGTGGCTGGGTTACGGTGCCATTGGGCTGGTCTCCTTGCGTCTGCTCTGGGGGCTCACTTTCGCCCGTGGCTACGCTCGCCTTGGTGCCCTTATCCCCAGCGGTGAGGATTTTCGCCAGCAAGCGCGCGAGATGCGTGAGCGGCAGCCTCCGGCACCGGGTCATCACGGTAGCGGCAAGCTGGCCGTGTGGGCGCTCTGGCTGGTTGTGCTGGCCGCCGCTGGCAGCGGCTGGTTTCAAAATACCGAGACGGGATTTGAACTGGGGGCTGACGAGTGGCATGAGTGGTGCGTGGTGGCGCTACAGGGGCTGATCGGTCTGCACCTGCTGGCCATCGTCTTCACCTCCTGGCGTCAGCGCAGCAATCTGGTTACTCGGATGCTACCCGCCGGGCGTCGCTCATCCATCCAGAGCGGCAGCAACGAGCAAACCTGAGGCTCAGCATTAGGTTCCTTGTCTCTGAGTGAGGCGCCTGATCCGGACCCTGCCCAGACCCGCCCATGGCGGGTCTTTTCTATGACCTCATCGAGCTCATCACTGGACATTGCTCGATCCGCAGATGCAATAAAGGCCGCTCATCATGAGCGGCCTTTTTCAATTTGGTGGCCCCTGGGGGACTTGAACCCACGACCAATCGATTATGAGTCGACTGCTCTGACCAACTGAGCTAAGGGGCCAAATTGTGCGTTTAGCGGCGTGGATTATAGGGGAAGAGGAAAGGGCAGTCTATAGGCATATCAACCACTTGGCGACTAATTGTCCAGGTCGATAGAGGGTGCAAAGCGGGTCGCAAGGGTAAATGCCAGACAAAACAAAGCCCCGCATGGCGGGGCTTTGGCAGAGCAGTTTGACACAGGGTCAGGACTATTCGTCCAGGAAGCTGCGCAGCACTTCCGAGCGGCTCGGGTGGCGCAGTTTACGCAGTGCCTTGGCTTCGATCTGACGAATACGCTCACGGGTAACGTCGAACTGTTTGCCCACTTCCTCTAGGGTGTGGTCAGTGTTCATGTCGATACCGAAACGCATCCGCAGTACCTTGGCTTCGCGGGCGGTCAGGCCAGCCAGCACTTCGCGGGTGGCGTTGCGCAGGCTTTCGCTGGTCGCCGCATCCGCTGGCAGAGCCAGGGTGGTATCTTCGATAAAGTCGCCCAAGTGGGAATCTTCATCATCACCGATGGGCGTCTCCATGGAGATAGGCTCTTTGGCGATTTTCAGTACCTTGCGGATCTTGTCTTCCGGCATGCCCATGCGCATGGCCAGCTCTTCCGGATTCGGTTCACGACCCATCTCCTGCAGCATCTGACGGGAGATACGGTTGAGCTTGTTGATAGTCTCGATCATGTGTACCGGGATACGGATGGTACGGGCCTGATCCGCGATGGAGCGGGTAATGGCCTGACGGATCCACCAGGTTGCATAGGTCGAGAACTTGTAGCCACGACGGTATTCAAACTTGTCTACCGCCTTCATCAGACCGATGTTGCCCTCCTGGATCAGATCCAGGAACTGCAGACCGCGGTTGGTGTACTTCTTGGCGATAGAGATAACCAGACGCAAGTTGGCCTCAACCATCTCTTTCTTCGCACGGCGGGCCTTGGCCTCACCGATGCTCATGCGGCGGTTGATATCCTTGATCTGGGCGATCGACAGACCGGTCTCTTCTTCAATCTGCTGCAGTTTGCCGATGGCGCGCTGAATATCCTCGTCCATTTCAACCAGACGGGGAGACCAGGCTTTACCAGCCTGCTTTTGGTATTCGAACCAGGCAGTTTCACACTCGTTGTTGGTGAAGGCCGCGACGAAGGTTTTCTTCGGCATCTTGGCCTGCTCAACGCAGAGCTTCATGATGATGCGTTCCTGCACGCGGACGCGCTCCATCATTTCACGCATGTTGTTAACCAGGCGATCGAACTGCTTGGGCATCAGGCGGAATTGGCGGAATACATCGGCCAGCTGGGCGATGGCGGCCTGGGTATCTTCGTGCGCGCGACCATTCTTCTGAATGGAGAGGCGGGTCACTTCATACTGGGCACGCAGTTCGCCAAACTTCTCGCGAGCGACTTCCGGATCCGGACCACCGTCACCGTCGTCGTCAGAGCTGTCGCCATCTTCGTCTTCGTCTTCTTCGTCTTCTTCATCTTCGTCGGCCAGATCGTCTTCGCCGAGCTCGGAACCGATATGCGTGGCGGTAGGCGCCATATCTTCAGTTTCGTTCGGGTCAATAAAGCCAGAGATAATGTCAGAGAGACGCAGCTGCTCGGCTTCGTACTTGTCGTACTGTTCGAGCAGGTAAGTAATTGCTTCAGGGTACTCGGCTACGGAGCTTTGTACCTGGTTGATACCGTCTTCGATCCGCTTGGCGATGTCGATTTCGCCTTCACGGGTCAGCAGTTCGACGGTACCCATTTCCCGCATGTACATGCGGACGGGATCGGTCGTGCGACCAATCTCAGATTCAACAGATGCCAGAGCCTGGGCCGCTGCTTCGGCAGCGTCCTCATCGGCGGTACCACCTTCAGCCATGATAAGGTCATCGGCATCCGGAGCGTTTTCAACCACTTGAATGCCCATATCGTTGATCATCTGAATGATGTCTTCGATCTGGTCTGAATCGACAATGTCTTGCGGGAGGTGATCGTTCACCTCGGCATAGGTCAGGTAGCCCTGTTCTTTACCTTTGGCAACGAGGAGTTTAAGCTGAGACTGCGGGGTTTGCTCCATAGAACTCATCCGGTTGGTGTTGCTAGGTTGCGCGTACAGTGCGCTGCTGCGCAAATAGCCAATTCTAATAGAAAACCGCCAGACATGCTATGTCTGGTTGCGGCGTCGGTCATGAGAAACCCCTGCCCGCAGTATTGTCGGGGCCAGGCGGTTATAAAATTTTTGCTTTTCATCCCGTCGATTCGGGCAACGTTATCCATATTGGGACTAATCACTCAAATATCAAGCCCCACTCTCATTTCTTTTCTCAATTTGCACCTCTCTTATCAGCATCATCAGCTCTTGGGTTTCTTCGGAGCTTAGTCCTTCCTGAGCCACTTTGGCCTGCAATTCTTCGATCCGCTGTTTCAGAAACTGGTTGATGAAGCCGACGAAGGTGTCCTGCAATTCTCCCAGAATATCCGGCTCTTGATCGAGTTTGATCTCCTCGAACAGGTCGTGCATGGCCAGCTGAGCAAGGATCTCTCCCTCCTTGGTACCACGCCAGTGTTCCAGCAGGATACCGGTTGTGATACCGGGCTGTGCCAGGATTTGCTGGTGCAGTTGCAGCAGGAACTTGATGCCCTGTACGCGTAGCCCGGCCAATTCCGGCATGGGGGGAAGCTCAGCCGTTACTGCCGGATATTGCACCATCAGTGCCAGCGCACGCCGCAGTGGCGTCAGCTTGGCTGCCTTGGGTTTGTTGACCTCGGCCTTGGGCTGACTGTTGCGGGCAAAGAGCTCGGCGATGCGCTGCTTGTTCTCGCCCCAACGCATCATGCTGGAGAGACGAGTGATTAGCCCTTCGCGGGTAAATCCTTCCGGAACGCGACGAATAAGCTCGGCGGCCTTGTTGGCCACTTCGAACTTGCCTGCCTCACCGGAGAGGGCCGCATCCCGGCCGAGACGCTCGAACATGAAGTCGGCGAACGGTTGGGCTTGATCGAGCAGGGCTTCAAAGCCCTCCTTGCCGATCTGGCGTACCAGCGAGTCGGGATCCTCGCCATCAGGCAGAAACACGAACTTCAGCTCGCGGCCATCCTGCAGATGAGGGAGGGCATTATCCAGCGCGCGCCAGGCGGCTTCACGACCGGCGTTGTCACCGTCGTAGCAGCAGACTACCTCGGCAGTGGTGCGAAACAGGGTGTGGATATGGTCGCTGGTCGTTGCAGTACCCAGCGCCGCCACCGCATAGTCGATGTCGTACTGACCGAGTGCCACCACATCCATGTAGCCTTCCACCACCAGGATCCGGCGTGGATCCTTGTGTGCCTGCTTCACCTCGTAGAGACCGAACAGCTCCCTCCCTTTATGGAAGATGGGGGTCTCCGGCGAGTTCAGGTACTTGGGGGTGCCATCACCCAGCACCCGGCCACCGAAACCGATGACACGGCCACGCTTGTCACGGATCGGGAACATGATGCGATCGCGGAAACGATCATAACTCCCCGGGCCATTGTCACGGGTGATCAGCATGCCGCCCGAGATAAGCAACAGCTCGTGATCCCGGCTGGTACCAAAGCGGCGGCGCACCTGATCCCAATCGCTCGGTGCATAGCCAATGTTGAAGCGTTTGACCACTTCACCGGTCAGACCGCGGCCTTTGAGATACTCCACCGCATGAGGAGCACTCTTGAGGTTGCTCTCGTAGAAGCGGGCGATCTGGTTCATCAGCTCGAACAGATCCTTGCTAACGGCGGGCTGACTATTGGCCGAGCCGCCGATACTCTGCTCGCGAGGTACCTGCATGCCTTGCATGCTGGCGAGCTCTTCGATGGCATCGGGAAATTCGAGACCGTCGTACTCCATGACAAAGCCGATGGCGTTGCCGTGGGCGCCACAACCGAAACAGTGGTAGAACTGCTTCTCCTGGCTGACGGTAAAAGAGGGGCTTTTTTCGTTATGAAAAGGGCAGCAAGCCTGGTAGTTCTTACCGGCTTTTTTCAGCCGCACTCGCGAGTCGATCAGCTCGACTATGTCTGTGCGTACGAGCAGATCGTCGATAAAGGATTGGGGGATCCTGCCTGCCATAACCGTCCTGTTTCATTGCGGAGAAAATAAAAAAGCCGCGCATTCCAAGGGAAGCACGGCTTCTTCGACCAAACAAGAGAGTTGCCTGTTACGCCAAGCGGGTTTTCACCTGAGCACTGACGGCGCCGACATCGGCACGCCCCTGAATTTTCGGCTTCAAGACAGCCATGACCTTGCCCATATCAGCCATGACGGCAGCACCACTTTCAGTGATTGCTTGCTCGATCAGGGCAGTAATTTCATCTGCGGTCAGCTGTTGCGGCAGGAATTCCTGCAACACAACGATCTCGGCGGACTCTTTGTCGGCGAGATCCTGGCGACCGGCAGCTTCAAATTGGCTGATGGAATCGCGGCGCTGTTTGACCATTTTGGTCACGACAGCGAGGATATCCTCATCATTCAGCTCGATACGGGTATCGACTTCACGTTGCTTGATTTCTGCCATCAACAAGCGGATCGCTCCCAGACGTGCCTTATCTTTGGCAAGCATGGCGAGCTTTTGCTGATCCTTGAGTTGATCCTTCAGAGACACGGCAATATCTCCCGATTAGTACAGGCGGATACGACGTGCGTTTTCGCGAGACAGCTTCTTGGCGTGACGCTTGACAGCAGACGCTTTGGCGCGCTTACGAATGGTAGTCGGCTTCTCGTAGAACTCACGGCTACGAACTTCGGACAGGATACCGGCTTTTTCGCAAGAACGCTTGAAACGACGCAGAGCAACGTCAAACGGCTCATTTTCACGGACTTTGATTACTGGCATGTGCCTTTCACCTCAGTGATAAATTGTTAGCTGACCTTCAATCGATCAGCATGTCTTAAAATGGTGCGAAATTATACTCTGGACAGGGAATGAAAGTAAACCCGCAGAGATCGCTCTGGTTTAAAAAACCCGCGAAGGTTACCATAGCCGTCTCATTTTAGCAGTGAAATTTTTTAGCAATGCGTGTATTGGGCATAGAGACATCCTGTGACGAAACCGGGATCGCGATCTTCGACGATCAAAAAGGGATCCTTTCCCATCAGTTATACAGCCAGGTCAAGCTGCATGCGGACTACGGTGGCGTTGTCCCCGAACTCGCCAGCCGGGATCATGTTCGCAAGACGATCCCGTTGATCCAGGCCGCATTGCAAGAGGCGGGACTGGGCAAAGATGACATCGACGGCATCGCGTATACCGCGGGTCCGGGTCTGGTTGGCGCCATTCTGGTGGGGGCGACCATTGGCCGTTCGCTGGCGATGGCATGGAACAAGCCTGCTATCGCCGTCCACCATATGGAAGGCCACCTGCTGGCTCCCATGCTGGAAGAAAAGGCCCCCGAGTTCCCCTTCGTGGCGCTGCTGGTCTCCGGTGGTCACTCCATGCTGGTGCGGGTTGACGGCATCGGCAGCTATCAGCTGTTGGGCGAATCCATCGACGATGCCGCTGGCGAAGCGTTCGACAAGACCGCCAAGCTGATGGGGCTGGACTATCCGGGTGGTCCGCTGCTCTCCCGTCTGGCCGAGAAGGGCACTAAGGGGCGCTTCCACTTCCCCCGTCCCATGACTGACCGTCCCGGTCTCGACATGAGCTTCTCCGGCCTCAAGACCTTCACAGCCAACACCATCGCCGCCAATGGTGATGATGAACAGACCCGTGCCGATATCGCTCGGGCGTTTGAAGATGCGGTGGTTGATACCCTGGCCATCAAGTGCCGTCGAGCCTTGAAAGAGACCGGTCTCACGCGTCTGGTGGTCGCCGGTGGCGTCAGTGCCAACCGTCATCTGCGTGCCCAGCTGGCCGAGCTGATGGAGAGCCTCAAGGGCGAGGTGTTCTATCCGCGCACTGAATATTGCACCGATAACGGCGCCATGATTGCCTATGCCGGTATGCAGCGCCTGAAAGCGGGCGTGTTCGAACCGCTGGCGGTCAAAGCCGTGCCGCGCTGGCCGCTGGATACTCTGGATCCGGTCTGATCCGACGGATCCCGCCTTCTGGCGTGGTGGTGAGTACCATGGTGGCCTATCGCTCCTGCAATCCGGCAGCGGTGGTTATAGCGCTGCTGGCACGCTGATGTGGTGTCTGCTGTCGCCGTGGTTGAGCCATCCGGGTAAGACGTCAGGTCTCTCGCTGCCAGACAGCCAAGCACAGAGTAAAGAGATAAAAAAATCCCCGCCAACTGGCGGGGATTTTTTGTTTGGCGATCGGCAGACGATAGGATTACAGCAGGATGCCGCCGAAGAAGAAGCCCAGTGCCACGGCGATGGCGATGGTGGCGGTGCCCGGTACGAAGAAGGGGTGGTTGAACACCGCTTTTCCAATACGGGTGGAGCCGGTGTCGTCCATCTCTACCGCGGCCAGCAGGGTCGGGTAGGTCGGCAGTACGAACAGGGCGCTCACGGCTGCGAAGGAGGCAATCGCAGTCAGCGGGCTGACACCCAGTGCCAGAGCAGCAGGCATCAGGGCTTTGGTGGTTGCACCCTGTGAGTAGAGCAGCATGGCGGCAAAGAAGAGCACCACAGCCAGCAGCCAGGAGTACTGGTTCAGCAGGTCGCCAGCGATCAGCTGGATGGTGTCCATGTTGCCTTTCACGAAGACGTTACCCAGCCAGGCCACACCCAGTACGCAGATACAGGCGGACATACCGGACTTGAAGGTCGGCATGTTGGTGACCTGGGTGGCGTCCAGTTTGCACACCAGAGTCATGATGGTGGCTGCTGCCAGCATGATGCCCATGATGGCACCGTCACGGGGGATCGGCGGGTTGGTGATCAGGCCCACTTTACCGGAGATGGCAGTGGCATAAGCCATGACAGCAACGATGGCGGCGATGAAGATCCAGACCGACAGTTTGGCGTACGGCTTGATCTCGAGCTTGGTAGTACCACGCAGTTTGATCAGGCCCTTGGCTTTGCGCTCCAGATAGACTTCGTCCTGCTCCAGCGGCTTGCCCATCATGTTGGCAATGAAGGCGCCCAGGATACAGGCCAGGAAGGTAGAGGGGATGCAGATGGCCAGCAGGGTCAGATAATCAACACCAAACGGCTCGAGCATGCCGGAGAAGGCAACCACAGCGGCAGAGATCGGGGAAGCTGTGATGGCGATCTGGGAGGCGACAACTGCGATGGAGAGCGGACGGGATGGGCGGATCCCTTGCTCTTTGGCCACTTCAGCGATCACCGGCAGGGTGGAGAAGGCGGTATGACCGGTACCGGCCAGCATGGTCATCAGGTAGGTGACCACCGGGGCGGCGAAGGTGATGTATTTGGGGTTCTTGCGCAGCGCTTTTTCTGCCAGGAAGACCAGATAGTCCATCCCGCCAGCCAGTTGCATACAGGCGATGGCACAGATGACGGACGCGATAATCATGATCACATCCCAAGGGATGTAGCTGACCAGTTGATCGCTCGGGATGGGCATGCCCAGACCCCACGTCAATACCAGTACCCCCAGACCACCGGCAAAGCCGATGCCGATGCTGCCTATCCGGGCCCCCAGATAGATAGCGGCGAGCACGACAAGTAACTCGATTCCAATCATAGCGATAACTCCATTTTTTAGTTTTTGGTTTTTATTTGGCAAAAAGCCAATTCCCGATCGGGCTGGGGATAAAGACCAATCGGGAACTGACTTTATGGGCCGGGAAGATCCCGGCCCACACTCGCTTATACGGCAGCTTCGCGGGTGAAACGCTTGGCTTTGTATTGCGGGTTCATCAGGTTCTCGATGGAGAGAATTTCGTCCAGCTGCTCGGCGCTCAGCAGGCCACGCTCAAGAACGACTTCACGGACGTTCTTGCCGGTCTGGGCACAGATCTTGCCGACGATATCCCCTTCGTGGTGGCCGATGAAGGGGTTCAGGTAGGTCACGATACCGATGGAGTTCAGCACGTGATTCATGCAGATTTCCGGGTTGGCGGTGATACCTTCCACGCACTTCTCGCGCAGGGAAATACAGGCTTTTTCCATCAGGCTCAGGGATTCGAACATCGCCTGACCAATCACCGGCTCCATGACGTTCAGCTGCAGCTGACCGGCTTCGGCGGCGAAGGTGATGGTGATGTCGTTACCGAATACCTTGAAGCAGGATTGGTTGACCACTTCCGGGATAACCGGGTTGACCTTGGCTGGCATGATGGAGGAACCCGCCTGCATTTCTGGCAGGTTGATCTCTTTCAGTGCAGTGCGCGGGCCGGAGGAGAGCAGACGCAGGTCATTACAGATCTTGGACAGCTTCATGGCCAGACGCTTGATGGCGCCGTGCAGCATGACGTAGGCGCCACAGTCTGAGGTCGCTTCGATCAAGTCTTCTGCCGGTACATAGGCACGACCGGTGATCTCGGCCAGACGCTTGATGGCCAGTGCAGAGTACTCAGGCGGAGTGTTCAGACCGGTACCGATGGCGGTCGCGCCCAGGTTCACTTCCAGCAGCAGCTCCTGGCAACGCTTGATGGACTTGATCTCTTCACGCAGGGTCACTGCGAACGCGTGGAACTCCTGACCCAGGGTCATCGGAACCGCATCTTGCAGCTGGGTACGACCCATCTTCAGGATGTTTTTGAACTCTTTCGCTTTGGTATCGAATGCCGCGATCAGGTGCTCCAGCGCGTGCAGAGTCACGTCAGTGCTGTTGACCACAGCAACGCGGAAACCGGTCGGGTAGGCATCGTTGGTGGACTGGCACTTGTTGACGTGGTCGTTCGGGTTGATGACGTCGTAACGGCCTTTCTCCAGACCCATGATTTCCAGGGCGATGTTGGCCAGTACTTCGTTGGTGTTCATGTTGACGGAGGTGCCGGCACCACCCTGGTAAACGTCGACCGGGAACTGGTCGAAGCATTTGCCGGTGTTCAGCATCAGGTCGCAGGCTTCTACGATCTTGTCAGCAATTTCAGGACGGATGGTACCCAGTTCACCGTTTGCCAGCGCAGCGGCCTTCTTGGTCAGCACCATACCGCGGACGAATTCCGGAACGTCAGAAATCTTCTGAGAGCTGATCTTGAAGTTCTCGACAGCGCGCAGGGTGTGCACACCGTAGTAGAGATCATTGGAAACTTCTTTGGTGCCCAGCAGGTCTTCTTCAATGCGGACGTTCTTGATGTCGCTCATTGTAATGCCTCAGAAATCAGATAAATGGAAAAATCCTCACCGAGTGGTCGCGAGTTCCTTGCGCACAGCTCATCCTGAAGCACCACACATCGAGTGGGGCGGTTGGGAGAATGACCTCCCGAAAAACTAATCAATATACTACTCCAATTGAGGTATCGGTTATTAGAGGTGGATCACTAAATTTGCGACATTTTCAAATTACTTTGAGGAAAGTACACATATGTTATGAAGTTTTTATCATGATGATTTTTATAAATTTTTGTGACTTTTTGCTGGTTTTTTAGATTGCTGATGACGTAGGAGTCAGTTGACCAACTTGAAAAGAGGGGGGTTGCCCCCATTTATTCAGGGCAGAAAGTGGTGATGACGGGGCGGCAAAATCGCCTCCGGCCATCGTTGGATGGGCGCCACTTGTTCTCAATTTACCGGTGCTGGAGTGGATATGGGCAAGTTGTTTTTGTTGTTGGTGGGTCTGGTTGTGCTGGAGCTCACCGTGATGATCGAGGTCGGCTCGGTAATCGGGGCGCTGCCGACTGTCGGCTTGCTCATTCTGACTGCTGTATTGGGCTCCTCGCTGGTGCGCAGTGAAGGGATCAAGACCCTGTTCAGCGCCCAGCAAAAGATGCAGATGGGCGAGATGCCGGGTCGCGAGGTGATGGGGGGCATGATGCTGGCGTTGGCCGGCTTGCTGCTGATTATCCCGGGTTTCGTGACCGACATTTTCGGTGTGCTGTTGCTGCAACCCTGGCTGCGCAACAAACTGGCTGACAAGCTGATCGGCAGCAGCCAGTTCCGGATGCAGATGGGTGGTTTCCAGCGTACTCAATCCCCGTTTGGCAACGCACCGTCCGATGATCATCTGGGGAACGCCAAGCAGGGCGGCACAACCATCGAAGGCGAATTTGAGCGTAAAGAGTAATCGACGAGACGAAAACCGAGGTGAGTGACTGAATCAGGGTTTACCCTGATGGCACAAGGCCTCGAAGCGGTGTCGGGCATACCACCATGCTAGGGTGCCCGCCGCCAGATTGGCCAGCAGTATCCCCAGATATATCCCCTGTTCTCCTCCCAGCTTTGCTCCCAGCCAGGCTCCTGGCAACAGAAAACCAAACAGCCGCAATCCGTTGAACAAAAACGAGATACTGGATGCTCGCACGCCATTGAGTGCCGAGGCCAGCAGCATCACCATGCCCTGAAAGCCGTAACCGATCGGCACCAGATGCAGATAGAGAATGATGAGGCGAATGACCTGTGGATGATCGCTGAACAGGTTGGCGATGAGTGGCGCCAGTAGCCAGGTCAGGCCATAGATGGCGAGCTGGAAAAGCAACGCAAAACTCATGCAGCTCTGCAGTGCAGCTTTGGCGCGGGCCGGATTGCCGGCGCCACAGTTTTGCGAGATGAAGGGGGCCAGTACGGAGGCGAGCGCCATCATCACAATCAGCAATAGCGCCTCGACCCGCGACGCGGCGCCGTAAGCCGCCACCACTTCTGTACCTAGACCGGCGAAAATCGTCATCAGCACTGCGTTGGCCAGCGGGTTGAGCATATTGGTAAAAGAGGCTGGGACGGCGACATGGAGTAACGCCCGCCAGTGGGATAGCAACCGGGCCCGCGGCGAGAGGCGCCACAGCAGCAAGCCCTCCCGATGACGCAGGATATAGAGGCTGACCAGCATTGCCATCAACCAGGAGATAGAGGTGGCGATGGCGGCCCCGCGGATCCCCCATTCGGGAAAGGGATCGATACCGAAGATCAACAGAGGATCCAGTACCCCGTTGACCAGCCCGGCTACGGCCATCACCAGACTGGGGGTTTTGGTATCGCCGGTCGCCCGGATGGCGGCATTGCCCACCATGGGCAGCACCAGCATGGGGACGGTGAGATACCAGATCAGCATGTAGTCATGGATGAGGGAGATAAGCTCGGCACTGGCCCCCAACAGGGTAAACAGAGGCTTGATGGTGAGAGCGCCCCCCGCGGAGAGCAGGGCCACCATGATCACCGCCAGAAACAGGCTGTCGGTGGCGAGATGGGCTGCCTCATCGTGTTTGCCCTGCCCCAGAGTATGACCGATCACCGCTGACAATCCGGCGCCCAATCCCATCGCCAGCGAGGTAACCACAAAAGTGACAGGAAAGGTAAAACTGATGGCGGCCAGAGCTTCGGTGCCCAGCATACCGATAAAAAAGGTATCGACCAGATTGAAGGCAAGAATGGCGATGATGCCGAAGATCATGGGGCCCGTCATCTGGCGCAGTACGACCGGAATAGGGGCTGTCAACATGGGGTTGGTGCGGGTCAAGGGCTCGTCTCTACAGCTGGCTTTGAAGGTTCTGGCATCGAAAACGGGCGGCTTGAACCGACCTTGCACCAGGGTGCGGACATGGCTGAACCATCGAAGATGTTTATAGTACGTGAAAAAATTTTTTTTGTATTTGCCCTTGAAGGGTTAGCAACTCTGCCCCACATCAGGGACATATCTAATTTGGCCTGGAACGGCCATTCCTCAAAGCAACAATGAGACTCATTTTGGGAGAGTTATCGATGAAAATTCGTCCACTGCACGACCGCGTCATCATCAAGCGCATCGAAGCTGAAGCCAAATCTGCCGGCGGTATCGTCTTGACTGGTACTGCGGCCCAGAAGTCCACCCGTGGTGAAGTGCTTGCCGTGGGGACTGGTCGCATCCTGGATAATGGCGAAGTCAAAGCGCTGGCCGTGAAGGTTGGTGACAAGGTTATCTTCAACGAAGGCTACGGTGTGAAGACCGAGAAGCTGGATGGTCAGGACGTCCTGATCCTCTCAGAAACCGACATCCTGGCGATTGTCGAAGAGTAATCCATCCTCCTTTTCCCCGAATTGATTTAAGGATTGAAGAAAAATGGCAGCTAAAGACGTTAAGTTTGGTAACGAAGCCCGCATCAAGATGCTGGAAGGCGTAAACATCCTGGCTGATGCCGTCAAGGTGACTCTGGGCCCGAAAGGCCGCAACGTGGTGCTGGACAAGTCCTTCGGCGCCCCGACCATTACTAAAGATGGTGTGTCTGTTGCGCGCGAAATCGAGCTGGAAGACAAGTTCCAGAACATGGGCGCCCAGATGGTCAAGGAAGTGGCTTCCAAGGCGAACGATGCCGCCGGCGACGGTACCACTACTGCAACCGTTCTGGCTCAGGCCATCGTCAACGAAGGTCTGAAAGCCGTTGCCGCCGGTATGAACCCGATGGATCTGAAGCGCGGTATCGACAAAGCCGTTGTGGCTGCTGTTGCCGAGTTGCAAGCGCTGTCCCAGCCGTGCGCTGACAGCAATGCCATCGCTCAGGTGGGCACCATCTCCGCCAACTCCGATGAGAAAGTGGGCAAGCTGATTGCTGAAGCCATGGACAAAGTGGGTCGCGATGGCGTCATCACCGTTGAAGATGGTCAGGGTCTGGAAGATGAGCTGGCAGTTGTTGAAGGTATGCAGTTCGACCGCGGCTACCTGTCCCCCTACTTCGTCAATAAGCAAGAGACCGGTTCCGTTGAACTGGACGACCCGTTCATCCTGCTGGTTGACAAGAAAGTTTCCAACATCCGCGAAATGCTGCCGGTGCTGGAAGGCGTTGCCAAAGCTGGCAAGCCGCTGCTGATTGTTGCCGAAGACGTAGAAGGCGAAGCGCTGGCCACTCTGGTGGTCAACACCATGCGCGGTATCGTGAAAGTGGCTGCCGTCAAGGCGCCGGGCTTCGGTGACCGTCGCAAGGCCATGCTGCAGGATATCGCCGTACTGACTGGCGGTACCGTCATCTCTGAAGAAGTTGGCATGGAGCTGGAAAAAGCGACTCTGGAAGATCTGGGTCGTGCCAAGCGCATCGTCATCACCAAAGAGAACACCACCATCATCGATGGCGTGGGTGATGCCGGTGTGATCGAAGGTCGTGTTGCCCAGATCCGTCAGCAGATCGAAGAGACCTCTTCCGACTACGATCGTGAGAAGCTGCAAGAGCGCGTAGCCAAGCTGGCTGGCGGTGTTGCCGTGATCAAGGTTGGCGCAGCCACCGAAGTCGAGATGAAAGAGAAGAAAGCACGTGTTGAAGATGCCCTGCACGCTACCCGCGCCGCGGTTGAAGAAGGTGTGGTTGCCGGTGGTGGTGTCGCGCTGGTTCGCGTTGCAGCCAAACTGGCTGGTCTGCGCGGTGACAACGAAGACCAGAACGTCGGTATCAAGGTTGCCCTGCGCGCCATGGAAGCCCCGCTGCGTCAAATCGTCATCAACGCCGGTGAAGAAGCCTCCGTCATTGCCAACGCAGTGAAGAACGGCGAGGGCAACTTCGGTTACAACGCTTACAGCGAACAGTATGGCGACATGCTGGCCATGGGCATTCTGGATCCGACCAAGGTAACCCGTTCCGCCCTGCAGTTTGCCTCTTCCATCGCCGGTCTGATGATCACCACCGAGTGCATGGTCACCGAACTGCCGAAGAAAGATACCCCTGCAATGCCTGACATGGGCGGCATGGGTGGCATGGGCATGATGTAATCATACCCCTTGCTCTGTTTGACAAACGGCTCGCTCAAGGCGAGCCGTTTTTTTATATCTGGCTAAACTGAGTCTGTTGAGACAGCAAATCTGGGGGCTATATGAAAATGTTTGGTTGGCTGACACTACTGTGTTCATTGATCATCATGCCGGTGATGGCTGCTGAGGCGCTGACTGGGCCGGTGATCCTGAAAGTGGGTGGCAACATCAGGTCGGCAGACGAAGTTGATGGCAAGGTGTTATTTGATCTGGCCAAACTGCAGGCTCTGCCGCAACATGAGATAGTGACCGGCAACCCGTGGGTGGATAAGCCGCACACCTACAGAGGCCCAAAACTGGCCGATGTATTGACTGCAGTCGGTGCGGATGGCAAGACCATTACGTTGACGGCACTGAACAGTTTCCAGATCCGCATTGAATGGGACAAGGTTGCCAAATACGAGCCCATACTCGCATGGGAAGACAACGGCGCTGTCATGCGGGTGCGTGACAAGGGGCCGGTCTGGTTTATGCTGCCTCTTGATCAATATCCGGAATTGAAGCGATCCGAATATACCGACATGATGATTTGGCAGCTGGATTTGATAGACATTCAGCACTGATAAAAACCGCACGGGAGCATGGGGTGAAAGGAAAGACCAGGGCGTGGCCACTGCTCGTCATTCTGTATGTATCCATCCTGTCGTTTACCGGGAGCACCCTCTATTGCCTGATGCAGATTCAGAATGCGACCAGAGCGATGGAGAAATACACCTATGATGTCTCCTGGGCGCTGATGCAGTTGCAGCTGGAGCTCGGTCGTTTCCTCAATGCGGTAGAGGTCTATCACTATGGTGGGATTGATCATGACACCCTGATGCTGCGTTATGACATTCTCTGGAGCAGAACGCCCATCCTGTTGAGCGGCCAGCTGCGCAAGAGCATGCAGGACAAGCAGAAAACCTTGCGTCTGGTGCAGCTGATTGAAACCAATATTCGCCAAATAGAGCCCGACATCACCAAGTTGCAAAGCGGGGCATCTGACTATCAGCAGATCATGATGCGCCTTGCCCCGCTGCAAGAGCCGCTCTCCTACTCCCTCGCTTCTGTGATGCAGAAGAACATCAACGTCTATTCCGAGAACGATCGCCATTTTGGCCAATTGCGCAATGCCTTGTTGTTGATGGTATCCGGTCTGGTCATGTCAGTGCTGCTGCTCAGCATGCTGCTTATATATGAAGGGCGTCGTCATTTCAGAGCGGCCAGACGGGATCCGCTGACCGGGTTGTCCAATCGGGTTGCTCTGCTGGAGCGGATGGAGCTGTACGCCACACAGGAAGTGCCGTTTGGACTGGTGCTGGTCGATATCAACGACTTCAGGGATATCAATAGCAAGTTTGGCTATGACACCGGTGATTATCTGCTTTGTGAGTTTGCCACCCGGATCAGAGTGCTCTGTGAAGAGGGGGAGTGGAGCGGACGTCTTGGGGGGGATCAATTTGCCATTATCCAGCGTGGCAGCAGCGATCTGCGTCAGGTCAGGGAGCTGGTAGCACGACTGCTGCATGCGCTGAAGCAAGATATCGTCTATGACAACTATCCCTTCCGGCTCGAAGTCGGGATCGGCATTGCCTTCTATCCGATGGACAGCGACAAGACTCAGGAGTTGTTGAGTCGTGCGGAACAGGCCCTGTTCCATAGTCGCAAGACCCATGTTCCCTATGTGATTTACGATAACTCCCTGCTCAACGAGACGGCGCGGCGCAAACATCTGGCGTCGGACATGATCATGGCGCTGGAACACAATGCGTTGGAACTCTATTACCAACCCATCGTCAATCTCGAGAGTGGCCGCTGTGAAGCTGTCGAGGCTCTGCTGCGCTGGCGGCATCCGGAACTTGGCTTCATTCCGCCAAACGAAGTGATCATGGTGGCTGAGGAGTTCCAGCTTGCCGAACGGGTTGGGAGCTGGGTGCTGAACACAGCTTGCGAGCAGCTCTATCAGTGGCACCAGCTTGGTATGGTTGATCTGCAAATGTGTGTGAATATCTCGCCAGGCATGTACCAGCGTAATTTGCTCAAACTGGTGGCCAAGGCATTGATGGAGCACCACCTGCCTGCCCGCAGCCTTGTCTTGGAGGTCACGGAAGATACCACCATGCGCGAAGTGAAGAACTCGCTGCAACTGATGCAGGATCTCAATCAGCAGGGGGTACTGCTGGCATTAGACGATTTTGGGACTGGTTATTCATCTTTGAGTTATCTGCAAAAGTTACCGGTCAGCAAGGTGAAGATCGACCGCTCCTTTATACAGGGCATTGACACTTCAATGGAGGCATCCGAACTGGTCGCCAATATTTGCCGGATGGGGTCGATGCTGGGCAAGAGTCTGGTGTGTGAAGGGATTGAGACACAGGCCCAGTTGGATGTACTGCGATCCCTGACCGATATCCACTTGTATGGACAGGGATATCTGTTCAGCCGACCAGAGCAGGCGGAGAAAATCTATCAAACCTTGCTGGAGATGGAAGAGCTTTGGCTGGCGCGTCAACAATCCGAAATGGCTTATATGAGTTGAAGGGGAGGGGTACTTGACGGTCATCTGCCTCAAGAATGTGTGATTCAGTTCAAATTCTCTTCTTTTTGTTTGTTGTTTGAACGGTTGTGCAGTTTTATCAAAAAAACATGCAGTTTAGCCTTGCCAGAAAGAATCTGTTCCCTATAATGCGCCTCCATCGACAGGGCAAGCGGCAACGCAAACAACCTCGTCGATAACCTCGAAAAGCCTTTGAAAATAAGGCTTGACTCGAGAAGGCGGTTGAGTAGAATTCCACTCCCGCAGCAACACACTGTTGCGTCGCTCTTTAACAATTTGAATCAAGCAATCTGTGTGGGCACTCACAGCATCGAACATCAAAAACAATTTTTGATTTTC